>CAXUCK010000001.1:0-41786 GCA_964249375.1 uncultured Acidobacteriaceae bacterium
GGCACGCCGCCAGCGTTGATTCTGAGCCAGGATCAAACTCTCGTTTAATCTTGGTGTGCTCGCGTCCACCGACAGGGGTCGGGGACAGACCGAGCGGCTGCAGCTGCTCGAAAAAGAGCTGCAGTTTATACCTAGTGAGAATGAACAAACCGAAGCTTGCTTCTTCTCACGACTGGCACGTTCAACTATGTTGTCAAAGATCCGGAACTACATCCGCCTTAGCGGGTAGCTTTTGGATCAAGGACCAGCCAGGCAGAGCCATGAGCTTGTGTCCTCGAACTTGTGTAAACCTGGGATCCGGCGGCGCTTCAGCTGCCAACCGGTTTTTAGCGAACTTTCTGAGATTATCACTCGACTCGCATTGAGTCAAGCTTTGCGTTCGTCACGCTTATCATCGCTTGCTTCCCAAGTCTAAAAACATCTGGTACGACTCGAGCCGAGTCGCGGAGCGCTTAGCTCCTTCGTTTTGCTGCAGTGACTTGGGCTTGGGGCGAGCGGCTGGGCCGTCAACGCGTACAAACGCTTGGACTGCGCTTCGTTCCTCTGATGCTGACCTACCAGGAGGAGAAGCCTTGTGCTCGATTAGAGTATCGCAACGTTATTCCGGTTGCAAATTCTCGTTTCGATGTCTCAGACTGACCTGGGCGACTTGGTTGCTTTCGGTCACTCGATCGCTGCGACTTCCTGAGAATAGCAAGGGAGGGGCGGAAGTGCAAGCGTTTTGCTGTGCAAATTTCCAGCCCTGCCCGTTTTCCTCCAACGGGCAGCCTTGAGCGGGCGGCTCGCGCTACAATCCCGGCCATGGAACCAACGGAAATGCAGGAATTTTCGAAAGAGATGCAGGAGGCGGGAGAGGCCAGCCTGAAGCGGGTCTCCCTGATTATCAGCGTTTTGGCGGTGCTGGTCGCCATGGTGACAGTGCTCAGTCATCGGGAGCATACGGAAGCCGTTCTTTTCCAGGCGCGCGCCTCTGACCAGTGGAGCGAGTATCAGGGCCGACGGATCCGGCAGGCTGAAGTTGGTCTTGCGGCGGATATGTTGTCGCTGCAGCCGGGGATCAGCCCGGCCGTGCTGCAGGCGAAGTTAGCCGAATACAAAACGCGCCAGGAGCGGGCGCAGGAACAGCTGGACGAGGACACTGCCGAAGCCAAGAAGCTGGAAGCAGAAGTCGGGATCGCGGAACGGCGTGCGGCACGGTTTGATCTCGGCGAGGCGCTGTTGCAGATTGCGGTGGTTCTGGCGTCGATTACGCTGCTTACGCGCCGATGGCTGTACGTTCTGTTTGCGGTCGGGCTTGGACTTCTGGGGATTGCGGCGGCAGCGGCGGCCTTTGTGGTGCATTAGCGTGTGGCGCGCAGGGCGGCAGCGCTGATGTCGCGACGCTGATGCTTAGGGGCGGGCGATGATGCCGAGATCGACCATGCCATTTACGAAGTCCTGCACGGCGAGAGCGACCAGAAGCAGGCCCATGATGCGGACAAGGATGCGGATGCCGGTTTGTCCGAGTGCCTCCGCCACGCGAACGGCGCTGCCGAGCACCAGAAAGGATGCTGCGGCGGTGATGAGGATGGCGGCGTAAATGGCCAGGTGCTCGCCGAAGTTGCGGGCCTGCCCGACAAGGACCATGACGCTGGTGATGGCGCCGGGGCCGGCCAGCATGGGGATGCCCATGGGAACGACGCCGGCGTCGTCCTTGCTGGAGGCGGCTTCTGTATCGCCGGTGGATTCCTGGGTGGGCGAGCGCTTCGCTTCGAGCATGTCGAGCCCGATGAGCAGAAGGATGATGCCGCCAGCGACCTCGAACGCCGGCAGGGTGATGCCGAAGATGCGGAAGATGTACTGCCCGGCGGCCGCAAAGGCGCTAAGGATGACGAGCGCCGTGAGGGAGGCTTTTCGGGCGGTACGCACGCGCTTGGCGGGGTCCTGGTCAGCGGTTACGGAGAGGAAGGTGGGAAGGGCGGCGAAGGGATCTACCAGGAAGAAGATGGAGCTGAGGGCCAGAAGGGAGAACCGGACGTAGGCCGAGCTCCCCAGGCGCGTGAGTGCTGCAACATTTGGATCAAACATCTCTCGGTTATTGTGGCACGCGCGGATTTTGCGAAGACGCGATTGTTTTTAGTCTTCCCCAAGCCCCTTGGTGCTGGCCGTCACCGGTGGAATTGGCGGATGGGGAGCTCCTGGAACGGCCGGCCGGGTGTGGATGACGTACCAATCTGTCTCGTCCCAGGTCTTCCAGTACTCCGGCCTCAGGTATCCGCTGCGGTAGACCAGCGTCCACTCGCCTGAGGCGAGTTTTCTTAGGAGGAACAGGTCCAGGTCGCGCTGTGCCAGCGGATGACGGTGGTTATACAGCCGCTCCGCCCCGACCAGAATGTTGATCTGTCGTTGATAGACGATCCACTCCGGCGGGTGCTCCTGAAGCTCTGCCATCAGATGGTCGATCGTGGCTCGGTTGGCTGTATCGAAGAAGGTCTGGACGTAGTTGTGCCAGGGCGGGGTGTCGCAGAAGTAGTTTGGGTACGGGTAGGGCAGCGAGAGCACTTCCGGGTGTGTTTTTCCGGGAACGGCGCCGATGTTGGAGCACACGTGCTCGCTGAAATCAAGATTCCAGCGATCCATGTACATGGGCCCGTAGACCGGGTGATGGATCCACTGTCGGCGGGTAAACATGGTCGGGAAAGAGTAGTTCTGCCAGGAGTAAGGCATGGCGATTTTGCTGAGCACGCCGTTGAGGCTGAGCAGCACCAACAGGCTGACTACCGAGAGCTCGGCCCATCGCGCGGATCGTCCGAAGGGACGCAGTACGGGGATGAGCAGGAGCACCACGGCTGCTGGCGCGTAGTAGTTGAGGATGGGTTCGGCGGACGAGGCGGCCGCATAGGAAGCCCACTCACAGATGGGGATCAGCAGCAGAACTTCCCGCGCGTCCCAGGCGCCACCTTGCCTCCACGCACGGATCCAGCGGGTGGCAGCCGCGAGCGCGAGCACGTACATGCCCAGCGTGGCGACGACAGCCATGTATTCGAAGAAGAAGCCATCGCCGGGATAGAACCTTTGCCGAAGGCTGGTCAGCAGCAGAAGGAGCAGCATGAAAGCTACCTGGACTGGAACAATCCACCGCGTGGCGTTGCCCTTGCGACGCACGAGCCACAGTCCGAGGAGAGCCATCGCCACCATGGCGAGATCTAACTTTCTCCTATGTACAAAGATGAAAAATGTGTTGCGGACCATGCCGAAGGGCGCCGCGAAGATGCTGCCGGTTCCGCCTTTATTCGCCGCGGCGCGGAAGATGCTGTTTGAGGACCAGGCAGACAGCGAATCCCCGGTGAGCCGGACGACCACGATCAGGACAAGTGCGATGATTGCGACAAAGACGGCCAGGCCAGCGGCTTTCTGGCGCCGCGCCATCACCGCCAGACTCACCCCGGCGGCCACCGCCAGGGCGGTTCCGTCGGTGATGCGGGTCATCATGGTCAAGCCGCAGACCAGCCCCAGCGACGCCCCCAGCGTGAGCTCTTTCCGGGTGTTCTCTTGATCTGTGAGCCGACCAATGCGCAGCAGGAGATACACCGCGTAGATGACGAGAGCTTCGGTCAGGACGTGGTAGTCGTCGAAGCGATACGAGTGACCACACACCGTGAAGACGAAGGTGCTGAAAAGCACAATGGCTTTTTGCCACTCCGGCCAGTCGGATTCGCGCAGAACGAGGTAGATTCCCACGGCCAGAAACAACGCGTGGAAGACCGCGGGGACTTCATAGAGGATGAGGTTGCTGCCAAAAATTCGCGTCCACGCCGCCGTCTCGAGCACAAACAGGGGCTGCAAGGCGAAGTGGAGATCGGCATAGAGCTTCACGCCCTGACGAAATACCGTCGCGTACCAGAACCACATGGCCTCGCCACTCATTTCGGTGTTGAGGATCATTGCGAGGGCTAGCAAGAGGCAGAGCAGGATCGCCAGCATTTGATACGGAATGCCGGCGAATCGACGGCCGCTTTGTTGCATGTTCCATCTCCCCAGGGTCGGGCGCAGCCGCGCGCCGCATCCGGCGCACGCGTCAGCATGTGCCCTCTTGGCAGACGGGTACCGGATCGTTGCGCCATTATTCCACGCCACGGTTCGCCCCGGCCACCTGACGGTTCCCTGGATGCCGGGGGACAATCGCGGCTTCTTCGGCATTCCTAAAAGCTGCCGTCTGATACCCTCAGAACTCGGTATTCACGCGGACCTGCGACGCGTCAAGGAGTGACCCAATGCCTCTCCAAACTACGAAAAACATCTGGCACAACGGCGATCTGATCCCGTGGAATGATGCCAAGATCCATGTGATGAGCCATGTTGTCCACTACGGCTCGTCGATCTTTGAGGGGATTCGCTGCTATAAGCAGGGCGACGGGGCGGGCATTTTCCGGCTTCCCGAGCATATGGCCCGCTTTCATGATTCGGCGAAGATCTACCGCATGCCGCTGGCCTATACCGCCGAGCAGCTTTCGGATGCGGTGGTGGATGTGGTCGAGAGCAATGGGGTGGCGCCCTGCTACATTCGCCCCTTTGCCTTTCGCGGATACGGGGAAGCCGGGGTGAACCCGCTGACGAGTCCGGTTGAAATTTTTATCGCCAACTATCCGTGGGGGAAGTACGTTCCTGGAACGGAGGGCGCGGACGTGTGCGTTTCCTCGTGGAATCGCCTGGCTCCGAATACCATGCCGACGCTGGCGAAGGCGGGGGCGAACTACATGAACTCGCAGCTTATCCGGATGGAAGCAGAGATCAACGGGTATGCCGAGGGGATTGGTCTGGACACCAACGGGTACCTTTCCGAGGGCTCGGGGGAGAACCTGTTTCTGGTGCGCGGCGGGGTCCTGTATACGACGCCGCTTGCCAACTCTGTGCTGAATGGGATTACGCGGTCTTCGATTATCACGCTGGCCCAGAATCTGGGGATTCCGGTTGTGGAGCAGGCGCTGCCCCGCGAGCTGCTGTACATCTCGGATGAGGCGTTCTTTACCGGCACCGCGGCAGAGGTGACGCACCTGCGATCGGTGGATCGCATTCCCGTGGGCAAGGATGGCAGCATGGGGCCGATTACGCGCGCGCTTCACGACGAGTTTTTCGGCATCGTGAACGGCACGAAGCCGGACCGGCACAACTGGCTTACGCCAGTCGACGTGCGCGTGGCGGAGGCTGTGGGGGTTTAGGCGAGGCTTTTGCAGGGAACGCGGGGCAGCCGGATGCGGCTGCCCCGCGTTTTGTTTCAGGTGCCTGGGTTTAGTCGTTGCCGGCGTTATCTGCCATGGCGTAATAGCCTTTGCGGGTTTGCACCTTCGGCCCTTTGCCGCAGGTGATGTCGAGCTTACGGAACGTGCCGTCGAGTTTCAGGTTGCTGGGGGTGTAGCTGGCCAGGTACTGCGTTCGCAGCTCATCCTGGATCTGATTGAACGCTTCCTCGAGCCGCTTGCCGTTGTTGCCGACATTGATGACACGGCCGCCGGTGTCGGTGGCCAGCTTTTCCATGTCACGGTCGCCGGAGTAGCCCATCTGGAATCCACCATAGAATCCACGGTCCGCGATCAGGATGACGTAGATGAGCGCATTCGCCTTTTGCGCGGCCTCGGTCGCGGTTTTCAGCGTTTCCTGGGAGCCCTGGTCGCCGCCGTCGGTGAGGAGGATGAGCACCTTGCGTCCGGCCTCCTGACGCAGCTTGTCGTGGGCCGCGAGGTACACGGCATCGAAGAGGAGCGTGCCCCGCGGGCTTCCGTTGCCGGTCACTGATCCGGTTCCAGCGCCGGTGTTGATCGTTGCCTTGTCGATGGCGCGCTTGATCTCGCGCGGCGAGTTTGTGTAGTCGGTCAGCAGATCCACGTTGATGTCAAACGAGATGAGGAACGCTTCATCTTTCGGCGTCAGCACCGTCTTCAGGAACTCGGCACCGGACTCCTGCTCGAGCGGAAGGACGTTGGTCTGCGATCCGGAGGTGTCCAGCAGGATGCCGATCGTGAGCGGCAGGTTCTTTTCCTGGGTGAAGTTCTTGGTTGTCTGGAGTTGCTTGTCCTCGTAGATCTGACAGTCGTCCTTGTGCAGGTTGGTGATGTAGCCGTTCTTGTCTCGTACGGAGAAGAGCACGTTGACCAGGTTGACGTTGACCTTTAGCGTCTGGGTGTCGCCGGTGTCGACCGGCGCGGCGGCATCGCTGGCCGGAGGAGGACCGCCGGGCGTCGGCGCTTCCTGCGCGATGAGTGGCATGGCGGGAACGAGCCAAAGCAGGGTTGCAAGGATGGGTGCAAGGCGAAGCGGGGCCATGCTGCGTTAGACGATGCGCGTGGCCGGGAAGTCAGCAACGCAGTGGGAGATCGGTTGGGAAGGGCCAGGGGTGGACCGGCTTCCGGTTCGCGTCTGGCGCAACGCCCGGGCAGCACGGAACGTCAAAGCGGCTGAGGGCGGAAGCAGACGCGAACGGCAGGAGCCGGGCTGATAAGCTCATGCCTGGCGTTGTTTTTGCGTAGGGCGCAGGTCGCGCCGACGCTCAGCGATGCGGAGGGTTTCGGTTTGGCCAGGCAGAGTTTGGTTGCGGGTGCACTGACGATTGCGTTGTTCGGGTCTGTTTCACGTCTGGGGAGCGGACAGCAAGCTGCACCGCCGCAGCAGCAGAGTATTCCGGACGCCCCCCGGCCGCAGACGACGCTGCCGGTGGGAGGTGTGACGCCTGGCCAGGGCACACCGGCACAGTTG
This sequence comes from uncultured Acidobacteriaceae bacterium, assembly GCA_964249375.1. GTDB lineage: Bacteria > Acidobacteriota > Terriglobia > Terriglobales > Acidobacteriaceae > Edaphobacter. Next base: position 6,730 of record CAXUCK010000001.1, read on the forward strand.
CCCGCAGCGCCTGCGCCGAGCGATGCGAACGCTCCGGTTTCCAGCCTGCCTGCTTCGGCCGCTCCGCAGGAGACACACCCGGATGACGGGCCTGCGCCGGAAGGAGAAGGCCTGAAGGCGTTCACGCTGGCTCCGGTGACGGTGAACTTTGTGCAGGTGCCGTTTACGGTGAAGGACAAGCACAACCAGCTTGTCGCTGGTCTGACGTGGCGCGACGTGCGTGTGTATGAGAACAATGTGCGGCAGCACATTACGCTGTGGACGACGGACCCATTCCCGCTTTCGGTGGCCCTGGTGATCGACCAGAGCGTGACGCCGGACACGATGGCCAAGATCAACAATGCCATCAGCTCTATCCAGGGGGCTTTTTCGCCATATGACGAGGTGGCGGTGTTTACGTACAACAACGGCCCGAAGATGCAGACCGACTTTACAGCTGCCCAGAGCGCACGCCTGAGTGCGGTGATTGAGCGCTCCAAAGGGACGGGCCGGGAAGCGATGTACTACGCTCCCGGGGAGGGGCTCGAAAGCAACATCAACATCAACAACGGGGCGCAGGCCTACATCGACCCGAACACCAATGCGCGGCATGGCACGAGCATGAGCACCACCACCAATGTGCCGAAAGAGTCGCACACGTTGAACGACGCGATCTTTGAAGCCGCAAAAGCGACTGCCCGAACCGGCAAAGGCCGGCGCCGCATTGTTTACGTGATTTCGGATGGGAAAGAGTACGGCAGCGCCGTGAAGTACAAGGACGTGGTCCACTATCTGCAGGAAAACAATATCGCGGTGTTTGCGACGCTGGTTCACGATCTTCCGACCATTCCTGGTCTCGGATTTGTGGATCGGATTCACATCCCGCTCGAGATGCGGGACAACCTGCTTCCGCAATACGCGGCGGCTACGGGCGGCCAGGTGGATCCGGAATTACGCACCAAGGGGATCGAGCAGAGTTTTGCCCACATCACCGAAGAGGTGCGCACCATGTACACCGTGGGCTACTACTCGCGCGAGCCGTTCATCGATGGCAAGTTCCGTCCGATTGATGTGCGTGTTCTGCGCCCTGGTCTTACCGTGATTGCAAAAACCGGCTACTACCCTACTGCGCAGAACATGATGCAGCCTGGATCTGCCACGACGACGACCCACTAGACGGAATCGTCCTTTGACTTTCCTGACTTCCAGCGCTCCTCTGGCTCTTGCCGCAGCTCTGCTTTGGGGGTTCGGCGATTTCTCGGGAGGGATGGGCGTGAAGCGTGGAGGCGGCACCGTCTCTGCTGCTTTGCGGGTAATCCTGATCAGCCATGCCGCGAGCCTGTGCGGTCTCCTGTTCCTTCTCTGGGTTCGCGGGGACGCTTTTCCCGCGGGCCGGCCGATGCTGTGGGCGATAGCGGCCGGCGTCGCTGGCGGGGTGTCGCTGACGGCGTTTTACGTGGCTCTCGCGCGAGGAGCGATGGGCGCCTCGGCCGCGATGAGCGGGCTGGTGGCGGCGGCTTTGCCGGCAACGCTGTCGAGCTTGATCGAGGGCACCCCCGGCCTGCTCCGCTTCACCGGGTTTGCTGTCGCAGGGGCTGCTATCTGGTTGATCGCGGCTGGTCCGACCGATCCCGATCGCCCGGTCGCGACCCATACTGTGTTGCTCGCCGTGGGAGCCGGGGCAGGATTCGGCGTGTACTTTATAGCGCTGCGCATGGCTGGAGCTACAGGGGGCGTCGTGTGGCCCTTAGCAATTGCGCGCGTCGGCAGCCTGACGTTTTGTGGCCTGCTGGTTGCTGTCTTTTCGGTCAATCGCGCCAGTTGGGTGGGGAAATCGCGCATCTCGTCAGCCGCGATCTTCTGGTCATTGCTTACCGCTGCCGGCGATACCGCGGGAAATCTGCTGTTTATCGCTGCGACGCGCGCCGGCCGCCTGGACACGGCAGCTGTTCTGGCGTCGCTCTATCCTGCCTCAACTATTTTGCTCGCGGGTGCCCTGTTGAAGGAGCGCCTCTCTCCCCGCCAAGGGTGGGGTATGGCGGTGGCGGCCGTTGCCGTCGTCATGATCACCGTTTGATCGCGGGAGCCGCTACTTCTTCGTTGGCGACTTTGCCTCCGTCCCCGGCTTGGCGGTCTTCTCCTTTGGGCGCTTTGCCGAGGGCTGCGTCTCAAACCCGTCCAAATCGACTGCTGTCGGGTCAAACGTTGCTTTGGGGTATCTAAGATCCATCGCTCCCATGGCATCGACCAGGATCTGCGAGATCGCCACGTTCCGAAACCACTTCTTGTCCGCCGGGATCACAAACCACGGCGCGTGCTTGCGGCTTGTGGTGGAGAGGATGGCCTCATACGCTGCCTGGTAGTCGTCCCAGAACTGCCGCTCCTTGAAGTCCGCCTCCGACAGCTTCCAGTGCTTGTCCGGCGTATCCAGCCGTGCCTGCAGCCGCTCATGCTGCTCCTTTTTCGAGATGTGGAGGAAGAGCTTGAGGATGGTGACGCCGTTGTCGGACAGCATCTGCTCCCAAGCGTTGATCTGCTCCATGTGCTCGCCGGCTGTCTTCTGGCTGATCAACCCGTGCACGACGGGAGAAAGCACATCTTCGTAGTGGGAGCGGTTGAAGACCCCTATCATGCCTCGAGGGGGCACCTGAGCATGACAACGCCAAAGGAAATCGTGACGCGCCTCAAGGGCGCTCGGCACCTTGAAGGAGGACACGCTGCAGCCCTGCGGGTTGATGCCTGAAAAGATTTGACGGATGGTTCCGTCCTTGCCAGCGGTGTCCATGCCCTGCAGAACGATGAGCAGCGCCTTTTGCTCTCCCGCGTAGAGCACTTCCTGCAGGGCCTCCATACGGTCGCGATGCTTCGCTATCACGGGCACGACGTCATCGGCGCTCTTGTAGCCGCCGGTTTCGTCTGTTTTGTACTTTGCCAGGTTGACGCGCGTATGCGGCTTGATGAGAAACGGGGATTTCAGCTTCATTTCGGATCAGACGGCATGAGAAGCCCCGCCGATGCCCGCTGACTGAAATCGCCGGAAATGCCGTCAGGCACTTCGGGGTTCTCACATGGGGGGAGCAAGCTACTTACTGACGATTTCCCCGGTCCGGGTGGTGGTGGTTTCCTGCGGAGAGATGATGGTGGTTGCATTGGGCGGAACAGCATGTGTGGTGTCGGCAGGCTTCGTGACGTCGTCCGTCATGCCTTTCATGCCATCCTTGAAGCCCTTGAGGCCCTCACCCAGGCCCTTGCCGAGTTCCGGCAGTTTCTTGCCGCCAAACAGCACGATGACGGCGATAGCCAGAATCACTAAATGTCCGGGAGTAAATAGTTCGCCCATGGTATCTCCTACAGCCTCGGAGCGCTGGCTCGGGGCGGCTTCCCCATTGTCGCACAGCACTTCTCTCTCTTGCTTACGCGACGACGACACAGCCGGATGGTGCATAAACGGTATATTTTGGAGATGGCTTCCGGGACCGACACAGCCGGGCAAGGAAGCAGGAGAGAGACGATTATTTTGACCACGATTTTTGGACACACCCAGGGGAGCGCACAACGGTCGCGCAAGAGTGTTTTGGCAGGCGCCCTGGGCATGGCTTTGCTTCTCGCCGGAGCCGCTGCCGCACCGGCGCAAAACGGCAAGCTCGCTCCAAGGCCTCTCGCCGACTACCAGAACAAGTACGAAGTGTACGGTGGCCTGAGCTTTATGAATTTTCAGGCTGGCCAGGATTTGCCCAAACGCATGAATCTAGGCGGCGGCGAGGTGATGGGGACGTGGTGGTTATTTGACCGGCTCGGCGTAGCAGCCGACTACCGGTTCGAGGCGGGCACGACCCCGGTGCTGCCCGTCCATGGCTTCAACCGTGTGCTGGTGACACAGAACATCGGCATGGCCGGCGTGCAGTACCGCGGTCCCAAGGGCCGGTATGCAGCCGTTGACTACCACGCTCTGGCTGGAGTTTCCCACGGGGTATTCGATGAAGCGATTCGGGATTATCCGGGCGGTACGCCGTATACAACTGCCGACCTCGGTCTTTATTCCAATCGGACCAAGCCTTTTTACGCGCTTGGCGGCAGCATCGATTTCAATCACTCGCGGAACCTGGCCATCCGGGTTCAGCCCGACCTGATTTTGGAGCACTTTGGGACGGAGCTGCGGGAGTTCGTCTCCGTTTCCGGCGGCGTGGTGTACCGCTTTGGGCATAAGTAGCTCGCGCGGGAACCAATCGTGATGTGGTGCGGAGAATGACCACGCAGGGGTGTCGGCGACTCTCTCCCCGCGTCAGAAGGTGTTCTGCATGAACTCCGGCGACACCGGGTTCTCGTAGACGGAGTAGTCGCGCGTCACTACGGTCAGCCCGCTTGAGGAGACGAAGTAATTCTTCTTGTCCTCCACCGGGTCATAGCCGATGACGGTTCCGTCTGGGATGTGTACGTCGCGGTCGATGATCGCGTGGCGGATCCGGCAGTGACGGCCGACATTGACGTGCGCAAAGATGATGGATGAGTCGACATCGGAGTACGAATTCACGCGAACGTCGTGCGACAACACGGAATTGCGCACCACAGCTCCTGACACGATGCTTCCTGAACAAACGATGGAGTTCATCGCCATACCGGTGCGGCCTGGCTCCCCGAAGACGAATTTCGGTGGAGGGTACTGGTAGGGACGAGTGCGCATGGGCCAGCTCTTGTCGTAGAGGTTGAACGTGGGCGTTACGCCGGCTACATCCATGTTGGCGTCGTAGTACGCCTCGAGCGTTCCGACGTCGCGCCAGTAAAGCGCCTGCTGTTTGTTCTCGTCGACGAAGTTGAAGGCGTTGACCTTGAAGCGGCCGAGCAGCCCGGGCAGGATGTTGTGGCCGAAGTCGTGCTTTGAGCTGGTGTCCTCCGCGTCGCGAATCAGCTCCGGCAACAGCACATCGGTGTTGAACAGATAAATGCCCATGGAGGCATCCACCTTTTCCGGATTGAAGGGCGAACGGACGTCGGTCTGTTTGGGCTTTTCTATGAAGCCGGTCACCTCGCCGCTCTTCGCGACTTCGACTACACCGAACTGCGAGACCTCATCCGGATTGATGGGAAGCGTTGCGATGGTGACGTCCGCGCCTGAGTCGCAGTGCTGCTGCTTCATCAGGCCGTAGTTCATTTTGTAGATGTGATCGCCGGACAGAATGAGCACGTGCTTGGGCTCTTCCGCACCGATGGAGTAGATGTTCTGGTACACCGCGTCGGCGGTGCCCGTGTACCAGTTCTTCGACACTCGCTGCATGGGCGGCAGGATCTCGATGAATTCGCCCAGTTCCTGGGCGACCACTGATCCCCAACCCTCACGGATGTGCCGGTTCAGACTGAGTGCTTTGTACTGAGTGAGGATGTAGACGTGCCGCAGGTCGGAGTTGATGCAATTGGAAAGCGTGATGTCGATGATGCGGTACTGACCGGCGAACGGCACAGCTGGCTTGGCCCGGTCGCGCGTGAGAGGGAAAAGTCGTTCGCCGGCACCACCGGCGAGCAGAACTCCGAGCGTATCTCGCATGTTGCTCTACCTCAATCCATAGCTCCCGCTACGACGAAGCCAACAGCATGGATGCAGAATCCTGGCCCCGCGTCATAGCAAGTCGGGAGTCTACCATGCGGGTCGCACGAGACGACAAAGCCCGATCGAGCGGGGCGCACGATCGGGCTTTAGCTCTCTTCCGCAGTTCAGTCTGAGGAACTTGACTCCACCGACGGCTCACCATCTTCTGAGACGCTGATTCGCAACGATTTCAGGAAGTTCAGATCATGGGGGGTGAACGGACCGCTGAGCTCGCCAGCGTCGCCCTCGGAGGTCGCATCGTCTTCTTCCGCGTCCACCTCGTTGAGGCCGATGGTTGCCTCGAGCATGAGCAGCACATCGAAACCCTGCTCGCGAATGCTGCGAACTACCACCGCAATATCCTCAGACTCGGAGACGGACTCATGGATGGCCTCGCCCAGCTTCTGGATCAGATTCTTCACCTTCTGGTTCAAATGACCCTCCCGGGAAGCAGATCGCTTCTCCGATGCCAGGTGTGACACCAGAGATTCCAGCCGCACACTCTTGCTGGAACGGCAAAGTGCGCCGAACTACTACCTAAAGTACGCCGCTGGGAGGCTGGTTGCAACGACACCATTGGGGCATCTAGACGACGGTGTGATGGTCGGCCCAGGCCGCTTCGAGTTTGTGCGCCAACTCGTCGACCGGCTCGCGCCGTTTAGGCCCCCACACGATGAAGCCGGCGGTTGCGGCACAGAGGCCGCCCAACAAGAGAAAGAAATTCTTCATTTTGACTTACTCCTCATCAACACGATCCAGAACCGTTTGCGCACAGTACGCCCCTTCATGCCAGCAGCGTTTGAATTACGGTGTGGTGCAAACGCCTCCCGGCCGTGCTGTCCAGACTTTGAGATGCACGCGAGCTCACGCTGGTTGGGGCGGACGGCGTGTCTCTTCGACTAAACTCGTGCTTATGGATGCGGTACGATTCGGTCGAGTCCTGGGCGTCGGAGCTCGTCTTGCAGCAAAGACGGCCGTTTCAGCTGTTGACGCCGCACTCGCGCCCAATCCGGGCGGCCCTCCGCAGCCGGAGCCGCAACGCTCTGCGGGTGCGGGCACTTCCGCGCGCACAAGCGACGCAGGTAATGCAGATCGTTCGAGAGGCTCCTCCGTGCCGACACCGAGGGCAGACCGCACTCGGGCCGGAGCCAGCCGAGTCGGGGGTACGCAGTCTTTGCGCCGGCTTAGTTCGGCCCTGACCGCGCCCCTGCGGCGCCTCTCCGGTGTGCTCTGGCTGGAGTTCACGGGCTTCTTTTTTGGCCTTGTGGCGGCCGCGACGGCTCTCGGAGCGTGGCGTCTGCGTTTCGCCTGGCGATCGACCCCGGCCAACGCCACAGACCACCTGCACCTGGTGCTGACACTGGCGGTCGCTTCGCTGTTCGCTTACTTCTGCATCAGCAGCTTTGTCCGGGCACGCCAGCGCAACCGCCAGCCCTGACCGGACCGGTAGCCGCGCCACACTCACCCGCATCTGAACACGCATGCGTCCGGTGCGCCACCTCCACGACCGGTTTTCCGGTACCCGCCTGCTCCGTCATTTGCCGGTGCTCCTGATGGCGCTGGCCGGCGTCCCTCAGGGGACGGCGGAGGTGAGGTCGGAGCGCATTCCAGCCCTGCATGGGGCTACCCTCGCCGGGCAAACGGTCGACCTGCCTGCAGCGCTCCAGGGCAAGGTTGGCATCTTTGTTGTGGGGTTCAGCAGGGAATCGCGCGTGCCGGCCGCCGCCTGGGGGAAGCACCTGGCCGTCGACTACGGCCGATCCCCAAATGTCCTGTACTTTGAGTTGCCTGTGCTTGAGGAGGTTCCCCGGCTGCTTCGAAGCATGGTCGTCCATGCCATTGCTCGGGATGTGGCCCCGGCGGCCCAGCCCCACTTTCTGCCAATAACCAGCAACGAAGCGCAGTGGAAAACGGTTGCGCATTTCGCCGAGCCGGACGCGGCCTATGTTTTCGTCGTGGACAGTGCCGGAGGCATCTGCTGGCGAACGTCCGGCGACCCGACCGACGAGCGTTACGGAGCTCTCCGGGAAGCGGTCAGCAGGGCTCTTGCCCAGCAAGCGCCAACTCGCTGAGCACACGCCTGAGAATGCTAACCTGATCGCATGCGCCACGACGGCCCCGTACGTCTGAAAGCGCCCCAAGGAGCTACCTCATGGCCGAGACAGCCACTGCCCTGCGCAGCACGGCTCTGAACGCGGTTCATCGCGCAGCCCGCGCAAAAATGGTCGACTTCGGCGGCTGGGACATGCCCGTCGAGTACGCCGGGCTGATTTCCGAGCACATGGCGGTCCGGACGGCCGTCGGCCTGTTCGATGTCTCGCACATGGGTGACATTCAACTGCGCGGTCCCGGGTCGCTTGCTGCCGTTCAGCAGCTTTGCATGAACGATGCTTCGCGGCTGCAGGTTGGGCAGGCGCAGTACTCCGCCATGCTGACGCCGCAGGGCACGTTTGTCGATGATGTGATCGTGCACAAGCTTTCGGAAAATGACTACCTGATCGTGATCAACGCGGGCACGCGAGAAAAGGACATTCAGTGGGTGCGCCGGCAGATCGGCCACATGCCGGGCGTGCACGTGAATGATTTCAGCGATTTCTACACCCAGCTGGCCATCCAAGGCCCGCGCGCTCAGGACGTGCTCGAGAAGCTCACCCCGGTTGATCTGTCTGCCATCAAAAATTACTGGTTCACCTGGGGCGAGGTATGCGGCCTCCGCAACGTCCTGATCGCCCGCACCGGGTACACCGGCGAAGATGGCTTCGAAATCTACGTTCCGTCCGATGTCCAGACCAGCGAGCGCGTGTGGCATGAGGTCCTCGCAGCCGGCCGTGAGTTCGGCATCGTGCCCTGCGGTCTGGGCGCCCGCAACACGCTTCGCCTGGAAGCGGCCATGGCGCTGTACGGCCATGAGATCTCCGATACCCTGAACGCTTTCGAAGCCGGCCTGGGCCGCTATGCCAAGCTCGACAAGGCTGACTTCGTGGGCAAATCGGCTCTCGAAGCTATTCAGGCCGGGGGCGGACCTACCCAGAAACTTGTCGGCCTGGAAATGATCGACCGCGGAATTGGGCGGGATGGCTACCCCGTCTGCTCGCTCGACGGGACGCGTATCGGCGTCGTCACCAGCGGCTCCCCTGCCCCGTTCCTCAAAAAGAACATTGCCATGGCTTACGTGCCCGTGGCCACCTCTGAGCCCGGAACGGAGCTTGCGGTCGAGATTCGCGGCGGCCTCGTTAAAGCGAAGGTGGTTCCTCTGCCCTTCTACAAGCGCCCTAAAAAGACGGCTTGATCTGCCCGTCGGATCGAAACGCACCTACTACAATCAACGCTGCAGCGCAGCAGAAGCACGGAGAGAGAAACCAGCAGATGGCGTATCCAGAAACGTACCATTACAGCAAGTCGCACGAATGGATCGAGGTCTCGGGAGAGACCGGCACGATTGGCATTACCGACTACGCCCAAAGCTCGCTTGGGGACATCGTCTTCGTCGAGATGCCCAAGGTCGGCGAGCAAATTCAGGCTGGATCCACGTTTGGCTCGGTCGAGAGTGTAAAGGCCGTGAGTGACCTCTATGCCCCTGTTTCCGGTACGGTCACCGAGGTGAACGAGAAGCTCGCCGACGCTCCCGAAACCATCAACACCGCCGCAAATACGACCTGGCTCATCCGCATCGAGCTGACCGACGCGCTCGAAAGCGAGAGCCTTCTGAACGCGGCTGAGTACGAAACGTTTATCGCCGAAGAAACCGGCCACTAAGGCAAGTCAGGACGTGTATGCGCTATCTCCCGAAGTCTCCCAGCGACCGCGTTGCCATGCTCCAGGAGATCGGCGTGTCGTCGATCGACGACCTGTTCTCGACCATCCCTGCCGAGTTCCAGCTTCACCGGGATCTGGACATCCCCCGCCAGCACGGGGAGAGTGAAATTATTGATCGGTTCCGGCAGTTCGCCGCGAAGAACGCGATTGGGTACACGTCTTTCCTGGGCGCCGGCGTCTACCGCCACTACCGCCCCGTGCTGATCGACACGGTCATCTCCCGCGGTGAATTCCTGACCAGCTACACCCCGTATCAACCGGAGATCGCGCAGGGAACGCTGCAGGCGATGTTTGAGTTTCAGACGATGATCTGCGAGCTCACCGGCATGGAGATTGCGAACGCCTCGATGTACGACGGCTCGACCGGAGCTGCTGAAGCGATCATGATGGCCGTGCGCGTGACTGGCCGCAATGCTGCTGTGCTCGCCCGCACAGTTCATCCCGAGTACCGCGAGGTGATCGGCACTTACGCGCTCCATCAGGAGATCCCGCTTGCGGAGGTACCCTACGTGGTCGAGACTGGCCGGGTCAACCTCGACTCGCTCGACCAGGCCATTACCTCTGACACGGCCTGTGTTCTGATCCAGAGCCCCAACTTCTTCGGGACGATCGAAGATGTGGCGGCGATCGCTGAGATCGCCCATAAGAAAGGAGCGCTGCTGATCGTCTCGATCGCGGAAGCCGTTTCGCTGGGCATCGTACGGCCGCCCGCCGAGGCTGATATTGTTTCGCTCGAAGCCCAGTCCTTCGGCGTTGCTCTCTCGTACGGCGGACCGTATTGCGGCGTGATTGCCTGTAAGGAGAAGTTCCTCCGGCAGATGCCCGGCCGGCTCGTGGGCGAGACCAAGGATATCGATGGCAAGCGAGGATTCGTCCTTACTCTTTCCACTCGCGAGCAGCACATTCGCCGAGAAAAGGCGACTTCCAACATCTGCACCAATCAAGCTCTGGTCGCGATGATGGTTACGGTGTTTCTTGCTGTTTATGGGAAGCAGGGCCTGCGCGAGCTGGGAGAGCACAACCTTGCCAAAGCTGCTTTTCTTCGGTCCGCTCTGATCGAAGCGGGAGCGAAAGCTCTCTTCGACGGAGCCCCACGCTTTAATGAATTCGTCCTCTCGATCGAGGGGGGAGCCGAAGCGGCGAACACCGCTCTGCTCGATCAGAAGATCATCGGCGGCCTTCCGCTCGCGAAGTGGTACCCCGAACTCGGTTCCGACGCCAGTCTTTGGTGTGCCACTGAGCTCACCACCCGCCCCGAGATGGACCATGCAGCGGAGGCGCTTGCCGCCGTAACGCAACACGAGATGGCCGCGGCACACTAACCAATACAGCGTTCAGGAGCAAGACCATGGACGACCGCCACAAGTACCAAGTTACTGTCATCTGGACCGGCAATCCGGGGCCGGGGACTGTCGCCTACAACGCCTATAGTCGAGCCTTTGAGCTGGAAGCTGAAGGGAGACACTCGATTGCCGGATCCTCCGACCCTGCCTTCCGTGGTGATGCGGGCCGATGGAACCCCGAGCAGTTGCTGGTCGGTTCCTTGAGCGCCTGCCACAAGCTCTGGTTTCTCCACCTTGCCGCCATCGACGGCGTGGTGGTCACGGCGTATGTGGACCACGCAGAAGGCATCATGCGCACCGCCCCCGGCGTTGAGACCGGGCACTTCGAGCTCGTTACCCTCCGTCCCGAGGTCGTCCTGGCTCCGGGCTCCGACGCGACGCAGGTCCCGGCCTTGCACGAAGAAGCGAACCGCCGCTGCTTTATCGCCAACTCGGTGAACTTTCCCGTTCGTTGCGAGCCCACGACCCGCTTTGAAGCACTCCACCCAGAGGAGCTTACGCAGACCTATGGACATTAGCGCGATTGAGGGTGAAGAGCTGGAAGCTGTCGAGTTCGTGCAGGACTACCTCCAGCTTCGGTTTGAAGGCCCGCTGCTGACCTTTTATGAATGGCCCAGCGTTCTGCTGGAAGAGTTCTCGGTCTCCTTCGGCGAACCGGGATACCGCGACGCGCTGTGCGCCCTGATCGGCGAAGAAGTGGATCAGGCTACTCTCGATGACGGCAGCTCCCTCACGCTGAAGCTCTCCAATGGAGCCGTCGTCGCCCTCAGCCTGCGCGAGGAAGACATGTCCGGCCCGGATGCGGGCGCGTACTCAGAAAGCGGCTCCGCCGCCGACATGCAAGAGTTTTAGAACCAGGAGTTTTCCATGGCCGCTATCGCCCCCCAGCTCGCAGACGCACAAGATACGAAGTTTCAGGGTACTCCTCGCAAAGCCACCACTCACACCAACCAGAACGAAGGGTTGATGTTCGAGAAGTCCTCCCCCGGCAAGAAAGCGTACCGCCTCGCCGAGCTCGACGTTCCCCCGGTCGACGCCTCCGCTCTGCTCGGCGATCTCGCTCGCAAAGACCTCGGCGTCATGCCCGAGCTTTCCGAGATCGAGCTTGTCCGTCACTTTACGCGCATGTCGACCTGGAACTACGCCATTGACCTCGGCATGTATCCGCTGGGCTCCTGCACCATGAAGTACAACGGTCGCGTGAACGAGGTGGTTTCTCGCCTGGAGGGCATTGCCGAAGCGCACCCCTACCAGCCTGAGCATCTCTCGCAGGGCGTGCTCGAAATCATGAAGGTGCTCTCCGACGCCCTCATTGAAATTACCGGCATGGACGCGATTACGCTGCAGCCCGCGGCCGGCGCCCACGGGGAGTTCACCGGCATCCTGATGATCCGCGCCTACCATGAGGCCCAGGGCAACCCTCGCAAAAAGATCATTGTTCCCGACTCCGCCCACGGCACGAATCCGGCTACGGCAGCGATTGTGGGATATGAAGTCGCGAACCTTAAATCGAATGCTCAGGGCATGGTTGACCTGGCCGAGCTCGAACGCATGGTGGATGAAGACACCGCCGCCCTGATGCTCACGAATCCATCGACCATCGGCGTCTTTGAGTCCGACATCGCCCGCATCGCCGAAATCCTCCACGCCAAAGGCGCCCTGCTGTACATGGACGGCGCTAACATGAATGCGCTCGTCGGCAAGGCACGCCCCGGTGATTTCGGCGTCGACGTCATGCACCTCAACCTCCATAAGACTTTCTCCACCCCGCACGGGGGAGGTGGCCCAGGCTCTGGCCCGGTCGCCTGCAAGAAGATTCTCGAGCCGTTCCTCCCCACGCCGGTGATCGTGGAGCGTACCGATGGGGAGCCCGGCCAGCTCAGCCTCGAATACAACCACCCGCAGACGGTTGGCCGCGTCCGCATGTTCTACGGCAACTTCGGCATGTTCGTCCGCGCGCTTGCGTACATTCTGGCAAACGGCCCCGACGGCCTGCGCCAGACGACCGAAGACGCCGTGCTCAACGCCAACTACATCCGCGCCAAGCTCGAAGGGCTTTTCGAGGTCCCGTACAAGACTCGCTCGCTGCACGAGGTCGTCTTCTCCGACCGCCTCCAGGCCAAGAACGGCGTGCGCACGGGCGATATGGGCAAGCGCCTCATCGACTACGGTTTCCACGCCTACACCACGTCTTTCCCGCTTGTTGTTCAGGGCGCGATGATGATTGAGCCCACGGAAAGCGAGTCGCGCGAAGAGCTCGACCTGCTGATCGACGCTCTTCAGCAAATCGCCCAAGAGGCCGCTGAAAATCCGGAGCTCGTCAAGACCGCACCGCATACGACGCGGTTGCGCCGCCTTGACGAAACCGCGGCTGCCCGCAAACCCGTCCTCCGCTGGAAGGCCCCTGCCGCCAGCACGCCGCTCACCCCGGACACTGCCGCGAAAGAGTGGTGATCGCCGGGTAACCGGACGCGAAAGGGCCTCGGGAACCGCCCGCGGCTCTTTGCTGCGACGTACGTTCTGTCTCTGCCCTACTCCGCCACGACCGTCACATACTCATCGGTCTTTTCCCACTTCACATGCAGCTCGGTCGTATGCCCGTGCGTGTGCTCGAACGAGATCGTCATCGACTCCAGCGGCATGGCCAGTGGATTCGCCGTCATCACCGTCCGCCCCAGATCCTGGTCCTGGTTGTATACCGTGCCCCACTGCCCGGTCTGCCGGTTCACGATCAACATCCACGTCTCCGCCCCGGGCAGCGTATAGATGGTGTAGGTTCCCGCCGGTACATCCAGCGTGCCAATTTTGAGGTGCGCCGCCGTCACCAGCGTCGTCGCCGGGTTTGCGCCCGTCCGCCAAACCTTGCCATACGGCACCAAGCCGCCCATGATCTTGCGACCCCGCATCGCGGGCGAGTTGTAACGGATCACCACCGATTTGCCGTCGAGCGTGGTACTGGCGGTCGCCGCCGGACTCGGCAACGGACCTGAAGGGCCCTTACTCGCCTGCGCCATCGCTCTACAACAAGCCGCACTCGCAAGAACTACGCCGAGCACCCCACGCATCATCATGACTCTCCTGTTGACGCTGGCACAGTTCGCCAAGCCCCAAGCTCTTCATGCTACGCTAACGACAGCGCGCGCCCGTAGCTCAGCTGGATAGAGCGGCAGCCTCCGAAGCTGTAGGTCAGACGTTCGAATCGTCTCGGGCGCACCATTCCCCCCTAAAACTCTTCTGTCTCAGGCGCCGCGACGACGCTGTTCCCGCGTCTTCAGGACGATCAAGTACTCATAGATTGCCTGGAGGGTGGCGTACGTGACTCCGGCTCGCCCGTCCAGCAGCGCTCGCCGCCACACCACCATGTAGATCCACTTGAGCAGCGGACGTCCGGGCAGCCGGTAGAAAAGAGCTTTCTGGTGCAAGCGCCGGTGGTGGAAGTCCCTGCTCCACAGGGCGGTCCGCAGCGACGGCCTCTGCAGCCCCTGCTGTCGCACAATCAGCTCCGCCTCCATCGTCGAGTAGACATTGTGCTTCCGGATCCAGTGGGCGATTCCTTTCGAAAAGGGAAAGTGATCCAGCGGTGCTTCAAGCCGGCCGACCATTCCCTCCACCTCCAGCACCTCGTTGATCGCCCGTGTGTAGCGGGCCCGCTCCGGCCGCACCAGGCGGATGTAGAAGGGCGAGATCTGCGCATGTTTCAGCCATGTGCCAAACAGGAAATCCCGCCGCCTTACGCTGTAGCCGGCAACCCCCTCCACGGCTCCCGCCCGCACCACGCGCTGTAACTCGTCGGCCAGCTCTGGCGTCAGCCGCTCGTCCGCATCCAGCAGAAATACCCAGGGATGCCGAAACGAAATGCGTCGCAGTGCCGCGTTGCGATGCGTCGCGTAATCGTCGAACTTCCGCTCATACACGGTTGCCCCCCATTCCCGTGCGATGTCCCGCGTGCGATCCGTGCTCATTGAATCAAACACATGCACGTCATCGCACCAGCGCACCGAGGCAAGGCAGCCCGGCAAGTCCGCCTCTTCGTCGCGCGTAAGAATCAGAACAGAGAGCACCCGCTCCCTTATACAGCAGCTGTCCCTCGACATGGCGCGCCGCTGCGCTGGTCGCGTTTGCTGCAAGTCCCGCGCCGGGCTGCCGTATGTGCGCAAAGGGTCGGAAAAGCTGGTGTCCAAGTAACTTCCTACATTTTGGAATGCCACTTCTCACCGTCGCCTGCTTCGGGTGGCGAACTTGGGAAACTGGCCACCTTCCGAGCGCGTGACTGTCCCATACTGAGACACATTGGAGCTGCCGCCTTTGGCCGTCAGTGTGCAACAAGGGTTCAGTGTCACCGCGGAAGCGGAACACAAGGAGAACTCCCCATGAACCTCATTGCACGTTTGTCTGCCCTGGCCACGATCGTCGCCGCATCCAGCACCCTCGCCTCTGCCGCGACCATGACCCTCGACAGTTACGGTGTGAACGGCGCACAGTCTTCCGGCGCCGCCAACTCTGCGCTCATGTATCAGGGCTACAACGCGTCCACGAACTACGCCAAAAGCGGTGGAACACTTTCAGGCACCGGCACCAGCTACAGCCTGGTTCCGCCTGCCAACCAAACCACCTGGGCCAACGCCCTTCCCGGCTCCTCCTACGTTTCCATCAATCCTGGCGACGGCCCCGGCGGTACCAACGTTGAAGCGAACGGAACCTATGTCTATACCTCCACCTTCACACTCGGCTCGGGTGACTTCGCTGGCACGCTCTCCTTGCTTGCCGACGACACGGCCACCATCAAGCTCAACGGGATCACCATCTTCTCGGCTGCCACCACCAGCGGCTACCCGCACTGCTCCGCTGCCCTCCCTAACTGCATGACCGTGGACACCGCCTCGCTGTACAACAACGACTTCAAGAGCGGCGTCAACACCCTCGAAGTAGACCTCATCCAGGGCGGCCTTGACCGTACTGGCGTCGACTTCAGCGGCTCCATCGTCCCGACGCCCGAGCCGAACTCTCTCATGCTTCTCGGCACCGGCCTCGTGGGCTCCGTGGGCGCCTTCGCCCGCAAGCTCCGCCGCCAGTCGTAACGTCACGAACCGAAACAGCAGAAGGGAGCCGCTCGGACTCCCTTCTGCCTAGCGTCCTATTTCGATCATTCGCGAAGTCAGGCGTTCACGACCTCTGTCGTTCACGAGTCAGGCGTTCACGACGGCCTGCTCCTGCTTTTGCCGCTCCGCCAAATACCAGGCCACCGTGGCTTCCAGCCCTGCGCGGAAGTCTTCCATAGGCCGGTACCCGAGCTCTCCCCGCGCACGATCGATGCTGGCGAGCGAGTGTTGGACATCCCCGGCCCGCGAGGGTCCAAACTTAGGCTGAGCCTGGAAATTGAGGATCTCTGCCAGAGCCGCATACAGATCGAGCAACGTGTGGCTGTGCCCCGTTCCCACATTGAACACTCGCCCCGTCGCGATTGCCGCGGGAGCCCGGAAACCGAGGAGATTGGCGTTTACCGCGTTCTCGACAAACGTAAAGTCCCGCGAGGTGGAGCCATCGCCGTTGATTGTCGGCGTCTCGCCCGCCATCATCTTGTAGACAAACTGCGCGATCACCCCGGAGTAGGGCGAATCGGCGGCTTGCCTAGGGCCGAAGATGTTGAAGTAGCGGAGGCAGATCGCCTCCATGCCGTACACCTTTGCGAACGCCTGCAAGTAATACTCACAGGTAAGCTTTTGCACGGCGTAAGGGGAGAGCGGCGCCGGCTGCATTTCCTCGTGCTTCGGCTGGGTCGGCTGGTCGCCATACGCCGAAGACGACGCGGCATACACGACTCGGCGTACACCGGCATCGCGCGCCGTCAGCAACAGCGTGAGCGTTCCGTTTACGTTGGATTCATGTGATGTCAGCGGGTCCTTGACAGAGCGCGGCACACTTGCCAGGGCCGCCTGGTGCGAGATGAACTCGATTCCCTGGCAAGCCGCGCGCATGGCCGCCGCGTCCTGCAGATCGGCCTGGCGAAAATCAACCAAATGCCGGATCTCCTCGAGGTTCGCCAAGTTTCCCGTGGACAGGTTGTCGATACCGCGCACCTCATGGCCTTCTGCCACCAGCGCCCGCGCGATGGATGAGCCAATAAAACCGGCTACCCCCGTGATCAGATACCGTGCCATGCTTCCTCCGTCCGAGCGGTTGCCCGGAACCTACCCTCGACGAGGCTTTTCACAAAAGTTTCAGACCCCAAGCCCGACCCGGAACATACCGCAAAGGTGGCAGACGGAGGCTGGCTCCGCTGAGGTCGACCGGTGCAATAATAGCGGACATGTTGACGACCAGCCAGACTTCTCTGCCCAAGATCGCGCAGGACCGCCTTGACCGACTGCACAGCCGCACCGCCCGCATCGGCGTCATTGGCCTAGGGTATGTTGGTCTGCCGCTCTCGCTGCTTCTCTCCGAAGCGGGTTTCAAGGTGACCGGATTCGACATCGACGAGAAGAAGATTACCGATCTCGAGGCTGGCCGGTCGTATATTTTCCGCATACCGGCTACGGAGATCCAGGGCGCCCGGGAGCATGGCTTCCGTGCCACCGCCGACTTTGCCGGTCTTGCTGAGCAGGACGCTATCATTCTGTGCGTTCCCACGCCTCTGACCGGGCACCGCGAACCTGACCTCAGCTACATCGAGAACACGGCTAAATCGGTTGCGCCCTGGCTGGAAGAGGGCCAGCTCGTTGTGCTCGAAAGCACCACTTACCCTGGGACGACCGACGACGTGCTGATTCCCATCCTCGAAGCCGGTAACCGGAACGGTCTTAAGGTGCAGAGTCCCGGAAGCTCCGTAGAGTCCGGGGTTTTCTACGTGGCCTTTTCGCCGGAGCGCGAGGACCCGGGCAATGACACCGTAGCCCGCCGCGATATTCCCAAGGTGGTCGGGGGACATGAACAGGTGGCGACCGAGCTGGCCGCTGCGCTCTACGAAGCGATCTTTACGCGCGCCGTTCGGGTCTCCACGACCCGCGCCGCGGAGATGACGAAGCTGCTTGAAAATATCTACCGGTGCGTCAACATCGCACTTGTCAACGAGCTCAAGGTACTCTCACTTCGCATGGGCGTCGACATCTGGGAGGTCATCGAAGCTGCCGCCACAAAGCCCTTCGGCTTCCACGCGTTCTACCCTGGTCCCGGTCTGGGCGGTCACTGCATTCCGATCGACCCCTTCTATCTCAGCTGGAAAGCCAAGGAGTACGACTTCAACACCCGCTTCATCGAGCTTGCCGGCGAAGTGAACGAGGCGATGCCCGAGTTCGTTGTGACGCAGGTTGCGAAAGCTCTCAACCAGCACCGCAAAGCAGTGAACGGATCGCGCATTCTCATGCTTGGAATGGCATACAAGAAGGATATTGACGACCTTCGTGAGAGCCCGTCGCTCACCATTATCGAGCTTCTTCGGAAGGAGGGCGCCGAAGTTCTGTACAACGATCCCTACTTTCCCACGGTGGGTCGCGGGCGACACTACAACCTCAACATGACCTGCACGCCACTTGAAGATCTAGGCCAGTACGATTGCGCTCTCATCGTCACCGATCACTCTGACTACGACTACGAGCGCATCGTCGAGGAGTCGCAGCTCGTTGTGGATACGCGGAACGCAACCAAGGGAATTCGGTCACCCAAGATCGTTCGCTGCTAAGACCACGGATCTGCAAGGCCTGGACGGGTGTGCCCAAGCGTTGTGATCAGACCATTCCATCAGGCGAGCAAACGGTCGTATACGCCCACGATTCGGCGCATCATGGCGTCGGTCGTGAACCTCTCCGCGACCAACTGCTTCCCGGCAAGTCCCATGGCGGCTCTTCTGGTTCGGTCGCCCAAGATTGCCAGGAGCGCCCGGGCAAGTGCTTCTGCGTTCTCCGGTGGCACGATCAAGCCTGTCACCCCTGAGCGAACCGCCTCGGCATTGCCGCCGACATCGGTCGCGACCACTGGAAGTGACGCCGCCATGGCTTCGAGGATGGCGTTGGAGAATCCTTCGCTGCGGGAGGGCAGCACAAACAGATCGGCCCCGGAAAGATGTCGCGGCAGATCTCGCACACCGCCGATGAAGCTCACGTGCTGTTCGAGACCGAGACGGATCACCTGCTGTTCGAGGGCAGCGAAATACTCCGGCTCCAGGACCTCGCCGCCGATGGTGAACCGCGCTTCCGGCATCTTGCGGCAAACGATTGCCGCCGCTTCGATCAGGACATCGTGCCCTTTGACCCGGCGAAGATTGCCCACGGTCGTGACGACAAGACCATCGTCGCTTCGAACGTCAGCATTGCCGGACCATTGGGTCAGGTCCAAGCCGTTGTAGATCGTTTCCACTCGTTCGGGCGCGATGCCATCTACCTCGATTGCGTGTTGGCGCACCTGCTCCGAAACGGCAAGCACCGCATCGGGCATGCCGGCCAACATCCGGTACGCAAGATGGTGCTTGCCCTGGCGGAGGATGCCCATGTCGCGCCTGCTCCAGACCAGCTTTGCATCCGAAGCGGCCTTGGTGATCATGCCAGCCCAAAGATCGGAGCTCTCGAAAAATGTTTGCACGATGCGAACCTCTTCCTGACCGAGGAAGGCCCGCAGGACACCAGCGGCACGCCAGGATGCACGGTCGTACGTACTCCGAAGCGGCAGCAAGTAGGTCGGACAAGGCGGTCCGACGAGGCAGGAGCTGCTCGGATGCGCAAAAAATGTTAGAAGAGAAACTCTGTAACCGAATGCCGGCAGAAGCGACGCCTGCCGAAGCGCGACACGTTCTGCTCCACCGCTTGTTGCAGGAAACTGATCCAGAACTAAAAGAACGTGCGGACGGCGATCTGACAGAGAGTTGCAAGCCTGCTGGGGGAAGTGGCTACGGGGCGAAACACCGGGATGGAGCAACTGCAAGGAACTCATGTCGTCAGGCATCTGCCTTGAGGGTAGTAGAGGCTCACGCGATTACCGATATGCGAGGTGTGGCGGCATCGGAGAAAGATCAGGCTCCGGTACGAGGACGTCCACCTGCTCCACCGCATCCAGGCTTTGGGCTCGAGCCGCCGAGCCGACCAGAACCCAGAGGATGCCATTGATCTCGATGTACGTCCAGCGATCGCCAAACAAGTTGGAAATCACGGAGGACAGCATCATCAGCAGCAAACCCAGTCCCAACCCTCGGTACAGAGGATCCCGGCCGCGCCGAAAGAGCCGCCAGCTCAGACTCATCACTTGCCAGATCAGAGCGACGGCGAACACGAAGCCAATCAATCCCGTTTCGACAAGCACTTTCACAAACCAGTTATGCGTGTCATGCAGTTCGCCGTAGTGCGGCCGTAACTGGAAGGTTGCATAGCCAGCGCCGAACAACGGTGAGCTCAAGAAGTCGTGCTCCGCCTCTTCCCAGAGACCGACACGCCCCTGCGCCGAAGCTTCCAGCTGCCCGTTTGAATCTGTTGTCATGTGAACGCGCTCAGTGACCGCTGTTGGCACCAGTGCCTGCCAAGTCACCAGAAACACGCCCAGAATCACGAGAAGCTTGCGATCTTTCAGGAGTCCGAGGACGAAGACACTGGCCAGAACAGCGATATACGAGGCACGCGAAAAGGCGTACATGGTCGCCAGGAGCGTCGCCGCGATTAAGCCATACAGGAGGAGCTTTGCCTTCTTGCGTTTGACAAACGTGACGAATCCCCAGAAGAACATGGCCGACTGTGCCAGGTACGCCGCCAAGCCGTTGGCACCGGCCCAGCCGAGTGGGCCGCCATCTCGCTTATCCTCGTCGAAATGCCCCCAAGATCGCGAAAGACTACCTATCAGCGACGCTCGATCGATGAAAAGCAGCGAGAATGCGCTGATGAGGACCACCATGCGAATGGCTTTGCGGTCCTCGACGACGAGGCCGCCGGCTACGAGCAGCAGCGGCAGCATCATGTAATCCTTCCACGTGACGAAGTTGATGTCGGAGGTCCACAGCGGAGCAGGGGCGTTGCCGAGCATCATGCCCAGCCATAGCGAGATGTACAGGTAGATCCCGAACAGGAGCCAGCTGACATACAGCTTCGATCGCGCCAAGTGCTTGCCCTGAAAGATCGCACCCAGAATGATGCAGAGGATCAGAAGCGTCATGACGTTATCGCCGAGCGGCAGATCCGTGAAGTGATCGCGCATCGTGCGGTAAGGCAGAAAAGGAAGGATGTAATAGAGGCCGTAAAGAGGCTTGCCAAATAAGGAGACGAGGCACATGACAAAGAATCCCGCGTATGCGACGAACGGGATGTAGTGTCCGATGTGCAGTCCCACAGAAGCTCTCCTGATCGTGGATTAGACGACGTACCGCTAGCAGCAGTTTAGCGGATCCAGAGTCGATTTCTTCCAGCCACAAAGTTGTAGAACGCTAGCGACGCCGCTACGTTGAGCATGACAAAGGTCTGCGCGATACCGACTGGCTTGAATTGCTGAGAGCGCGGCACGATCGATCCGACAGATGCAAGCAGGTAAACGAAAATCTGCAGCAGAAACAAACTTCGGTACAACGGCCCACCGGCTACGGCTGACGTCACCAGCATCAGGAGAAGGCATAGCGGAACCAGCAACCGCGCCAGTTTGTGGCTGAGGAAGCGGAACAGCAGCGGGTTCGATGAAGACAAGATCCATGGAGCCAGACGCAGCAGTTGGTAGTTCCCGGTCAACGTGCGCACCTTGCGAGAAAATTCCTTGCCCTTCTCGACAAACAACCGGTCGCGTGCCACGGCCGAGGGCAAAAACACCACGCGCTTACCTTGGCGTGCGACTGTCATGGGCACATAGACGTCATCAAGGATCGTTCCGGGCGGAATCTCGCGAAAGAGTTCCCGACGCATGGCGTAGATTGCTCCGGTGACACCGACGGTTGATCCGGAAGCCGACTCCAACTTGCGCACCGTCTTTTCAATTTTCCAGTAGATTCCGAGTCCCTCAGTTGCCCCTGCGGCCGACTCGAGCAGAAGCTCGCCGCTGACCGCGCCAACCTCCGGATCAGCAAAACACGAGACCAACTCCGCGACCGCGTCAGGGGCTACCACCTGCCGTGCATCGAGGAACACCAGGATTTCGCCCGTGGCGCGCCGTACGCCCTCGTTGAGCGCGACGGCCTTTCCCCCGGGCCGCTCCGCCAACGCGGGCAGAAGAACGGGCACGACGGCTGATCCGGCTGCAAGCAGCACCTGGTCTGTGCCATCGGTGGATCCGTCAGAGACGATGATGATTTCCAGCAACTCGCGCGGGTAGTCTACGGAAGCCAGATTGGCGAGCTTACCCGGCAGGCGTTGCTCCTCGTTCCGGGCTGCAATCACGACCGAAACTCGCGGCAAGATGGCACGCCGAATTACGGGCTTCTGGCGCCATCGGGTGATCGCGAACAGGACGACCGCGTACCCCACGTAGGCGTAAATCACAAACGCGCAAGACAGCCAGAAGAGCAGTCTCAAAGAAGGCTCCGTCCCGACGTCTGACGCTTTGTGGTCTGCGATACCTCTTGCATGGCCCCATCTCGAATCTGCACCACCGGCCGGGACCGCCGCCGACTTGTGACCTTCACGATGACCCGACCGCGATTCCCGCAGCACGATCATAGCCCAGCTCCGCGATGATCCGGTCCAAGTGGAGTACCACGAAAGTCGCAGCCCAAACCGGGAATCGTCTCAGATCCGGACATACGGCGGTCCAGTTCGCACTGCTAGACTTCTGCCGTGATGGGCCCTCAACGATGACGACAACAAAACGCCTCGCGACCAACGTCATGATGAACTGGGCGGCGACCGCGGTTGGCATGGTCGTGCCGTTCTTTCTGACTCCCGTGATCGTATGCAGCCTGGGACCGGGCGGCTACGGCGTGTGGATCCTGGCGATGTCGACGGTTGCGTACCTGAACCTGCTCGACCTCGGCCTGCGCACTGCCGTTATCCGGTATGTGTCAAAAGCGCATGCCGAGCACGACAACGCGGCAGCCAGCCGAGCCATCGGCGCCGCCCTCTGGTTTCGTCTGCTCATCGCGGCTGCCGTCACGCTCCTCAGCGTCGGCCTGGCAGCGCTTTTTCCTCACCTGTTTGCCATACCGCCTGAGCTTCGTCGCGCCGCGCAGATCACGGTCCTGCTCTCGGCAATCGGAGTAGCCGTCACGCTTGTGTCCGGTGTCTTTGGCGCGGTTTTGTCGGCAATACACCGTTTCGACCTCCTCAGTTCACTGACGATCCTGCAGACGTGCCTCCGGGCCTGCGGCGTCATCATCATCCTGCGCTCGGGGGGTGGGCTCCGTTCTCTCGCGTACTGGGAGTTCGCAGTGATTGCCACCGTTGGTGTACTCACCTGCCTGCTGACGCTCAGGATTTTTCCGGCCGCCCGGGTCCGTCTTGGCCGGCCCGACATCGTCACGCTGCGGACGATTTGGTCCTATAGCTTCGTCATCTTCATCATCATCATCGCCGGCCAAATCATCTTCAACACCGACAACCTGGTCGTTGGAGCGTTCCTCACCGTTTCGCTGGTGACGGCTTATGCGATTGGCGGCAGCCTCATCCAGTACGCCAGCCAGGTAGTGACCGCGCTTTCTACCACTTTTGTTCCGCTCGCCAGCAGTCTCGAAGCGACCGGCCGTCCGGAAAAGATGCGGCAGTTCCTTCTTCGTGGCACCCAAG
Source organism: uncultured Acidobacteriaceae bacterium (assembly GCA_964249375.1). Taxonomy (GTDB): domain Bacteria; phylum Acidobacteriota; class Terriglobia; order Terriglobales; family Acidobacteriaceae; genus Edaphobacter. Next base: position 30,120 of record CAXUCK010000001.1, read on the forward strand.
CCACCCTGGCGCTGTCGCTGCCAATCAGTGTGACTTTGATGCTGCGGGGGAAGACATTTGTCGGTCTGTGGATGGGGCCGCAATACAGCGAAATATCCGGAACTGTGATCCAGATCCTGCTGGTGGGTCAGTTCTTCACCATCGCCAACCTCACCGCGGGCGCTATCATGTTTGCGACCAACCAGCACAAACCTGTCGCCAAGTGGGCCAGCATCGAAGCCGCGCTCAACTTCGCGCTCAGCCTGATCCTCGTGCGCACCGTTGGGGTTTACGGCGTGGCCTGGGGAACGACGATTTCCATGATCGTCGTTCACCTCATTTTCTGGCCGCGGCACGTCGAACGCACGCTCTCCGTCCCGGCCACACACTACGTCTGGCAGGGGTGGCTGAAGATTGCTCTCTGCGCGCTGCCCTTTGCTGCCACCACCGCGGCCGTAGAGCATCTGTTTCCCGCTCACACGAAGCTTTGGTTTTTCACCCAAATTGCCTTGACCCTACCCATCTACGCGGCCACGGTCCTGCTTATCTTCCGCGGCGAAGTGCGAGAGCTCCTGCAGCTGCGGCGAACGCGCAAAGGACAGCTAGGTAACGCCAGCGGAACAGGTGAGGTCGATCCTGCCACAGAAGCGTCAGAAGAGACTGAAGGGATGTTCGTCTCGGGCGCCGTCCAGGCGCTGCCGCCTGACTCCCCGGAACAGACGAGCCTTGTTCCCGAGGCTCCAGCGCACCGATAGCTGGCGGAGCCGAACGGATTCGACCGGTCATGTCGGCGAGCAACGCCGGCGGGCTGCCCGCGCCCACCAGCGGACTGTCGGGAAGCGGAGTGAGGTCAAGGCCGTCCAGGTCCGATTCAGCCGCAGTAGGCGCCGTGGGCTCGCCTGCGAAGAGCGGATCCTGCGTGTTACAGTTCTCATCCGTCTGCAGCGGCAGTGGGCAATACCGAAAGCGAACGTTGAAGAAGACATTGTGATCCCGCACCGCCCACCCCTGATGTGCCGGCATGCCGGAGCTCGCGCGGAAGAACAAAGCGGGGGGACGACCATCGTCGTACTCCGGATTCGCGTATCCCAACACGACGTTGTTGCGAAACACTGTCCTGGCGTCTGCACAGGCCGCCCAGCCCTCGGCGCAGTCGAGACCGAATGGCGTCGCTCCGTACCCGGCGACACTGTTCCCTTCCACCGTGTAGCGCCCGTGGCCGCTGAACTGCATCACCACCCATCCACCGCCCGCGCGGCAGGCATCCACCCCCGGCACAAGAGCGCTCGACGGCTCATCCCCGATCGGCGCCAGCACTCGCCGGCAATTCCCTACGGCGACATCGTTTTGGAACACGACCTCGTCTGAGGGTCCGAACTTGAATGCCTGGCCCACGTTTCCGGTAGCGACTGAGTTCGTGACTTCCACCCGCTGCATTCCGGCATGCAACAGATCCAGCCCATCCTGAAAGTTGTAGCGCCACGCGTCGTGGTCGAAAACCCAGTTGCCGACCGTGCTTCCTGTCCCAAGCCCATCGCCGTACCCACCGGTTTCCTGGTCGCGGCACTCCGCCATGGGAACAGCGTGCCTGGTAGGGAACTCCTCGATGCACCCGGCGAACTCGACCACCGACCCACGCATGGTGAGACCGCCGGCAACGGAGATGTTTCCAGAATTCCAAGGGCTGTCGTCCAGGTCGATGCCGGCGTCGGGAACGGCCCGGATATGTATGCGATCGAGTACAACTCCGACCCCGGTCGCCCCACGGATTGCGGTGCCGGCGAGACCATGAAGAAAGAGGTCCGTGTAGGTGACTTCGCTGGTGAGCGCTGACTGCTCGATCCCCGTTTTCCCGTAATCCGCACCCCCTTTGCACGCTCGTGTGAAGTTGCCGTTCCGGGCACACTCTGCGCGATCACTGATTTCAAAGCAGGCGACGTCGACGAACTGGGACTGCTTCACGTTGAAGGCGGCGCGCCCCGCAAAGGAGACCCAAAGCTTCGTTTTCGCCGTGTCGCTCCCGCAGTCTGCAAAGTTTGCGCCGAGGATGCGAGTGTGCCGCGTCGCGCTGCCGGAAGGGATTGGCGGCATGGTGCAGTCTGTGTCCCCGTGACAGTTCACGGGCATCCAGCTTTGCGCGGAGGGCGTTTCGTAGGGACTTGGCGCTGCAAGGTTCATCGTGTACCCAGTCGCACTCGGCCGCACCACCACGGTGTCTCCCCCGGCAATACGCCATTGCATCGCGTACGGAGTCACTCTATCTGCCCATAGATCTCGCACCTCGCTCACAGCGCATGGTCGATTGACACCGCTGCCCGGGTAGGGCGCGTCGTGCCGCCCATCACACTGCCCGACGGGAGTCGCCGCCGCATTGACATAGGGGGCGCCACCATCGGGACGTACGTACCAGGTGGCGTGCCCGTTCCCGCCGGGTACCACCCGGATGTCGACCGTGTTTCCCGGCGCTCGCCAACCTGGCAGACTGCTGTTGCTGAAGCTTGCTGAACCACTCCGCTGGCAGGTTACGGTCGTTGTACCTGGCGAGCGCGCGATGAGCTGCCCGTGGCGATCGATGGCCGCGATCCGCTCATCGGAGCTCGACCAGCTGCACGCCCCTCCAAACGGCGTTCCGTTCGCCTGCCCCGTATTGTTCACCGTGATCCCCGCCCCGATGGTGACCGTTGCGCCTACGGCGACGTCGAGCGGCAACGGATTCGCGGTTGAGGATTTCTGGAACTGCCGCTCATCCGGCGTGATGTATTCCGTCCAGGTGTCTCCCGGATGCTGCCCCAGCACCTCGGCCCGATCTGTCTGGCCGGCAGCTTCCACAAGCACGTAGCCGATGCCTACCTGTCCTGCACCGGGGTCGTGACGCCAAACTGCCAGCCCAGCGCTGCCCACCGCCAGCGCTTCCGGCTGCGAGCTACTCCACCGTGCTCCCCCAGCCCGCGTGCAGTCGTCCGCAGATCCATCCTCGTATGTGCAGGTGGCGTGAAAGGCCAGACTGGAGCCGCTCTGGACCGAAGCGCCGCGTGGCATCACTGCCACGGAGCGGACCGTAGCCGCGACCACGCAGCCAGGCATGGCCAGCAGAACGAGCCATAGGAGCCACTGTTTCGCTCGTCGATGCACCGCGTTCCTCCGCAACCTTCTTCCGGAACCTGCTTGAGCAAGCCTGCGCCCATCTGTAGCTACCGCGCAGTGAAGCGTCCTCCCACAAAGGTGGCACGCGTGGCGCATTGCGACCCTTCCACACGCATGGTAGCCTCTGGATTGTTTTCGGACCGGTGCAGCGCGGCGCGTTCCCGAGGGAGCGACAAAACGGACGAGCAGCCTTGGCCTCCATCGGTCGAGGCGAAAGGCAGATGGTTTGCACCAGCGTGCTCCGTTGCGCATCATGCTTCTGACTGACGCCTACCTTCCTCATGCCGGCGGATCGCGCGTTTATTACCACAACCTTTTCTCCCGCCTCGCGACCCTGGGTCATCACGTTACCGTGCACACCACAAAGGTGAAAGGCTGGGAGGTGTTTGATCGCGACGAGCAGACCGAGAACTATCGTATTCACCGACATTTCAAGCCGCTGCGGGACTTCAGCTACTCGCAGCTGCTCAAAATTGTCGGACCGGCCGTCATGGCTTTCTTGAACGTGGTCCGCCGCCGTCCGGATCTGATTCACTGCGGCGACCTTTATCCTTCGGCTGTCGTCGGCCTGCTCTGCCAGAAGCTCTTCGGCATTCCGTTTATCGCCTACAGCCATGGCGAGGACATTACCCTGACCGACGAGCGCCGCTTCCAACCGAAGCTGCGGGACCTCCTTTATCATTCAGCCGACGCGATCATCGCCAATGGCGAGTTCGCTGTCGAGAATCTTCATCGCATCGGAATCGATCCTGCGAAGATTCACAAACTTACGCCGGGGCTCGACGCCGCCGCTTTCTTTCCTGAGCCAGTGAATCCCGAACTGCGCGCGCGCTACGGCCTCGATGGCTCGCTCGTGATCGTCACCATCGCCCGCCTTGTCTCTCGCAAGGGCCACGCTCGCGTGCTTCGCGCCCTTGCGGAACTTCAAGGCGAGATCCCGCCTACGAAGTACCTGATCGCCGGGCGCGGCCCGCTCGAAGCAGAGCTGAGGCAACTGGCCGAAACGCTTCGCATTGCGGACCAAGTCATCTTCGCCGGATTTGTGCCGGAGGAGCAGATCAACCAGTACTACAACCTTGCGGACCTGGTCGCCATGCCCAACACCGCGGAGGCAGGGGACGTCGAGGGCTTTGGCATGGTTTTTCTCGAAGCCAACGCTGCAGGCAAGCCAGTCGTCGGAGGGCGCTCCGGAGGTGTTTCCGAGGCAATTGCCCATGGCGTGACGGGTCTGCTGGTCGCCTCGGACGATGAACTGCGCGTCGCTCTGCGTACCTTGCTCAACGATGCCGGCCTGCGCTCCCGCTTCGGCGCTGCCGGGCTCCAGCGCGTTCGGCAGGAGTTTGCCTGGTCCACCCGCGCCGAGGCGCTTGAGCGCGTCAGCTGCCACGTGGTACAGGCAGGCTCGGGCAATCTGTCGACCGAGCACCAGCCAGATGCGAAGTAAGCACGGCCGGGTGACGTGCGGCCTTTGTCTGCGAAGGCGGCGTTAACACCAACGGGGAACATCCTGCTGAACGGTGTCCCGTTAGGATGGCCACACAGCTCCGAACTGCACGCGAGAGCCAACCGCCCGACGGTTACAATCGTGCCGGAACAAAGCACTTTCATGTCCACTCACGCGCTCCAACCCGGGCCCGCCACACTGTACCTGCTGTATCACGAGCTCCGCCGCGCGCCCAGCAGCTACTCCTACGTGATGGATGCTGCCAGCTTTGAGGAACAGGTGGAGCTGTATGCTCGCAGGCACCGGCAGCCCGGCCCGGGCACGCTGCCCGAGATTACCTTTGACGACGGCTACCGCTCTGACCACGAGATCGCCCTGCCCATCCTTGATCGTCACGGGTTGAAGGCGCGCTTTTTCATCACCGCCGGATGGACCGGAACCCGCGTCGCCTACATGAGCTGGCCACAGATCCAAGAGCTGCACCGCGCTGGGCACCGGATCGGGGCGCACGGCTGGTCACACCGGCTGCTTACCCAGTGCACCCCGGATGAGCTTCGGACCGAACTCGATAAGCCGCGCAAGCTCCTCGAAGACCATCTCGGGACGCCCATTCAGACCCTTTCTCTCCCGGGTGGGCGCTACAACCGCAGGGTCCTTGATGCGTGCCGAGAGGCCGGCTACACGCAAATTTGCAATTCGCATCCGCGTATCGAGCGGGATCCCACCGCGCCCGTTCTTGGCCGGCTGAATGTGCGGGGGGACACCACCCCCGAATGGCTTCGCGACCTGCTTTCTCCAGAGAGTTCCCTGCTTCAACGCATTGTGCGCCAAGACCGCCTGAAGCAGGCCGGCAAGTCGCTCCTTGGCGACAGCCTCTATGCCCGGCTCTGGCGGGTGGTCAACCGAGCTGACGCGGCGACTAACGCCGCCGAGGCTGATCTCACGTGAGAGTCCTGCAACTGATCAGCAGCGGCGGCATGTACGGAGCTGAGGCCGTTGTTCTGAACCTTGCCCGCTGCCTGGATCTGAGTGGTCACCACAGCGTGCTTGGCGTCTTTGCCAACTCCGGCGGCGGGGACGTTCAAGTTCATCGCGAAGCGCTGGCGCGGAACCTCGAATCCCATCTTCTGCCGTGCGCCGGCCAGCTCGATCGACGCACGATGTCTCAAATACGCACGATGGTCTCGGAGCACCGCATCGACATCGTGCACGCTCACGGTTACAAGGCCGACTTCTATGCCTACCTGGCCCTGTGCTGCGCCGGCGTCCCTCTCGTTTCGACGTGTCACACATGGAAGGACACTGACTTCAAGGACAGGGTGTACGGCATGGTCGACCGCATGGTCCTCCGCCGCTTCTCCGCCATCGCGGTCGTCTCGGACGAGTTGCGCGCTACCCTGCTCCACGCCGGTTTCAAGCCACGCAGGCTGCACCTGATCCCGAATGGGATCGACGTCACTCCTTTTCAGCAGGCGGCCGCCGTCAGGAACGTGGCCGGAGGTCTGAGCAGGCCGCCACGCATCGGCCTGATCGGTCGCCTTTCTCCGGAGAAGGGCGTCGACATTTTTCTTCGGGCCGCGGCGGTGGCCATCCAGCGCTATCCCGAGGCGCAGTTCCTCATTGCCGGAGATGGGCCCGAGCGCGCTGCGCTCGAACTCCTTTCGGCGCAACTTGGCGTTGCCGGGCACGTGCGATTTCTTGGCCGGTCCGACGCGATGGCCGAGCTCTTCGCCTCGCTTGATGTTGTGGTGTCGGCTTCTCGCGAGGAAGGCTTACCTATCACACTGCTCGAAGCCATGGCAAGTGCTCGCCCCATCGTTGCGACGACTGTCGGCGAAGTGCCCACTGTGCTCGATCAGGGAAGGGCCGGCGTGCTCGTGCCTCCGGAAGACCAGCGCGCGCTTGCTGACGCGATCCTTGCCCTGCTTGATGATCCGGGGCTCCGGCAAACCTATGCGGACCGAGCCGCGCACCGGGTCGCCGAGCACTTCTCGGCCAACCACATGACTGCTCATTACCTCAGCATGTATGCGGAAGCTTCGAACTTACGGTAGGTCGGTTAATCACAGACGAGTGGGGACGTAGTCGAGAATCGCCTTTACGTCTTTACCCGGCCACCATGCGTCCGTGGAAGAAGGACGTATCGGAGCGCGGCCGCACGGGCCAGAAAGTACACCAGGTAGAGGATCCACAGGGAGCCCAGCGCCGCGAACGATCGGGTGGCAGACACCTTGCGAGCCGCGAGGAGAAACGCCGGCAGGAGCAAGAGAAACACCGGCACAAGAACGAATGCAACGGAGTGGGTGAACACGGCTGCTACACAACCGACCACGACCAGACAAACGGTGATCGCGGTGTATGCACTGAGAAGAATCAACGGCAGGTTTTTTCGCGATGGAAGATTTTTGAGGAAGAGCCGCACAACCTCCTGCCCATGCCATCGATGCTGCCGATAGAACCGACCCAGCGTCCGCGGTGTTCCCAGGTGAACCACGGCGATCTCCGGCAGCGCGAGTACCGGCATGCCGGCCGCCCGGACGCGAGCGCAGAGGTCAACATCCTCGCTGGTATGAGCTGCCTCGTTGAATCCCCCGACACGATGAAAGTCGTTTCGCCAGAGGAACATGTCTCCCCCCGGCAGAAAGGTCGCCGGGCCACGAAGGACCCTTGCCTGATAGGCGAACCATGTCCTGCCCACCCAGGTTGCATCCTCGGGAATCCTGTAGTGCGCCCCCCAGGCGCCCGTCTCGGGTGCCAGCCGAAGCGCTGTCTCTAACCAGTCCGGATCGGCCAGGCAGTCCGCGTCGAGAAAGGCGAGGATCTCGCCCTGCGAGTTCGCCGCGCCGTGATTTCGAACTGCGGAGATACTGGTCTTCGGCTTGATGAGCAGACGAGCGGAAATACCCGCCAGCGGTTCCGCTTGACGCGCGATTTCTGGTGTCGCGTCTGTGGATCCGTTGTCGACGACAATCACTTCAAACTCGGACCGGCTCAGCGTCTGCTTACCCAGACACGCGAGACAGCCTGCGAGATACTGCGCCTCATTGTAAGCAGGAATCACCACCGAAACCTTCATCGGGCGAGCAGTATAGCATCGCGTACGCTGCTGTCTTTTTGCTTGCCGCGTCATGTGCCTGTGGCATAATGAGCATCTGCAAACCTTGCATCCCTTTGCACAAGCTTCATCGAAGGTTTTCTCTCTGCCTGGAATCTCGTAACCGTTTTCCCATGATTCAGGGCGCGAAGCATTGATCACTTCCCAATCAACTTTTTGCAATCCTTCTACTTTTTTGAGATTTCCGAAGCCGGCCCACCTCGCCCTTCGCAGTCCAGCCTCTTTCCAGATTTTTCGCCTGAGATCCTTTCTGGCTCCCCCTCATGGAGCCGAGAAGGTCAGCAAGCATCGCTTTCGCAAGAAGGCGTGTGCTGATTTCGGCATTTTCACACTCCCCTAAGCCCAGGTCGCGATGACATCGCGATGATGTCAAGACCTGCGTGCCCACGTGCAAGCCTCGCCAGGTCGTGCCAGTTGGCATGCGACCAAGCCACACCGTGCCAGCCCCCAAGCTCGCCCTGATTGATCGGGCCTCCGCACCTTTAGCCGGAGGCCGTACCTAGCGCCGGAGACCCCTCGCATGAAAGTCCTGCTCATTACCCTTCTGCTTCTGCTCCCCCTCCCCGCCATGGCGACGACCTGGTATGTCCGCCCTGATGGCGGAACGTTATTCACGCCCGGCAATCCCGGTCAATGCAACGGCAGGACCGATGCAGCCTACCCAGGCCATGGAAAGAATCAACCCTGCGCGGTGAACGACCCGCGTTACCTGTACAGCCTCGGCACCGGCGCTGCCTACAGCTGGGTTATCGCCGGCGGCGACACCGTCCTTTTCCGCGGGGGTCCGTGGCGCATCGGACAAAATACTTCTTCCAACTGTGGCCCTTTTTCGAACAACTGCTCGTCCGACGGAGCGGCCATTCCCCCGCCACCTCCGGGGACGCCTTCCCAGCCCACCACCTTCCGTGGGGAGAATTTTGCGAACTGCACCACCAAGACACAGCTCTTTGGCGGCTACACCGTAAACAACGTTTTCGACCTGCATGGGACCCACGATGTCCAGCTTCAGTGTTTCGAGATCACGGATCACTCGCAGTGCACTACGTTGGGGGCGAAGCCGGTGGCGTGCAACCGGAACATCATCGAGGATTACGGCAAGAACGGCATCTTTACCGACCAGAACACGTATAACGTCACCCTGACCGACCTCGACATCCACGGGATGCGGGATAACGGCATCATCGGCGCGGTCGGAGGCCCCATGACCGCCACGCGAGTCCGCATCGCCTTCAACGGACAGGCCGGCTGGAATTTTGATAACGGCTTTCAGACAAAAAGCGTTAACGGGCAGATGACGTGGTCCTACGTGACCATCGAAGGCAACGGCTGCATTGAAGAGTACCCCGTCACCCACAGCTTCCCCGCCGCGTACTGCTACGACGATGAAAACGGCGGCTACGGCGACGGTGTCGGTACGCCGGACACGCAGGTCAACTTTTCCATTGACCACTCCACCATCCGCTACAACACCCAGGACGGGCTCGACCTGCTGCACACCTCTGGCAGCAGTATTACCGTTTCAACCTCCAGCTTTTACGGCAACATGGGCCAGCAGCTAAAACTCGGCCCCATGGCGGCCACCAACGTCACCAACAACGTGTTTCTCACCAACTGCAAGCGCATGTCGGCAGATATCGCCGGCGCTCCAGCAGGTTGGAACGCTGGTCTCAGCGATTTCTGTCGCGCGCAGGCCGGGGTGGTGATGACACAGCGTGGCGACAATAGCGGAGGCGGCATTTACATCTGGCAGAACAATGATTTTGTAGGCTATGCCGGAGACGCGATGTTTGAAAGTGGAAATTGCACGGACACTTTCCTTTCGCATCCCACCACGGACTGCAATACCCCCAATATCGTCTTCCAAAATAACCTGATGGTCGGTTACCCCTACGTTGTTCCCACCTACCACTATGGCGACCTGCCCCCTACCGGCACAGACGGCGACAACCTCCCACGCTTCAAGACCCTGAATCACAACATCTACTACAACATGCGTGATTGCCCGCGGGAGACGGCAAGCGTCTGCACCGATCCACACCTGGCCGGGGAGCCCGTTTTCACCGGCCATGTGCCGATCGCGGAAACAGCCTTCGACACCGTTAACTTCGCGCTGACCTCGGCGAGCACCAACGCCATCGGCACCGGGGTTTCGATCCCAGGCGTCACCACGGACTACAACGGAGCGACTCGAACGATCCCCACTACCATCGGCGCGCTTGTTTATACCGGAAGTACGCCCGCGCCCACCTCTCCGAATCCGGCAAAGCCCGCTAAGCCTAGCGCGACCGCAGTGTTCAGGGTCGCGCCCGGATCCGCCACCACGGGACAAAACGTCACGGCCAGCATCAACGTTGCAGGGAACGCCGGTGCGACTCCTGTTGGCACGGTCACCTTCTATCTCCCAAACGGCCCTGTTCAGCTCAGCCTAAGCTCTGGCACAGCATCTTCGACCTTCGCGTTCCCGGGCCCCGGGATCTATTCTCTGACCGCCTCCTACTCGGGTGATGGAACATATCCGGCTGCTTATTCCAACACTGCAACGGTTACCGTCACAGGTCGCTCGTCCGCCATGGCTGCTGCCTCGGTCGCCGACGCCGTTCGGACTCTGAGGCTGACCTCCTCAGCCGCGATCGCCACCACTGCCGCCGCCACGGCAAGCATCAGAGGCGGCGCGACCTCCGGCAGCGGTGCAACGCAGGTCAGCATCGTCCCGGCCTATCGCACCCTTTATGCGAACCAGCCGGCAGAACTGCAGAGCTTTGTGCTCGGCAGCGCAAAGCAAGAGGTCGCGTGGAGTGTGCTTTCGCAGCCTTCCGGCGGCGACGGACAACTGCTCGACAATACCCGTCGCGACACGGTTTTCAGCGCGACCGTTGCCGGCCGCTACACACTTCTGGCCACCAGCCTCGCTGACCCCAGCCAAACCGCTACCGCGACGCTCTACGTCACTGGCCACGTGCTTCCGTACCGCACCACCGCACTGGGCACCGAGCCGGTCGACTGCAGCGTCGACCCCGCCCTCACCGGTAAAACGTACGACGTGGGTCCCTCCCAGGCGTACCAGCAACTGCGCGACCTGCCCATGGCCAGCATCGGTGCGGGGAGCACGATCCGCATCCACAACGAAGATGCCTCCGGCCTGAACCCGACCACCTACCACGAATACCTCCGGTTGTCGGAGCACGCCACGGCCGACCAACCCCTGCGTCTCTGCGGTGTTCCGGATGGGACCGGCCACTTGCCCGTTCTCGACGCCAGCAACGCGACCGCGGCAGGTACGTTCAACGACGCTCCCGCTGCGTTGCTCACCGTCGGTTCCGCGGCTGAAGCTCCCGCCCACATCCATATCGAAGGCGTCGAGCTGCGCAACGCAAACGGCAGCGCAACCTACCAGACCGCGGATGGAAACGTGGCTCACTGGCCCTCCACCGGCGGTTGCCTTCGCGTCACGGCCGGCCAGAATATTGCAGTGATCGGGAACGATCTCGGCCACTGCAGTACCGGAGGCCAAAGCGCTCCGGTGGCTGGCACCCTTGCTCAGCTCTACACGCTTTGGGAGGGCAACCACCTGCACGATAACGGCGTGGTCGGGTCGAGCGCCGGCAACCAGCTGTCGCTCAGCGCCTCAGGCGACGTTGTGCAATTCAACCAGCTGGACAGCTATCCCGCGGGAGCGCTTGGGTCGAACATCCGCTCCCGTAGCCTCGGGGACATTATCCGTTACAACTACCTCGGCGGCAGCCCCGTCCAGCAGATCAACCTAACGGACGCCCCCGGCACCGGTGCCTCACACTCGCTGTCACCATCCCCCATCGGGATTGGCACATCGACGAAGAAAACGACCAACTTCGAGAACACAACGCACCTGGTGTACAGCAACTACTACCAGGGCAGCAGGCCGGGATCTCTTGCCTCTTCTGCTTCGGTCGTCGGTAGCCGGTAGGCTTCCGCCACGCCGGGAGCGGTTTCAGACTGCTCCCGGCAC
>CAXUCK010000001.1:41796-52738 GCA_964249375.1 uncultured Acidobacteriaceae bacterium
ATACATTAATGTTTAACAGGCGGCGGACTGGCGGTGGCAATTCCTAATGCCGAAAAGGGTGTGATGATGTCGTGATCCAACGTCATCATGGGAGTACGCAGGTACGGTGACGAGGGCGGACCGGCTGCCAGATTCTCATATAGGTCCAAGGAGTAGTCGGCCCACTCCGGTGAGTTCCCGGCGATCGGAAATGTTTCGACTCGTCGGAATTGCGGCGTCTTGAGCATGGTTCGCAAGACGCCTTCGACGGGAAATGCCGCAGGAGCCCGGTTTGACACGACCAAATACCGGATGCCGTCTGCGCGCAACAGCTGTTCCAGCTGCGCCGGCGTATGAACGTACTCGTCCCCGCCGAGTTCCTCTTTGATCCGCACCGAGTAAAGCGCCTTTCGCAGGAGCACGAAGTGGCGCGAACTGTCTTCGTTGCGTACGAAGAAGATAAAGTTCGCGGGAATCTTCGTATCCAGCAGCACGATGCCCGAGTCCGTGACTGTCCGAAGCCCCCTTGCCGCCGCTTCGTATCCGGTCACATACGGCCGTTGCGTCCGCCACGCCCGAACCCCGACCGTAGCGATCACCACCGTTACCATGCCCATGGCAGCCCAACGCGCCGTGCCCACTTTGAGGTCAATGACTACCGGCCACAGGGCAAAGTAGATCATCGCTGGTACAAGGTAAAGGGCGTAGCGCGGCTCCTTGTGGCCGATTGCCGTCATCGCCAGATAGACGGCCAGGGCCCACGACGCGAACACGATGTGGTTGGTCCGCCTTCCCCACCATGGGCACGTAAGCAGACCCACGAGCGACAGCATCAATAAGGGCCAGCCGAGCAACTCAGGTAAGGCGCGCAGGTAGAAGCCAAACTCGGCCAGCAGACTGCTCTGCTTTTCGGCCAGGTCGCCCTGAATACTTCCCCAGTGCAGCAGCGAAACAAAGCCGTAGTACGGTCCAGCAGTCAGCACCGCGACACCCAGCGCAAGGACCGTCGCCTTGCGCCACAACAGGCTCCAGTGGCGCAGCGCGGTCAGACTCAACACACAAAAGACCGGGAGGTATACCGCGTTCTGCTTGGTCAACATGGCCAGCGCGGCCACGGCGGCGAAGCCTATGAGACTGCGATCCCTGCCCCCCCGCAGAAACTGGATCCACAAGAAGCTCGCAGCCAGACACAGCAGCATCGAGGGCATCTCCAGCATCACCGTCCGCTCAAACAGCAGGAACGACGGGCACAGCCCCAACAAGAGGGTCGCCACAATGGCGGCCCCGGTCGATTCCACCCTCTCCACCAGACGAAACCAGACCCACAGCGCCACAGCCGCAAGCACCAGGATCGACAGCCGCGCCGTCACGACCGACGAGCCTAGCAGCAGAAACACCAGACCTTCCCACAGGTAAAACAGCGGCGGCCAGTGCAGCACACCACTCAGCGCCGGATAGTGCACGTAATAGAGATACGTGTATGCCACCGGATGTCGGAACGGATGATCGCGGAGCAGGTCCGCAACAAATTGTCCGGTGCAGGCATGTTGCGTTTCATCCACGTTATAGCTAAATTCCCCAAGCGTGATGCCGCGCACCGCGATGAGCAGGACCCCGGCAATGGTGAGCAGCGGGGGCCACCAAGCCCAACGCCTCGATCTTTCAGGAACTCTCGCTGGGTCGCCCTGCCGTTCGGAGATCGCCGGCCAAAACAGCTTCCGTGTCTTCTCTGAGTGTGGCCGGATGCGGAGGGTCGCCGGCTTACGCCGACGCACTTCTCGCACATTCAACCCGGAAACAAATTCCTCTCCCTCACGCACGCTGGTCCAGAGCCTTCTGAGCGTCCTTGCCGATCTCGGTATTTGGCGCCAGCGATGCCGCTTTCTTGAGGTGAACAACGGCATTGGTTTCATCTGAGAGTTTCCGGTACGTCAGGCCCAGGTGGTACTGAATCGAGGGATCGTCGGGAGCGGTCTTGACTGCGTCTTCCAGAAGGTCGCGTGCCGTGGCATAGGTGCCCTTCTGGTAGTAGATCCAGGCCAGCGTATCGGCGGTGCTGGGCGCATTTGGCAGGGTGCGGTGTGCGCTTTGAGCCAGCGACAGCGCCACATCGAGATTCTGGCCCGCCTCCACCATCAGATAAGCCAGGTTGTTCTGTGCTACGGGCTGGTCGGGCTGCGCCTTCAGCGCGTCCTTGTAATATGCAATCGCTTTATCGCGGTCGCCCTGGGTTTGTTCAAGCGAACCCAAAATGGTGTTCGCTTGCGCGTCGTTCGGATGAGCGGCCAGGTACTGCTGCCAGATCGCCACAGCCTTTCCCGTGTCCCCCTGAGCGATCTCGGCCCGGCTGTATGCCATCACCGCGGAATTATTTTGCGGGTTCAGCTGCATCGCTTTTTGCGCTGCTTCCACTGCCCCCGGGGCGTTGCCCGCGCTTAGCTGAACCTCCGAAAGCTGCAGGTACATTTCGCCATTGTTCGGCGACTTCGCGATTTGCGCCTGAAGACGTTCGACCGCCCGTTGCGGCTGCTTTGCCGCCAGGTCGAGGTTGACCAGCAGACCAAGGGCCTGGCTCTGATTCGGATCCAGCGCCAGCGCCTGCTCCAGCAGCGGCTTCGCCTGATCCGGGTGCTTCTGGTTCAACTTCAGCACTCCCATTTCCAGGTAAGCCGTCGCATTCTTTGGGTCGAGCTTCAACACCTGCTGGAAGTCCGCAGCCGCCTTCTCCAGGTCTCCGCTGTTGCCCTCTGCCATACCCCGCCACATGTACCCCGCGGGTGCCTCAGGCCTCAGCCGGATGGTCGTTTCCGCCACATGCAGCAGCTGGTTGGAGTCGTGCTTACGGAGGGCCACCTGCGCCAGACCGTCTTCCGCTTCCATGCTCGTCGGACTCAGCCGTGTTGCATCGGAGTAGCTGCCCTGTGCCGTGTTCAGGTCGCCTTTCGCAAGCGCCGCGCGGCCTAGCCAAAGCTTTACTCCCAGGTTGTCAGGATTGTTCTTGGCCGCCCTCTGCATGGTGTCGAAGGCGTCGTTGGTCTTGCCGTCGTGCAGCGCCATGGTGGCATTCAGGATTGCGACATTGGGGTCCGAGCTGTCCGTCTTTCCCATGTCTTTCCCGAGAGCCGCGGCCTTCGCGAAATCGCCTTTCGCCATCAGGGCGTGCGCATACGCCAGCTTCAATGGAACGCTCTTCGGGTGCTTGGCCGAGAGATCGGCGTATGCTTCTGCCGCCCGGTCCGCCTGCCCCGTTTGCATGTAATACATGCCCAGCATCTGGGTCGCCTGCGCGTCGTCCGGCAGGTCTTCTGCCGTCTGTCGCAGCGTCTGCTCCGCGCTGGCCTTGTCTCCCTGCCGCATGTATAGCTGCGCCAGACTGGCGCGCGCCGTCACGTTCTTTGGATCCCCAGCGACCGCCTGCTTCTGTTGCTCCAATGCCCCAGGAAGATTGCCCTGCTTCTCCATGACCGAGGCCAGCAACAGATGGCTGGTCGCATTCGACGGATCGAGTGCAATCGACTTCCGCAGCTCTGCTTCCGCCGCCGGAGCTGTCGCCCCGGTCACGCCGCCCTGCTGCAGCTGCAAGAGCCCCAGGGCGGTATGGTAGGCCGCCTTGTCCGGCTGAATCTGCAACGCATGCTGAATCTGCGCCAACGCCTCGGTCCGGTCGCCATGCGAGGCCGCGATGCTCGACAGCAGCGCGTACGCGTCCGCGTTGTTGCTGTCCTGCGCCAGCACCGCCTTCGCCTGCTCCTCCGCCCGCGCCGGCTGCTTGCCCGCCAGCAGAAGATTCCCGAGGTCGATCCGAGCCTTCAGGTTGTTCGGCGCCAGCGTGACCGTCCGGCTCAGTTCCGCGTATGCCGGCATCGCCGATCCCATTTTGAGGTACGTCGTCGCCAGCTCGTAATGCGCGTCGGCGAAGTTATGATCCACTCGGAGCGCATTTGAAAACTGAATACTGGCCTCTTTGTACTTGCCTTCCTTGAAGTAGCGCTTGCCGCTCTCCAGGTACTTTTGTTTCTGCACATTTGGATCCCGGTGGCAGCCCACCATCGCCACCGTTGACATCAGAGCAGCGCTAAACACTACGCTGCGAAATCCTCGCGAACCCTTGCCCATCGTCATTGCCGTGTTCCTTCCCTTCCTATGCACCCTATCGTGCCCGGTCCTGCAGATTCGTCACACGGGCGTCACTGCCATTTGTAATCCGCGATATTTAGTTCGGAATGAATCGGGGCAACATTGGCGCAATCTTGGCCGTGAACCCAAACACCCTTGCCCTCGCGTCGGCTTGCGTTTCGTAGGGAGCAATCGTCGTAATTACTCGAACGATGGCTCCGTCCGTCCGTCGCAGGCGCATCGCGTCGGCGACCATATACGCTTTCGAGACATACTCGTTCGGTATGCTGCGTCCGTGTGCCTGATACCAGTAGAGGACATACTGCCGCGCATCTCCGTTGGCAATCACATACTCCCCAACGTTGAACGGTTTTCCATTCTCCGCGGTCAACGTACTGTATTGCGAACTTTGAAAAACCCAGCCCGCGCCTGGCAGGCAGTTCTGCGGCGAGTGGATTGCCTGCCCCGTCCGCTGTGTCGCAAAGTAGCCGATGAAGAGGCTGATAGGCACTGCCGCACGGCCAGCACCAGGCAGCGGGGAGGCGTCTGCCGTATACACGCGGTTCAGGAAATCCCCTTTCCCCAGGATCTCCAGAACGTCATCCGCAATGGGGATGTCATGCCCGTGCCACGGGCCGATGTCTTCCGGCATCGCAGCCAGCGGTTCACTGTACGGTACCCGGTCCGTATCGCCCCGCGACAACAAAACTCCTGTCGACCCGAGTAACAGCAACAACACCACAACATACCGCGCGCCAATCAAGCCTTCGCCACCTTTCGTGTTGGAACCAGCGCCATCGCCTGGTGTACCAGGTACAAGCAACCAAGCGATACCAAGAACATGACCCAGCCGGAGAACTCATGAAAGAAGCCCACCGCCTTCGACGGATCCCAGTACTGCACGCATAGCCCGGTTCCCACGATGCGAGCCACGTTTGCCGCTACAGCGATCGGCAGACTCGCCAGCGCTAAGATCCAACGCCGAGCCGTGGTTCGCTCGATGAAATAGCCGTAAAAGACCGATAACGTAAACAGGCTCATCAGAGAGCGAATGCCACTGCACGCCTCGGCTACTTCCAATCTCATGATCGGAAGCTCAATGACATTCCCATCCCGCAGCACCGGAACGCCCAGCATCGGCAGGATGTCGCTCGCCACGCGCGATGCCAGCAACTGCAGCGGAAAGGTGATCCGGTTGAAGAGGATTGCCGGCAGGGGAATCGCAAGCAAGAGGACCGCAAGCGGAAACCGCAGCTCGCGCAGCATCGGCCAACCGAAGAACGTCCAAATGAGCCCGGCGAGTAGGAGCACAAACGAAAGCCGCGATGAAAACAGCTCCGCTCCATACACGCCTACAAAGAGGATGAACAAGGCCAGGAGAATGACCGGAACACCCGCCCAACTCTGCTGGATCGGCGTTGCTCGCAAAACCGCTCGCCGGTCCCACACAAGAAAGACCGAAAAGAACGGCACAAGGAACCCATGCGAAAAATCCGGGATCTCATACCAGTCCAATACCAGCTTCGCCGCGATGCGGAAGTACATCGCGGCAATCAGCAGGAGCAGAACTCCGGCCGGGCCCCAGACCCGCAGGCCAGGTCGCATCTCCCCGCTTCGGGTCGGGACACTGCGAACGTCCGGACCCAGCGATCGCCCATCGTTCACACCTACTGCAACCGGCGTTGTAGCCCGAAGGTCACCTGCTGTCCAATCCATGGTACTGTTCCTCGACCGCTCGCATCGTAGACACCCGCCACAGCGAAAGGGCGGCGCCGGGAATCGTCGGACAGATCGGAAGTATACCCCGCGCCCTTCAACATTTTCCCGGCAAAGGGCCCTGCATCCGCACACTTTAGTTGTAGATGACACGTAACAAACCGTTACACCGAGCCCCTATACTGAGTAGCACCGTGTGTACGGGCGCCGGCTTTGCTGAGCGGCTGTGCCGGACCAAAGCACACGGATCGGGACGGTATAGGATCTTGGCCATGCAATGTTCGCAGTTCCGGCGAGACTGCTCTCCGGCATCTTTCTCCCGCATCCCGCGGCGTCTTTGCGCTGGCATGACCTTGCTGTTCGCGGCGGCCCCCCTGTTCGCCCAGCAAAGCACGACACCTGCACCGCCGCCGCCCACGGCTCCGGCGACATCCGTACCAGCTATCGCGCCCGTCGCGCAGTCCCCTTCTTCATCGAATCCAACTCCGGGTGCCTCGGCAACTGTTCCAGCCACAGCCGCCGTCGATGCTATCCATTACATCCTTGGTCCTGAAGACAACCTCCTGATCACGGTTTGGAAGGAGCCCACGCTCACCGGCAACGTTCCTATCCGTCCAGACGGCATGATCTCGATGGCGCTGCTCAACGACGTTCCCGCCGCCGGGCTCACGCCCATGCAGCTCGCCGCCGATATCACCACGAAGCTCAGGAAATACATCCAGGATCCGATCGTCTCTGTTCAGGTCAACGCCGTGAACAGCCGCAAGGTCTTCCTTGTGGGTGAGGTTAATAAGGTCGGACCGATAAGCCTGGGTTCAGACATGACTCCCCTCCAGGCCATCGCCTCGGCTGGGGGGCTCACCACCTTCGCTCATTCCAAACGTATCTATATACTCCGCGGAACAAAGGGCCACGAGCAGAAGATCCCCTTCAATTACAAGCAGGCGCTCAAAGGCGACAGCCACCAGGACCTTCTTCTGCAGCCGGGCGACACCATCGTCATTCCATGAGATCTCCCATGCACTGGCGTTTGCTTCTGGTCTCGCTCACCGCGTCTTTGCCCACGCTTGCCGCGGCACAAGCGCTGCCCACGGCTACGGCAACTCCGGCTCCGTTCGCGCCGGGCCGGTCGTTGCCGCTGATTGACGGCCAGTTCGATTACGGCCTTAATGCCTCTGAAGTCGTTCAGACTGGCTATGCCGACACCAACGGCCCCTACTACAGCACGAACCTCTCCGGGGACGTTGTTTATACCTCCGGAAGCACCTCACGTCCCTTCTCGGCCGTCTACGCCGGCGGGGTCCTTATCAGCAATCAATCGAATCAATCCACCGAACCGTTCCAGAGCCTGAGCCTGTCGCAAGGTTTTATCGGTCACGGTTGGACGTTTAGTCTGGGGGATTCGGTCAGCTATCTTCCCTCATCGCCTACCGTCGGTCTCTCCGGGATTCCCGGCACAGGCGACCTTGGATCGCAGCCTGTCTACACGGGCGACGGACCCGCGCAAAATATCCTTACGACCAATAGCGCCCGCGTCAGCAACTCCGCCAGTGTGGGCGTGTCGCGCCAGCTCACCGCAAGGACCTCCATCTCCGGGACCGGCAACTACGGTATTTTGCGATTTCTCGGCGGATATGGCTTCGACAACACCCAGGTCGCCGGGTCGGTCTCTCTGAACCACGAATTTGATGTACGTGACACCGGATCCATCAGCGCCAGCTATTCCGTGTTCAGCTACCCCGGCGGTTACTCCTTCACCAGCCGGGGCCTCAACGCCGGATTCTCCCGTCGTCTTACGCGCAACCTTACCGCCGAAGCTTCCGTCGGTCCGCTCTGGATCAACAGCTCTGAATCCCTCGGCATCCCCTCCCGCATGACCGTTTCCACCGATACCGGCATAAGCTACGTCCGCAATACCACAACGGCCGGCATCCACATCACCCGCGGTGTGAATGGCGGCTCCGGCGTCCAGCCCGGCGCCATCTCCACCGGTTTCCTGGCTTCCTACCAGCATGGTTTCGGCCGCGGCTGGTCGATCGGCGCCACCCAAACCTACTTCTACAACGATGGTCTATCCAATGGCAGCACCGCCCCGGTCACGAATCCTACCCTAGCGCTGTATCAGCTGACGGGGTCAGTTTCCAGCTCCTACTCCGGCGTGCAGCTTTCCCGCCGCTTCACCGACAATCTTTCCGGATTCATCAGCTACACCGCCCAGTACCAAAGCTTCGACACCCCGCCCCTCGGAGTCTCCTCCACGGCTCTCAGCGGGCTGTCCAATGTCTTTGCTGTCGGCGTTTCGTTCAGTCCACGGGCCACTCGCCTCGGACAATTCTAAGGAGTCCCATGCTCGGTCATCGGCCACTCACACGCGAAGACTACCTCACCATTCTCAAGCGACGCAGTTGGATCGTTGCGATTCCCGCGATCATCTTTCCGATCGTCGCTTACGCTTGCAGTTATCTGCTCTCCCCACAGTACGTCTCCCAAACCCTGGTTCTGATCGAGCAACAGAGGGTGCCGGAGAAGTACGTCATGCCCGTCGTGACCGAAGATCTCAACGGCCGCCTCGCGTCGATGAAGGAGCAGATTTTAAGTCGCTCTCGCCTGCAACCGATTATCGAGAAGTATGACCTTTACGGCGGCGGGCACATGTCGATGGATGACCGTATCGACACGGCACGGAAAGCGATTGAGATCAAGCTGATTCAATCGGAGATCGCGCGCGCCGGCGGCCTTCCGGGCTTCTTCATCTCCTTCAAGGCAAGCGATGCTCGCACAGCCCAGCTCGTCTGTGCCGACATCACCTCGCTGTTTGTCAACCAGAACTCCACCGACCGCGAAAACTCCGCCCAGGGGACCACCGCTTTTCTCCAGCAGCAGCTCTCCGATGCGAAGCGCACGCTCGACGAGCAGGACGCCAAACTCGCAAAGTTTCAGCAAAGCAATGCCGGTCGCCTGCCCGAGCAGGACACCTCGAACATGAACATGCTGCAGAGTCTCAACACGCAGCTCGATGCTGCCACCCAGCAGATCAACCGCATGGAACAGGACAAGAGCTACGAGGAAGCCATGCTCGCCCAGCAGTCGCGCGACCTTGGCCCCGCCACAGTGGCTGGCACCCCAAGTGAGCCCCGCGCCGCCCCAGCTTCGCAGCAGCTTGATCTCCAGAACCTCCTCGCGCAAGAAGCCGATCTGACCAACCGTTACACGGCCGACTATCCCGACGTGGTTGCCGTACGACGGAAGATCGCTGACCTTCGCAAACAGATGGCACAGGCAAGCACCCCTGCCCCGGCGGTTTCGGCGGGCGTTCCCACCGTTCCCCGCTCCGAACCGGTTGCGATGCAACAACTACGTGCCGGCATCCGCGCCGTCGAGCAAGGCATCGCGCAGAAAAGGAAGGAGCAGGCCGGCATCCAGGGTCAGATTCACGAGTACCAGGGCCGCCTCTCCTCAAGCCCGCTCGTGCAGCAGGAATACGCTACCCTCACCCGCGACCACCAGACCTCACAACAGTTCTATGACGACCTGCTCAAACAAAGCGAGCAGGCCAAAATGGCCGTTGACCTTGAACGCCGCCAACAGGGCGAGCAATTCCGCATTATGGACGAACCGAACCTCCCCGACTCCCCCGCTTTCCCGAAGCGCGGGATCTTCGCTGCCGGCGGTCTTCTGGTCGGCCTCATCTTTGGCATCGCAATCATTGCCCTGCTCGAGTATCGTGACACCGCCATCCGCTCCGAGCGTGATGTCTGGGCCTTCACGAAACTGCCCACCTTGGCCGTGCTATCGCTGAACGAAGCCGCCGATAAAGTCTCGACCTTCGATAGGCCTTCCAAGATGCGCTTCTGGAAACGCAGCAAGCCCACAGCCATTCCCGGCAACCCCATCAACGCAGGTGCCTAATCCATGTACAACGCCTTCTACAAGCTAGAAACCAGTCCTTTTGGCACCAGCCCGGACCCCCGCTTTTTGTACATGATGCCCCACACCAGGGAGGCCCTCGCCTGTCTTGAGTACGGCATCTCCGCCCGGAAGGGCTTCACTGTGCTTACCGGCGAAGTCGGCACGGGCAAGACCACGCTCTTGCGCCGCGCCTTGGGCTCTTTCCAGGCCCGCCGCATCTCCACCTCTTTCGTCTTCAATCCCCTCCTTGAGCCACTTGACTTTCTCGAGTTCGTCCTCACAGATTTCGGCCTCACGCCCGCGACCCGGACAAAATCAGGCATGCTTCTCCAGCTCAACCGCTGGCTGATCGAGCGGTTCCGCATGCAAGACACCTGTGTGGTTGTCGTGGATGAAGCCCAGAATCTTTCCTGGGAGCTGCTGGAGGAGATTCGTCTTCTGACCAACCTCGAAACCAGTTCCGAAAAGCTGCTCCAGATTGTCCTCTCTGGCCAGCCCGAACTCGAAGAGAAGCTTCGGCATCCTTCTGTGCGGCAGCTTCGTCAGCGAGTTGCCCTCTGGTGCCGCACCCAGCCGCTTACCGAAGCACAAACCCGCGCCTATGTCGCCGAACGTCTCCGCATCGCCGGAGCGTCCTGGGCACTTTTCACCCCGGAAGCGCTCGACACCGTCCACCGCTATAGCCGCGGTATTCCCCGCGTCATCAACCTGCTGTGCGAGCACGCGCTCATCGTCGGCTATGTCGAACAACTCCAACAGATTCCCGCCAAAGTCGTCGAAGGTGTCGCCGGCGAACTTGAGTTGGAGTCACAACCGTTTCTTCTCTCCCCTGCTGCCATGAATGGCCTTCCCTCGGTTCGATCCACCGGTACCGAGCCCGCCGCCTTTGCAGCTGGATCTGAACTCACCGGAAGGCGGGATCGATGAGCCGCATCTACGAAGCACTGCAGAAAGCCGAGACCGAGAGGTCTTCCGCCCTCATTTCCGACTCCCCGGAGCAGGAACAGCCCGCTCGCGGGTACTATGCGCGTTCGGCCGCTGCCGCGCTCGTCGATCCCGAGTTGGGTGCTAGTCCGTTCCCGGAGCGCGAGACCGAGCACCAGAAGCCGTTTTCGCTGCCGATCTCCATGCCGGGTGCCCGCCTCGATCTCAATGCGATTTCCGCCCGCCCCTGGCACCCGGACGTAGCCGCGCTGCCCGCCCTTCAGGAGCGCGGCCCCGC
>CAXUCK010000001.1:52748-64722 GCA_964249375.1 uncultured Acidobacteriaceae bacterium
AACAGCTCCGCAGCCTTCGGTCGCGCATGTATGAGCTCCGTGACATCAAGCCTCTGCGTTCCGTGTTGATCAGCAGCGGTGTTCCGCAGGAAGGTAAGAGCTTCGTCGCCGCCAATCTTGCGATCAGTCTTGCCCGCAACCGCAATAACAAGGTCCTCCTTGTGGACGGTGACATGCGCCGTTACACTCTGCACAAGCTGCTCGGCTGCGATCCGCACCCGGGTCTCGCGGACTATCTTGCTGGACGCGCCGACCTCACCGACGTGATGCAACGCTGCTCTCCCTCGGCCAGCGGCACCCAGACCGCCTTCCCCGGTCTCGCCAACCTCACCCTGATCCCTGGCGGCGACGGCGGCGACCGCGCGTCGGATCTCTCGGCCAGCCCGCGCTTTGCTGAGCTCCTCCGCGATGCCGGACCGGTTTTCGACTGGATCATTGTCGACTCCTCGCCCGTCCTCCCGGTTTCCGACGCTGTCAACCTCTCCCGCGCCACCGACGGTGTGCTCTTAGTCACCCGCTCCGGCGTCACAGATTTCACCACGGCACAAAAGGCGCAGACGCAGCTCAAAGCAGCCAACCTGCTGGGCGTCGTACTCAACGCTGTAACCAAAGTTCCTCAGTCCGCGGCCTATTACGGCTATGACGGCCGGCGCGAGGAGGCCTCAGCAGGCTCAGCAACATGATCCGCCTCTTCAACGTTTACTACCCAACCCGCACCATCGTGCTTCTGCTCTGCGAGGCAGTGATCGTCAGTGGCTCTTTTTTTCTGGCCACCGCGCTCGTTCTTGGCCCCGATACGTACCTTGTCCTCAGTTACGAGTACGGCGCTCTCAAGATTCTCTTTCTCACGGCTCTTACCCTGCTCTGCTCCTACTACTTCGACCTTTACGAGCCGCAGCGTATCTCGGAGCGCTGGGAAATCTATTTCCGCCTTCTGCTTGTTCTGGGTCTCCTGTCTTTCCTTCTTTCCGCGATTATCTATTTCTTTCCCGCCGCGGATATTGCGCACTACGTTCTTCTTCTCGGCCTGGCCTTTCTCACCACCGCGCTTGTTGCCTGGAGAAGTGCGTACGAGTGGTTTGTCGGCCGTGGCGCGTTTCGCGAGCGCGTTTACGTTCTCGGCTCTGGCGAGCGCGCCCAGACCATTGTCCAAATGCTGCGAGACCGCAAAGATGCTGGAATGTCCGTCATCGGGTGGGATGAAGTTTCTGAAACGCAGTCTCCCCAAATGGAGGATCGCGATAATTTCGCGGGCATCCTCGAATCCTTTCGCGGTCCAAAGCCCAAAGTGGATCGTGTCATCGTTGCCATGCAGGACCGGCGAGGAGCCCTCCCGGTGCGCGAACTCCTGAAGCTTCGGTTTGATGGCGTCATCATCGAAGAGGCCGGCCCTCTGCTCGAACGTCTGTCCGGCAAGCTCCAGCTCGACAGTCTCCGTCCCTCCTCCTTCATCTACAGTGAGGGATTCCGCCTCAAGCCGTCGCAGCAGATTGCACGTCGCCTTGCCTCGACCCTCGCGGCGGCTGTGGGTCTCCTTCTTTTCGCACCCTTTCTCCCCATTGTCATGCTCCTGGTGAAAACGTCGTCTCCAGGCCCAATCTTCTTTCGTCAGACCCGCGTCGGCCTGGGCGGCCGCCCCTTTCAGGTTGTGAAGTTCCGCACCATGCGCACCGACGCCGAGGTTTCAGGCGCCAAGTGGGCCACCAAAAACGATCCGCGCGTCACCAAACTGGGTATGTTTATGCGCAAGGTGCGGCTGGATGAGGTCCCCCAACTCTGGAATGTGCTCAAGGGGGACATGGGCTTCGTCGGCCCCCGGCCGGAGCGCCCCGAATTTGTCCCCTGGCTTGTTGAGCAGATTCCCTATTTCGAGCTTCGCCACATGATTCGCCCCGGCCTCACCGGATGGGCCCAGGTTCGCTATGGCTACGGTGCGACCCTCGCCGAAACCCGGGAGAAGCTCGAATACGACCTCTATTACATCAAGCACATGTCGCTTGGCCTCGATCTCCTGATCATGTTTGAGACGGTAAAGACGATCCTTCGGCGTCGCGGCGCTCAGTAGAAGCTGCTCTGGTCTGCGCAGCTCTGCGCTCCGGGCGTGGTCGGCCGTCCAAGACACAGCCGACGGAAGACCGTCGCGGCTTAGAGCGGCCGATGCCGCAGAGGTACCGGGCGCATCTCCCGCTCATCCGCCGCTGTCTCCCGCTTAGGCATGGCACCCATCCGAATAGGCCGCGGTGGAACGCCCGGCATGCCTACCTCGCTCAGCTTGTACAGTAAGGATCGGTAGCTGATCTGGAGCCACTTTGCCGTCTTTTGCCGGTTCCAACTGTTTGCCTGCAACACCTTCAGAATGATCTGCCGTTCCAGATCCTGGGTCGCCTTCTTCGTGATCCGTTTCAGCGAAACCGGCTCGCTGAGGTCAATCTCTGTGGTGATGCCTCCACGAGACTCTTCCGGGACCAGCTCAGCCACGAGCGCCTCCTCGCTGCCGATCAGCACGTAGCTTCTCACCAAATTTTCCAGCTGCCGGATGTTGCCTGGCCAGTGATATCCCTGCATCAACCGCATCGCGCTCTTGGAGAGCAGCTCCGGCGTCTGGTGAAACACCCTCGCATACTGCTCGATGAAGTAGTCGATCAGCACCGGCAGATCCATGATGCGCTGCCGCAGCGGCGGCAGGTTGACCGTGACGGCGTTGATGCGGTAGAGGAAATCCAGCCGAAACGTTCCCTCCTCCACCTGGCTCCTCAGGTCAGCGTTCGCCACCGAAACGAGCCTCGTCACAATGGATCGCGGATCATGTCCGCCCACCCGCGTGAAGGTGCCGTCCTGCAGCACTTGCAAAAGTTTCGATTGCACCGCGAGATCCAAGCTTCCAACCTCATCGAGAAACAGAGTGCCCATATGCGCCTGTTCCACCCGACCCAGCTTCGTCGTCAGCGCTCCGGTGAAGGCGCCCTTCTCGTACCCGAACAGCTCCGTTTCAAGCAGGGAATGTGGGATGGCCGGGCAGCTTACCTTCACAAGGGCTCCCTTCGCCCGCATCGAAGAAGCGTGCAGCAGCCGGACACAGATCTCCTTCCCTGTTCCACTCTCGCCTTGTAGCAGAACAGGAACATCAGTTTCCGCTACCCGCTCGAGCTTGCTGCGAACTGCCTGCATCGCAGGCGTTTTACCGAACAGAATATCGATGGGAGGGAGCTGCGGCGAAGTCGTGGAGTGGGCTATCGGAACCAAGGTCGTGTCCTAACACAGAGAGATGGGTCAGCGGAACAACAGGACGGCTATGCAGGTCACTCTGCACGTGAGCCGCCAAACTAGGAGGTTGACTCGTCACAACAGCCCCGGGCAGCTTTTCACGTCGCAATGGCCGGCTCTCACGTCAGAGCAAGCTCAGCGGCTGGAAATACCGCCATCATACGCTCGGGCGGCCTTACACAGCCTGAGTCACGCAATCCCGTTTGCGTCGCGGTGCGTACCCCTGAAGTTGCAGAAGTTTCCAAAGTGGAAAATGTTTACATCCCCAATCAGCAAAATCTTAACATTTTGCTATCGGACCTCTGGGCGATGCGGCTAGAATTCTCCCCAGCAAGACGGTGCTGCTGAGCCATAGCCGCATCGCTTCAGGTTAGATCCGCGCAACCTTGCGCTCCATCTGGTGTCTTGCCCAATGGCAAGTTTCGGACAGCGAATCCGAGCCAGCAAACAGGGAGTTCCGATGTCTACTTCGTTGTCGTTTGCACCTGCCTCGGCCAAACCCAAGGGACTTCGTGCTCAGGTAGTCGTCCTGGAGCCTGATCTCGCCGTCCTCGACTATCTCTGTGCATCCCTCGAAGCGCGTTATGCGCTCAACGCCTTTTCTGACGAGGGCGACCTCACCAGCCGGCTGGAACAAGGGATGCAGGCCGACCTTCTCCTGATTGCTCTGCACCCCCATCGCGACGCCATCCCCCTTTTGGCCTCAATCCGGACCTCCAGGCCGCATCTCCCGATCGTCGTGCTTTCCTGCTCGGCCGAACTAAAAGACCTTGAAGCGGTCATACGCCTGGGCGTGCGCGGCATCCTCATGAAGCCGTTTCTCGCCAGCGATGTCGAAGCAGCCATTGAAGAGCACCTTGCGATTAATGATCGCCGTCCAGCCGACAACGCGCCCAAGGAAGTTCCACTCACGGAGCATCACTCCTTTGTCCGCTCCAGCAAACGCATGCGGGAACTGGAGCAACAGGCATCGCTGGTCGCCCGCGCGGACATTCCGGTTCTGATCCTTGGAGAAAGTGGCACCGGTAAGGAAATCCTTGCTCTTTTCACGCACAAGATGTCTTCACGCAGCCAGCACACCTTCCTCAAGGTCAACTGCGCAGCTGTTCCGGCCGACCTTCTGGAGAGCGAACTCTTCGGCTACGAGCAAGGTGCCTTCACTGGAGCCGTTAAGACGAAGCCGGGTAAATTTGAGATTTGCAGTGGCGGCACCATCTTTCTCGATGAGATTGGCGAGATGCCCGCCATTCTCCAAGCTAAGCTCCTCCAGGTCCTGCAGGACGGGACATTTTCCCGGCTCGGCAGTCGGTCGCCGATGAAGGTCGACGTCCGCGTCATCGCCGCCACCAACATTAATATGAAGGAGGCCATGGCGCAGAAGACCTTCCGGGAAGATCTTTACTATCGCCTGAATGGGTTTACCCTCAGCATCCCCGCACTCCGCAACCGTAAGGAAGAGATTCCCGTGCTTGCCGAGTACTTCATGCGCAAAGCCGCGAAGCGATATAGCCGGTCACCGCTCTCCTTCTCCGTCCATCTCACCCGCGCCCTTACCGAGTACAGCTGGCCCGGTAACATTCGCGAACTCGAGAATGTTGTAAACCGGTATCTTGTGCTCGGGGAAGAGCAGTCGATTCTGGACGAGCTTCTTCCGTCGGCCGGCGCCGACCAACCTTCCCCGTCAAACACGGATGCCGGGGGCGCTGGCGGTCTCAAGCAGATGGTGCGCAGCCTGAAGGGCTCCGCCGAAGCCACAGCAATTCAACAGGTTCTGGAGGGAGTGGGATGGAATCGGAAGGCGGCAGCAAACGATCTGCAGATCAGCTACAAAGCTCTGCTGTACAAGATCAAGCAATACGATCTGTCGCCGCCAGGGGCGGCCTAGGTCACCAGACCGACCCGGTGTCCGCAGGCACTTACAAAGTTGTCGTCCGCTTTGAGGATCATGCCGTCCGTGGACTTGCGCAGGTCGGCGATCTAGGCTCCGTCGAGCAATTGGTGCGCAATGCGCCGCAGCACCCGATCGAATCCATCCGGCTCACCTCGCCCGAGACGGGTGACGTTCGTGAAGTGCCGGTGCGCGATGCAAAGGCAATTTTCTTCGTACGCACCTTCGATGGCGACCTAAAGCACCGCGCCCTCCATTTCCACGAAAATGCTCCAGTCATGGAGGGCCTTTGGGTCCGCGTGCGCTTCCAAGACGGTGAGATGATCGAGGGCCTGATCAGCAACACGCACGACTACGTCCTTGGTGCGGGCTTCTTCATGATGCCGACTGACCCAAACGGCAATAACCGTCTGATCTACGTCTTGAAGAACAAGCTGCGCGACTTCAACGTTCTCGGCATTCGCAGCGCGCCCAAGATCCCCGTCTTTTAAATCGCTCTAGTCCGGCACCTGCCAGCCCGCACCCGTCTGCGCCAGCGTCAGCGTCGCGGGCGCCGGTGAAGTCAAGCTCTTCGCCAGATCCGGGAAGGCGCGCCCGATATCGGCATCTTTGGCCCAGACTGGCACGTCTCGCAAAGTATAGCGGTAGGTCACCTGTGACTCCATGAATCCATCGCTGCCCTTTGCTGGTGCCGTGAAACTATCGATCCCGTTTACCTCGCGATAGCCGTAGCAGAAGCGTGGCGCCGATTTCTGGCCGTAATCGGAGACTGTGTATCGATCGATGTGGATTGCCGGCTCGGTCCCGCGCTCGAGCAGCTTTGCATTTACCAAGGTATCGAGTTGCGCGATCTCAGCCTTGGACGAGGTTTCGTAGGGGAAGCGCAGGGCCTGCTTGTACAAGCAATCCGGGTGGTCGGCGAGGTACTTCGCAACCCCCTTCTTGAAGTTGTTTGCGTTTCCGGTCGGCGCCAAGTGACATCCACTCGTGGCTAACAGGATCGCGGTTCCGGCAACCGCGGAGACCAGACCTCCGAGTCTCAATCGTCCGTGTGTGCTGCGGTGCATGGCCTCTCCTTCTCCATCAGGGGTGAGCCATCATCATGCCACGTGCCCTCGTCGGTTGACCAAAGACAAATCTTGCTTGCATCGTTCGCCAGCGACTAAGCTAGACCGCGCAAGGCTCTGTAAACGTTTACCACGCGAAAGGCACTGTACCCAATGGTCAACCGCTTCACCCACCCTCTGCTCGCGATCATCCTCGTTTACTGCCCGGTCGGTATCCTTGCCCAGCAAAGCGCGACGGTGCAGCAAGCCTCGCCCGCGACTTTGTCGATCAATTTAGACAAGCCACTTCACGCCGTCAGCCCCACCTTGTACGGGCTGATGACTGAGGAGATCAACTATTCCTACGATGGCGGTCTGTACGCGGAGATGGTCCGTAACCGCACGTTCGCCGAGCACGACCTTTCCCATCCCGCACACTGGTATCTCGTTCAGGATGGCAATGCCGGGGCGACGATGCAGTTGGATCGTACGCAGGGTCCGAGCGACGCCCTCCAGACCAGCCTCGAGATCGACGTCACCAAGGCCGATCCGAAGAACCAGGCCGGCGTCTTCAATGAGGGCTGGTGGGGCATGGCGGTACGCCCAGGAACGACCTACAAGGGATCCCTTTACGCCAAGGCCGATTCCGCAGGTCTTGGCCCGATTACCGTTTCGCTCATGAACGACAACTCCGCCAAGGTGATTGTTACGGCCACGACGGCCGAACCCTCAACCGAGTGGAAGCAGTATGAGTTCACGCTCACCACGCCCGCCAAGCTCGATGTCTCGTCCGAAAACCACCTGATGCTCACCGTCGGCCACGCCGGCAAGCTCTGGATCGACCTTGTCTCGCTCTTCCCGCCCACGTACAAGAGCCGCGCCAACGGCAATCGGCCCGACATCATGGAAAAGCTCGCCGACATGCATCCCACCTTCCTTCGTCTGCCCGGCGGCAACTATCTCGAGGGGGACACCGTGGAAGAGCGCTTCCAATGGAAGAACACCATCGGTCCGCTGGTCGACCGTCCCGGACACCCGAGCCCTTGGCGCTATGCCTCGACCGATGGTCTCGGTCTGCTGGAGTTCCTTGAGTGGACCGAAGATCTCAAAATTCAACCCGTGCTCGCCGTTTACGCCGGGTACTCGCTCCGCGGGACGCACATCAACCCCGGCCCGTATCTCGCGTCGTTCGTCGACGATGCGATGGATGAACTTGAGTTTGTCACCGGCGATAGCTCCAGCAAATGGGGTGCGGTGCGCGCGAAGCTCGGCCACCCGGCTCCCTTTCCGCTGCACTACGTTGAGATCGGCAATGAGGACTGGTTCGACCGGTCGGGGAGCTACGAAGGTCGATACGCGCAGTTCTATAAGGCGATCAAGGCCAAGTACCCGCAGCTTCAACTCATCGCGACGGCGCCACTCAAACGCATGAAGCCCGACATGCTGGACGACCACTACTACCTGCGCGCCGGTGACATCTTCAAGGAGGCCACCCACTACGACAAGGTCGACCGTAACGGCCCGAAGATCTTTGTCGGCGAGTGGGCGACCCGTGAAGGCGCCCCTACCTCAAATTTCGGTGCTGCCCTCGGCGATGCCGCGTGGATGACCGGCATGGAGCGCAACTCCGACCTCATCCTCCTTGCTTCCTACGCGCCGCTTTTCGTCAACGTCAACCCCGGTGGCATGCAGTGGGAATCCGACCTGATCGGCTTTGACGCGCTCTCCAGCTACGGTTCGCCCTCGTTCTACGCCCAGGCCATGTTCGCCGAGTACCTCGGCAGCTCGGTCCCGCAAAGCTCGGTCACCGGCGCCGGCGATCGCTTCTTCTACTCCGTGACAGATGACACGGCGACAGGGGCGGTGTATCTCAAGCTGGTGAACGCTTCGTCCGACCCGCAGCCCGTCGCCATCGCCCTCGATGGAGCAGCGCACATCGCCAAGGAAGGAACTCTCGTCACGCTGACAGGGACGAACCCAGCCGAGACCAACACCCTCAAGGACCCCACACGCATCACGCCCGTGAAGACCACGCTCAAAGGAGCCGGACATCACTTCGAGCACATCGTGCCACCCTACTCCGTGCAGGTCCTGCAGCTGTCAACCAAATAGCTCGACCGGGAACTCCAGGCAGCTGTTGCCCGCTTGAGTTCCCGCTCTCTTACAATCGAGCCTGTGAGCACCTCTGCAACTCAGTCGAAGAACCGCAGTCGCGTCCAAGTACCACGGCCACCCCTCACCCTTCGCCCAGCCACGCCAACCGACGCCGAAATGCTCGCCCTCATCGGCCGCGCTACCTTCCTCGAAAGCTACGCCCACGACCTCACCGGCACGGACATCCTCCTGCACAGCGAGCACCAGCACGCTCCCGCGGTGTACACCGCCTGGCTCGAAGATCCTGGATCGGCCTCTTGCCTGGTGGAGACACCTACGGGCGCTCCCGTCGGCTACGCTGTGCTTTGTCCTCCCGACCTCCCCATCCCTCTCGAGCCCGGCGACCTCGAGCTGAAACGTATTTACGTTTTGCACCGCTTCCAGGGTGGCGGTACGGGGGGCGCACTTCTTCGCTGGGCCATGGAGGAGGCAAGAAGGCGCCATGCCTCGCGCCTCCTCATCGGCGTGTACGGTCAAAACGAACCGGCCATCGCCTTCTACCGGCACCACGGGTTGGAGGTGGTCGGCACCCGGCAATTTCAGGTGGGCACGACCCTGCACGACGACCTCGTCCTCGCGATCAGGCTCTGAACAAGCAGTGCCACCGTCTGCCGGCTAGATCTCCGGGTACAGATCGAAAAACGCATCCAGGCTCAGCTTGAGTTGTGCCTCAATCTGCTCGCGCGAGCCCTCGAGCACATGCATCGTGACGCGAGCTTCGTTGCCGTTCTTCAGCTTGATCGGAGCCTCGCTCACCTCTGCTAACTCGTCTGCGGGCAGCAATCTCATTCCATACACCAGGGTCAGGTTTGCCATCCCTCCATTCTCTCGCATGCTTGACCCTCTTATCGGCTGCGCCCAGCAAACCTTTAGCCCAGAAACGCCCATCACTGAAAGTCCTTGCGCTTCAGCCGGTAGAACGGGTGCATCAGACCCGTCGGCGCCCATAGCTGGTCCGTCTCATACGTAAAGCCCAGAGCCCGGATCAGCCGACGAGACGCCAGGTTTCCGGATGGTGACCCGCCACGATCTCCGTCGTTCCCGGCTGCGCAAAGCCGTATCGCAGCACCGCCGCCGCTGCTTCCTCGCCCAGTCGCCTGCCCCAATCCGCCCGATGGAGGTGCACGCCAGCCATCAGGCATCCCGCCCCATCGCTCCACGGCGTCAAGCCCGCGCACCCCGCCAACTCGCCGCCCAACCGCAGAAACACAGGCCAGTACTGAAAACCGTGATCTCGCCACGTCCGCTGCTCCTGCGCCAGCCTTTCCCGCACCGCTTCCTCCGACATCGGCCCACCCAGAAGGCTCATCACATCCGCGTCGCCCCACAACCTCGTCGCCAGCGGCAAGTCTGCATCCGTCCAACACCGAAAAACAAGTTGCGCCGTCTCCATCACGACCTCGCCCGGCATCCACTCTCCTCCATCACAGCAACTCACCCTGAATCGTCCCGCTCATCCCAAGCATTTACACTAAGCAGGCCCCTTATGTCAGAAATTACCGTTCGCGACACCGTTATCCTCGGCTCCGGCTGCTCCGGCCTTACTGCCGCTATCTACGCAGCCCGCTCCAACCTGAAGCCGCTTGTCCTTGAAGGCCACGAGCCCGGCGGCCAGCTTTCCATCACCACCCTGGTCGAAAACTTTCCCGGCTGGCCGGATGGCATCCAAGGTCCCGAACTGATCGAGAACATGAAGAAGCAGGCCACTCGCTTCGGCGCGGAACTGCGCATGGGGCATCTCGACAAAATCGATCTTTCCTCCCACCCCATTCGCCTCCAGGTCGGCTCGGAGGAGATCCGTACCCGCACCCTCATCATCGCCTCCGGCGCCAGCGCCCGCTGGCTTAATCTGCCCTCTGAGCAGGCCCTGATCGGCTACGGCGTTTCTTCTTGCGCCACCTGCGACGGCTTCTTTGCTTCCGGCAAGGAGATTGCCGTGATCGGCGGGGGCGATTCCGCGATGGAAGAAGCTCTGTTTCTGACGCGCTTCGCCAAGAAAGTGACTCTCGTCAACCGCTCCGAGCAGTTTCGCGCTTCCAAAATCATGCTCGAGCGCGCCGTGGCTCACCCGCAGATCGAGTTCGTCACCAACACCACCGTCGAAGAAGTCCTCGGCGTCGAGGAAAAGGACGTCAAAGGTCTACGGCTCAAGAACCGCAAATCCGGCGAAGAAACGACCCTCCCGGTCTCCTTCATGTTTCTCGGCATCGGCCACGAGCCCAACGCGAAAGCGTTTCACGGCCTGCTCGACCTCGACCCCGACGGCTACATCCTCACCCAGAACAACGTTCATTGCACCCTCAACGGCCAGGTCCTCCCAGGCGTTTATGCCTGTGGCGACATTCAGGACCGCCGCTACCGTCAGGCCATCACAGCCGCAGGCTCAGGCTGCATGGCCGCCCTGGAGGTGGAAAAGTACCTGGAAGAGCACGGGCGATAACTCAGCCGGGCGGCAGTGTGATCTGCAGGAATCGCGTGTAGGCTTGCCTTCCGTTAGAAGCAACCTTTCTCCGCGACCTCTGCAGATCGGATCCCTGCAGCGCACCGAATCTCGCCGACACCATCATCCCGATCGAGCCCAGCTTCCTCAACCAACGCTTCGCCCTGGCCACATCGCTCACCCACCCGCCTGAGTCGCACCCCCTTTCGGAAGCATCCCACAGGTGAACCGCCGACCTCTCCTCGGCCCAAGGACGCCATGCGCTACAACACCCTCGGCAACACCGGCCTTCTCGTCTCTGAAATTTGCCTCGGCACCATGACCTTTTCTGAAGGCTCGGAAAGCATCTGGAAGTCCATCGCCGGCGTAAGCCAGACCGGCGCCGATGAACTCTTGAAACTTCCATCGATGCCGGCGTCAATTTTGTCGATACGGCCGACACCTACTCCAACGGCCAGTCCGAAGTTGTTCTCGGCCAATCCCTCAAGAACCTCGGCATCGCCCGCAAAGACCTGGTGATCGCGACGAAGGCCTACAGCCGCATGGGCCCCGGCCGAAACGACGTCGGCGCCTCCCGCGGCCACATTATGGATGCGGTCGACGCCTCCCTCGAACGCCTCGCGATCGACTACATCGACCTTTACCAGATCCACGCCACCGACCTGGTCACCCCCGTCGAGGAGACGCTGCGTGCCCTCGACACCCTCGTCGGGAACGGCAAGGTCCGCTACATCGGCGTCTCCAACTGGCACGCCTGGCGCATCCAGAAAGCCCTCGGCATCTCCGAACACAAAAACCTGGCTAAGTTCGACACTCTTCAGGCCTACTACTCCATTGCCGGACGCGACCTTGAGCGCGAAATCGTTCCCCTGCTCGAAGATTCCAAAACCGGCCTGCTCGTCTGGAGCCCCCTCGCCGGCGGTCTCCTCTCCGGCAAATTCTCCCGAGAGCACCAGAAGCCCGAAGGCTCTCGCCGCTCCGAGTTCGACTTCCCGCTCGTCGACAAGGAACGCACCTGGAGGATTCTTGACGTCCTCAACCCAATCGCAAAGTCGCACAACGTTTCCGTTGCCACCGTTACTCTCGCCTGGACCCTGGCGAAGCCCTTCGTCACTTCTGTCATCATCGGTGCCAAAACGCACAACCAGCTAGTCGAAAACCTCGCCGCCACCGAAGTCCAGC
>CAXUCK010000002.1:0-61901 GCA_964249375.1 uncultured Acidobacteriaceae bacterium
ATCCACACGGGTCCCGGACCGGACGCGCTCGCATTCTCTGCTGATGAGCACCTGCTGCTGGCGGCCGATGCGCGATCGGGTGATGTCGCCGTCATCCGCACACAGAGTAAACAGGGGCCGGAGCTGTTTACCATGCTTCCTGCGGGCGCTTCGCCAAATGACATCGTGGTGAAGGCATTTCGCGTGGCGCAATAAAAGCAAATTAGAGCTGACGCGCGAGAACGAGGGTGATGTCATCGGGCTGCTCTTCAGCACCAATCCAGGCATCGAGCGCCTGCATCACCTGCGCGGAGATGACGTGGAGCGGCTCGTCACGGTAACGCTCGACGACTTCGACCAGGCGCTCCTCTCCAAAGTCTCCAAAGTCATTTTCCGGCTCTGTAACACCGTCTGAGTATGCGACCAGGAGATCTCCTGGATCGAGCGAAACCGTGTCTTCTTCGTATTGCATCCCGTCCATCAGGCCGACGACGGTCCCGCCCTTATCGAGCCGGCGAACCGTGCCTTCGCGGCACAGGATCAGCGGCGGCAGCTGGCCTGCATTCGAGTAAGTGAGACGGGTGCTCGCTGCATCGTAGTAAGCAAGAAACAGGGTCGCGTACTTTTCCGGTTGCGTGCTGCGGTAAAGGTGCCGATTGAGTAGCGCAAGGATGCGGCCGGGCGATTCGAACAGCTCTCCTGTGCCGGTCGAACTTCCCGCGTCGCGACTGGCTGAAAGGCCCGCCACGGCGGACTCTGAGAGGATGAGCTCCTCGCTGGCGAAACGGTAGGCGCGCACCGCGGAGTGCAGGGTCGCCATCAGCAGCGCCGCAGAAATGCCTTTGCCGCTGATGTCTCCGATCGCGATGCCAAGGCCAGTTCGACGGCCGAGCGGCTGGCCGTTGTGCGCTCGCTCGTGGAATGTGATGAAGTCGTAGTAGTCGCCGCTGACGGAGCGCGCGGGACGGCAGATGCCATGGACTTCCAACTTGGGTAGGCCGTTGTTCTGGCGGGGGAACAGATTGGCCTGAACTTCCTGGGCGATCGAGAGCTCATTCTGCATGCGCTCTTTTTCCTGCTGCTCCACAAGCAGGCGCTGCAGTGAAGAGGTCATGCGGTTAAACGACTGGCCGAGTTCCCCGAGCTGGTCGTCGCGCTCGACACCGATGCGGTGCGTGAGGTCACCGCGATCGACGCTGCGCGTGGCCTGGTAAAGGTCGGAGACCGACGCGGTGATGGTGCGGCTGAGGCGCGCGGCCATGTACAGCGCGAGCGTCTCGATGAGTGCGAAGACGACGCACAGCACGAACAAGCTGATACGGATGACGCGCGTCACGATGCCGCTGAGTGAACCGCCGAAGAGCTGGCGATAGAGCAGGGATGGCCGGGAATCCACCTCAACGAGGATGTTGTCCGCTTCGCCCGTGTCCCAATTCGTGACGGGCAGTGTGGATTGGAAGCGGACGCGGAAATCCAGGGCGTTCACACCGGGCGGTTCTGTTCCGCCAAAGACGGAGTTACTTCGCCCGAGGTCGCGATGCAGGCGGTCTGAAGGAGCGTCGCCGACTGCCATGGGGGTTTGCGAGGCGGTGGAAGGTGCGGATGAACGGAAGCCGCTTCCGGCGGCGTCGCTGCCGGTCAGCAAGGCTACCAGGCCAGCTCGGCCGACTCCTTCGGCCAGCTCCGCCATGATGTCGGCGGTGACGGGAACGGAGCTCACGATGCTGAGTTCCTGGCCACTGGCAAGGCGCTGCTGACGGACGGACACCAGGAACAGATCGCGGTTGTCGAGCACGGTTCCACTAAAGGCGGAGCCGGGCAGGTGCAGCGCCCATGGCGGCAGCCCAAGCGGACGCTGCCTGCGTTTCCGGAGGTCGGGTTCGGCCAGGGGACGGCCATCGAGAAAGAGAGCAACGTCTTCCCTGGGCACGGGCAGAGCTGCAGCTGAAGGAGGTGAAGACTTCGGGGTCAGGGTGTTCTCATCCACATCTCCTTGCGGTCCCTTTGCTGCGTGATCGCTGATGTGAAGGATGTTGCCGTTGTTTCTCACGTTGAGTCGCTCGATCTCAGCCTGCACACGCGTCTCTACCAAGTGAATTGAGAACTGGCCGGCAGCGATATAGCTGGAGATCAGCACCAGCGTGACGAACAGGATGACTGGCGCCATTCCAATGAGCAGGTAGGTAAGGACCAGCTTGCTGCGCAGGCTCCACAGCAGGCGGCGCCGTGTGAGCTGCCAAAGTAGCGGCAGCAGAGAGACAAACAGCGCGAAGCCGGTCAGCATCTGGAGCACGGTGGAAAGTACGCCGGCGGTTCCAGGCAAGAGCCGGAAGGCCGAAAAGACGGCGAGCCAAATGGCCAGCCAAACAACGACCCGCGGCAGTCCCGGCCGCACCGCATCCATGACGTTCCGCAACGAACGGAGGGCTGGTGGAATTACGGGCATTCCGGTCCCTTCCCGTCGGCAGCTTCACGCGCCAGCTTGCGGGTGTAGCGCGTGGCTGAGAAGTGAGCCCCAGCGAGCAGAAGCAGACCGGATAAAAACGCCCACATCATCAGGCCGACCGAAATGTAGAAGGGGCCGTAGATCGCGCGGAGATCGAGCCATGGAAGCGCAAGGACATAGAGATACTTGGCCAGTTCCCAGACGAGGCCCACCACAATCGCCGTTGGCAGAACGGCGCGCGCGGGAATCTTGCAGAAAGGGAGAATCCAGTAGATAAGGAAGAAAAGCAGAATGCTGGCGAGTACGGCCACCGAGCGTAAGAAGCCATGTGAGAGCACAGCAAAGACCACGTTGCCGGTGTGCCCGAAAAAGATCCAGGTGAGTAGCGAACGCTGGCTGGCGGTCATGGCTACCGAAATCATGGCCAGCACACCGACCGCAAAGGCCAGGCCGAGCGAGACTGCCTGATTGTGAAGATACGATCGATTCCGCGGAACACCCCAAACGCGGTTGAGCGCGACCTCCAGCGGAAGAAAGACTCCGGTCGAGCTGACAAGCAGCATGACGACGGAGAAGATCTGTGTTCCCTTGTGCGGGTGAACCAACGCCTCCATGTTCCGCATGACAAAATCCTGCCCCGTGGGGAGAAAGGCTTTCATCATGTCGGCAACCACGACGTGGACGCCGGGCGAGTGAAAGAGGCGGTCGCTCAGCGTGAGCAGAAGAACGATGAAGGGAAAGAGCGAGAGGATGACGTTGGCCGCGACACTGAAGGCGTAGGTGTGAACCTCGGTGCGGGTGAGATAGTTGAACAGCGCGGCGAGCTGCGAGTGCTGCTCAGACGATGACGCAGCGCGCGGAAGTTCGTCGGGAACGCGCCCGGTCAGGTCGGGCTCACTGACGCGATCGCTCTGAGACGAAGTGGTCAACATAGGACGCGAACGGCTGCAAACGCCAGGTCGGGCGTTCTTCCCGATGCTAGCAGAGCGGGTCAGGAGAACTGCGGTTGTCTCCGGTCGCCGCCGGGGTGCTCTCCGGTTCGGAATGCAAGGAGGCCGACGACTGGGCTGGCAGGCGGCCGAGCGCCCAGCCGGCCGTGGCGGCAAGAACAGGATCATCTTCGCTGGCTCGCCACGCCTCGAGCGCCGGCCGATGCTGCGGATCATGGCTGTTTCCCATGGCGATGGCGACGTTGCGACGAAGTCGCTTGCGGCCGGTGCGCTCGAGCGGTGAACCGCGAAACGTGTGCTTAAACTCAGCGGAATCCATACTGGCAAGCCACGCCAGAGAGGGGTTGACCAGCTCTGGACGCGCTTGAAGGCTGGCATCGAGACTAACCGGAGCGCGACGGTTCCAAGGACAAACGTCCTGGCAGATGTCGCAGCCGAACACTTGCCGGCCCATGGGTTCGCGAAGCGGCTCGGGAATGTCGCCCTTCTTTTCGATCGTGAGATACGCGATGCAGCGGGAGGCGTCCATCTCCCGCGGCGCCACGAGCGCGTTGGTGGGACAGGCATCCAGACAACGGGTGCAGCTGCCACAGCGATCCTGGGCGAGCTCTGGCGCGAGCTCGGGCGGCAGATGGAGCGAGGTGACGACTGCTCCGAGCAGCAGCCACGAGCCGAGTTCCTGGTTCAGAACGCAGGTATTTTTGCCGATCCAACCGAGGCCGGCGCGCGCGGCCAGGGTGCGTTCTACCATCGGCCCCGTGTCGACGTAACAGCGCGTCTGCCCGTGCTGGCTGAGCTCGACATCGAGCGTGCGAAGACGCCTTAGGAGATCGTCATGGTAGTCGGCCGGCAGAAGCTGTGCAGGTTCGGCGGCGTTGTTTCTTGGCGTGCCACTCCAGGCGTAACGGGCGATCCAGCCAGTGGTGGCAGGTGCTGGCTCGACCGAGGCGGCATAAGGAGCGTTGTAGTTGAACGCGCAAAGCACGACGGACTGGGCCCACGGCATCGGCACCTGCACGGCTGCCCGCAGGAGTTCTCCAACGTCATCTCGCCGCTTCAGGTACTCCATCTCCCCGGCACGACCGAGATCGAGCCACTGCTCAAAACGCTTCCGATCCTGCTGCTCAGTCTCGCTTGTAACGGAATCGACCGACGCGATCCCAACCGCATCAAAGCCCACGACCCGGGCTGCGCCCGTGAGCCAGTGCCGCAGTTCAGGCGTCCAATCGCCCGCTGATGCCGTCTGTGCCCGAGAGAGATCCACTTTTGCTGCACCCAGCTTTCAGGATAAACTGGCGCTACGGAGAGTTGGCAGAGCCCGGTTGAATGCACCTGACTCGAAATCAGACATAGTCGCAAGGCTATCGGGGGTTCGAATCCCTCACTCTCCGCCAGTCCCTCACTTCCGAGTAAATTCGAGAACGTCTTCTTTACCACATGGAATGCGAAATGCGGCTTGGTAGCTCTGTTGGGGTCTTGGGCAGTTTCAGAGATCGCCAGCGTTGTGCGTGGGTCTCCTTATGATGATGTTGCGTCAAGGATGGATACTCTCCCAAGGCCCTCGATAGGCTGCTGATCGACAGATGTGGAGTGGCACCGGCGCTGCGCCGGCGATTTTCGGGGCGGTGCTCTCACCGAGCACCCTCACCTTTGGCGCACAAGTTGTTGTGTCGATCTCCACAGCTCGGACTGTGACCCTCAGCAACTCCGGCACAGCACCCTGGCGATCAGCAGCATCGCTGTCGCAGGAGACTGCGTATAGACAAATACCTGCGGCTTCAGCGACGACCTGATGCTAAGAATTCCTTGGCCGTTCTCAACGAAAGGGCCATGATGGTCAGGGCAGGGTTGGCTGCCAGAGTGCTGGGGAAGACGGAATTGTCGCAGACCCAGAGATTGGGAATCTGGTGGGCGCGGCCGAAAGCGTCAACGACGGAGGTCTCGGGGTCGTGGCCCATGCGGCAGGTGCCGATGGTATGCGCGGTTCGCGGCATCGACCAGATGTCACGTGCGCCGGCCGCCTTCCAAGCATCTGTCATGATGCCGATAGCGTGCTTCTCTATCGCTTTTTCGTTCGGCCCGTAGCTGAGTTCGATGACGGCCTTCGGAACGCCGTGCTCGTCGGTCTCTGTCGCGGAAAGCGTGATGCAGTTACCGTATGAGGGCAACATCTCCCCATTTGCCCCGATGCCGGCGACAAAGTTGTAGTCGGCGAGGTAACGCGTGAGTTCGGCCCCAAACAGGCCGCGCGCCCGGGCTACGCCTGTCGCCCAGGTCACTGGAACGACGCCGAGACTCTGGACGAGGTAGCCGCCGGCGAAGTTGGCTGCTTTCGGGCGTAAGGTGTCCTCGGAGAT
This sequence comes from uncultured Acidobacteriaceae bacterium, assembly GCA_964249375.1. GTDB lineage: Bacteria > Acidobacteriota > Terriglobia > Terriglobales > Acidobacteriaceae > Edaphobacter. The sequence continues at coordinate 5,733 of CAXUCK010000002.1, forward strand.
TACGGTCGCAGGAAAGCCCCTGTTCATGCGGACCTGTCGATCGAACGTGCCCCAGACCTGAGGTGAGACATGACCCATGTAGTTTTTGCCTACCTGACCGGAGCCGTTCGCCAACGCGGTGTGCAATAGCAGGCGAGGTGTCTCGATGCCCCCGGCACAAAGGAAAACGTTGCGGGTCTTCTGCCGACGGGTTTCGGGACGGTTCGGATCTGTGCTGTCGCGATAGATCACTGCGGTGAGCCGGCCTGTGACGTCCTGTTCAAATGCGGTCACAAAGCAGTGTGGCCGGATTTCGGCGCCGCTGCGCACGGCCCAAGGCAGGTATGTCACGTCCATGCTGCCCTTGGCGCCATTGCGACAGCCCTGATGGCAGAAGCCGCGGTGTACACAGGCGTTGCGCGTCTCGTACTCCGGACGGCTGTATGGTTGGCTGAGCGCGGCGAGTGGCGCGGCTGAAGCACGCATGCCGATCTCCTGGTAGCCCTTGATCATGAGTTGGCCAGGTCCGTTGATGGGCAGCGGGCCAGTCGGGTAACGACGGGTGGGATCCCAGGGATAGGGGTTTGGACCGGAGACTCCCAAGAAGGCTTCCACCTCTTCGTAGAAGGGCAGCAGGTCCTTCGACCTAACGGGCCAGTCCGAACCTAAGCCGGATTCAGTTTTGAGACTCAGGTCGCGCTCATCGGCCCTCGGGCAGAACGCACCCCAGTGCAGCATGGAGCCGCCTACGCCCGAGCCAGAGGTGTTTCCTCCGTGCACCTGCGGGGTGGAGCCACCGGAGAGGCGTTCCCCGGTCCAATAGATTTGCCCGGCAGCAAGCTCGTCGGTGGGGAACTGCTCGGCAGGCGCTTCGAACCAGGTGCCGGCTTCGAGAGCGACGACCTTCAGACCGGCAGCAGCGAGTTTCGCCAGTAAAGGAGAGCCCCCAGCACCTGTGCCGATAATGACGGCGTCGGTTTCCTGCGCGTCCTCATAACGGCGCATGGATGGGCGCAGCCGAGCGAGTTCATTCTTACCCAGATCAGACTGCCGCACCGGAGAAGGAGCGATGAAAGACTTGCCGTTCAACATCAGAACTCCTCTGGCTGGTCGAGCTGGATGAGAGTGAACCCGAGGTCATCCGCAAAGCCGGTGTAGCCGATCCGGTTCATCGTGCGTGGATCGCCCATGTAGATTCGCGTGAACTCCGCGCGCACATCTTCGAACCAATGCTCCATCGCCCCCGCGGAAAGCAGCTTGACGGAATCGCCGAGGTGCCATCTGTTCAGTAAGCCAGGTTCCACTTTTCCGGCAGCCGCATCCCTGAGTAGATCGAGTTGCTGGTCGGACGAGAGACCGAGAAAAGAAACGCTGTGCCGTCGGCTTGCTTCCGCATCCAGTGAGGCAAGGCCGCGTCGCCACGCCTCACAATCCTCGGGAAGCTCCGAGAAACGCCAGCCATCCCCTTTCCCCTGAGCCAGCTGTGCCTCCAGACAAGCCGCGACGTCGAAACCAGCATGGGGAACAACGGCAGCCGCGAGCGCTCTAAGCGTCCGGAACTCAGCCACAGAAAACACCGACGGCTCATAATTCCAATCTTCGGATCGCACGAGACGATCTTGCATGACCTCCAGGGTCCGTGGAGAGGTGTGCGTGGAATGCATGATGGACAAAGTGTGCGGACCTGGCTGCTCCTCGGGAACGCGCAGCACGAAGCCCGCGGCAGACAAGAATATGGTGAGCTGCTCAATCAGCTCGCCGGGGCACTCCAACGGTGCCAAATGCGCTGTGTTTGGCAGCTCGACCAGCATGGCTTGCGTCAGGTGCGGGAGCAAGTGTTGGCGTTGCGCTTGCGGGCCGAGAGCGCTGTCGGCGGTTCCGGCGAAGACTGCCGCTGGGAGATCGAGGGCACCGACGCGCTCCGACCAGTCTTCACGACTTCCATGCTCCAGCCACGCTCGAAAGGCCGTGCGCCTCATGGTGAGCACGCCGTCAATGGCCCGCTCGCGAACAGCAGTCAGCAGCGGCAGTTTGCCAGTGTTTTCGTCCACAAAGGCGGCTGCTTGTTTTCGGTCAACCTTCGCGCTGCCTGCGGACTGGCCGAGGTGCTCCAAGAGATCAGCGCGTTTCTGATCGGACATCGGCTCGGGACCGGGAGGTGACGCCGAGACCAAGGCCAGCGCGCGAAGGTTTTCTAGGCCAGGTTCACCATCCAGCGCCCGGCGAGTGATGATAAGGGCAATCTTGCCACCCATAGAGTGGCCCGCGATTGCCCAGGAGTTGCTCGGTCCTTGGCACTCCTCGCGTAGGTGTCGCACCACCTCCAACACTTGCGCTGTCACGGCAGCAACGTCATCCCCGGCACTGCTCGCCGAGTGACCAAAGCCAGGCAGATCAATAGAGACGACCGTCAGTCCGCGCGCAGCCAGCCCAGAGCTAACATTTTTCCAGGTCTCCGCGCTTCCTCCAAGCCAGTGCAACAGGAAGAGCAGAGGACCGCCCGAACCCTCTTTCTCGAATGCAAGCATAGGTTGGTAGACGCGATGTGGGCAATACAAGCAGTTGCAAAATGAGCGCCTCTCTACACCTTGCAAATATCGCGCATGCTCTTCCCGTTCAGCGCAAAAGTGCGCGGCGGTCGAGTGCATAGCATTTATCGACGAAACCCGGACCGTGCCGAATCGAGTGTTTCGACGCAGCTCGGCGAAACCGATCCAGGTCAGCGTGCTGCGTTCGTGTGATCGCTTTGCTTCGTCTAAACGGCTGTCCAGCCGCCGTCTATCAGCAGAGTATGGCCGGTGATCAGTGATGCTGCTTCCGAGGCCAGAAAGACAACTGCGCCGGCGACCTCGGGTGGCTCTCCAATCCTATGCAGGGCGGCGACGTTCTTCACAGTCTCGGCGTAGAAGTCCGGCGAGGAGAGCGCTGGCTGCGTTCCAGGGGTGTGGATGAAGGTAGGAGCGACAGCGTTGACGTTGATCTTGTGAGGCCCCCACTCAACGGCCAGGCACTTGGTCAAATGCGCGATGCCTGCCTTGGTCATGCAATAGACCGACTCTGTGGGCAGGGCGACGAAACCCGCTTGCGAACTCATGTTGACGATGCGTCCGCCGCCCTGCTGCTTCATGAGGTTGCCGGCTGCCTGACAGGCGAAGAACGTGCCCTTCAGATTGATGTTTAGGGTGCGGTCAAAATCGTCCTCGCGCACGTCTAACGCAAGGTTCGTCGGTGCAACGCCCGTGTTGTTTACCAGGATGTCCAGCTTGCCCCATTGCGAAGACACAGCATGGATCGCCTGACGGATCTGTTCCAGATTGCTCATGTCCAGCTGAATCGGTAACGCTTTTCGTCCAAGCGCCTCAATCTCGGCAGCTACACCGTCGTCCTGTTTGACGTCGCGGAGACCGAGCGCAACATCCGCGCCCGCCTCGGCGAGTGCGAGCGCGATGGCTCTGCCCAGGCCGCGAGCGGCTCCGGTGACCAGCGCACTTTGACCTTCAAGACGGAACGAGGGCAAGGATCCCATGGCGACTCCAATCGTGCGAACACGCTGCCTAAATGCAGCGTGACGGAACCTTTATACTCGTGCCGAGCTCCACACGTGAGGGAGGGCCGACCGTCAGCGAAGTAGCCTGTAGGGGTTCTGGACGACGGTGCTGCCTGGGTCGGCACCCCTTTTGCAGGATTCGTTGCAGGCGAGTGAGTCGCCGAGAGATCGTTAGTGTCCCGCGACGCGGACGGTGAAGGTAAACACAGAACCCTGTCCGGGCTGGCTGGTGACCTCGATCGTGCCGCCATGCGCGTTCGCGATCGCACGGCCGATCGCCAGGCCCATGCCTGTTCCGGGAACATGTCCCGCACGTTCTCGCGAACGATAAAACTTGTCAAAGATCAATTCCTGTTCAAGAGGGTCGATCCCCACTCCGCGGTCGGCAATGCTGATTGCCAGCACGTCTCCGCGCGGTTCTGCCGTGATAAAGATCGGATCGCCTGCTTTGGAGTATTTCGCGGCGTTTTCCAGCAAGTTGACAGTGAGCTTAATGAGCCACTCCGGGTCGGCCTCAATCATGGGCAGATCTGAAGGTATTTGCATCGTTACTGGATGTGCCAGCAGAGATGAAGCAGCTTCCCCTAAGGCCTGCTCCAGCAGGAGGCGCGCATTCAGCGGGGACAGAGTCATCGAGACTTCCAACGTGTCTAGTTTTGCCATCTCGACTGACTGGGTGACCAGGTGGTCAAGGCGATCTGTCTCTTCTTCGATGATTGCCAGAAGCTCTGAAGAACTGGCGTCAGCCGTCTTGCCGGTTCGCAAGGTACTGACGGAAACTTTGATTGCCGTAAGCGGCGAACGGAACTCATGCGTGATCGAGTCCATCATCATCGTCCGCAACCGTTCACTTTCCTTAGCTGCTTCTGCCTTGGTGACCTCGTCAACCGCCTGTGCGCGGTCGAGCGAAACTGAGACCAGCCCCCCGACTGCTTCGAGTGTTGGCAAGGAGTAGTGAACGCCGTTCAAGAGCAACACTCCACGGGGCCGAACGCCGGTGCGAAGTGGGATGGTGGCCTCCCGTGTCTCGCGATTCCAGGATGCGGACGATGCATTCGCAAGAGCGCGGAGCTCCGCTGGGCCAAGCGGGGCCGACCGGGGGGTACCGTCGAGGTACACCTTATCGCCCTGCAAGAGATAGAAGACCACCGAACGGGCCCGACACGCCCTTGCGACCGCGCTTGGAACGGTGTTCGTCAGGACGGAGAGTTCGTCTGTTTGGATCAAGGCGCGGCTGAGGCTATACAAGACTTCGAGTTCGGACTGTCGAACAAGGGCCTGCCGCGATTCCTCGCGGACGCGTTCCGACATACGGCTGGAAACAACGGACGTAATCAGCAGCACCAGAAGCGCCACAAGATTCTGCGGGTCTGAGACGGTAAAGGTGTGCACTGGCGGCAGAAAGAAGAAGTTGTAACAGGCTGTCGCCGCAAGCGAACCTGCAATGGCGTATCGCAACCCCCATCGCGTCGAGAGAAATAAGACGAAGAGGAGATAGGTGAGCGCTACTGTGGTGGTGTTGACCTTGACGTAGCGGTCGTACCCCAAGGTGATGGCCGCCAGTCCAGCGGCGGCGCCGACCCAGCGCATGAGAGCGATGTTTCGTTCAGAGTTCACAACTGAGATGATAGGTTCATGAGCACTCCGGCAGACACTCGAAAGAAGCGCCCTGAGGATTGGCTGGCCAGCGCCGAACAAATGGAGCGGCAGAAAGGGCGCCTTAAGGTCTTTCTGGGGTATGCGCCCGGAGTCGGAAAGACCTTCATGATGTTGAGCGAAGGGATTCGCCGCGCCAGCCGGGGCGAAGATGTCGTGATCGGGGTCGTGGAAACGCATGGTCGCACCGGAACAGCCGCGCTTGCAGAGAAGATCGAGCAGGTGCCACGGACAGCGCTCGACTACAAAGGAACGTTGTTTCAGGAGATGGACGTCAACGCGATCCTGGCAAGGAAGCCGCAGATCGCCCTGATTGATGAACTCGCCCATACGAACGTGGAGGGCAGCCGGTTTCCAAAGCGCTACCAGGATGTGTTCGCTCTGCTGGACGCCAAAATCGATGTGCTGACCACGGTCAACATCCAGCACATTGAAAGTTTGACGCCGCGTGTGCAGTCGCTGACCGGCATCACCGTGCGCGAGACCGTGCCGGACTGGGTGCTCGACCGTGCCGACGAGATCGTGATCAGCGACGTGACACCGGAGGCGCTGGTGACCCGCATGCGCCGAGGAGACATTTACCCTCTGGAGCGCGCTGAACGTGCGCTCGCCAACTTCTTTCGCCGAGGCAATCTGATCGCGCTCCGCGAGATGGCACTGCAGCGCGTGACCCGCGCGGTGGATCGGACGCTTGACGAGTATGTCGCCCGAAAGCGCCTGGGAGCGCACTGGGCCGTCGCGGAGAAGGTGGCCGTCTGCATCAGTGCGAGCGCTACCGCGCGGGACCTGATCGCTCGGGGTGCTCGTCTGGCACAGGCGACGGACGCCGAGTTCTACGTGTTGCACTTCGACACGAACCGCGATCGCGACGGCGATGGAGCACGATCGCTGCAAGAGAACTTCGAGTTTGCGACCAATCTTGGAGCACGGGTGGTTCACCTGAGCGGATCCAACGTTGCGCTCGCCTCCGCAAAGTTTGCAACCGAGCAACGGATGACGCAGGTGATTTTTGGTCGTTCCGCGCTTACCGGTCTAAAAAAGTACCTTTACTTCCGCGCCATACAGCAGTTCGCGGCCGCCGCACCGCACGTCGACCTACATATCATCACCCAGGAAAAACACTGAATATGAAGATCTTGATCGTCGACGACGAGCGGCAAATCGTGCGCGCGTTGCGCGCGTCGTTGCAGAGCCACGGCTTCGAGGTCTCGACCGCGCCTGACGCTCTGGAGGCGCTGGAGATGTTCGACCAGGTCCGGCCCGATCTGCTGATTACGGATCTTTCCATGCCCGACATGGACGGCGTGGAACTTACCAAGGCGCTTCGGAGGTTCACCGACATCCCGATCATCGTCCTCTCGGTTCGCAATCAGGATGCGCAGAAGGTATTGGCGCTCGACAGCGGAGCGGACGACTACATGACGAAGCCATTCAGCGTGACCGAACTCCTCGCCCGCGTACGGGCCCAGCTCCGTCGGCGCGGCGAACCTGCCGCACAGCCCAGCAACATCCAGGCGGGCGACTTCCTGATCGACATCGAGGCGCATCGGATCGTCGTTCGTGATGAGGAACTTCATCTTTCGCCGAAAGAGTTCGATCTGCTCCTGCTCCTGGCCAGAAACGCTGGCCGAGTTCTCACACATAAAGTACTGCTGCGTGGGGTCTGGGGTCCGGGCGGTGAGGACCAGCCCGACTACCTCCGTGTTCTGGTAGCGCAGCTTCGCAAGAAGATCGATGTGCCCGGCAGCGAAAGCTACATCGAAAATGAACCCTGGGTGGGATACCGCTTCCGCCCAGAGCCAAAGGCTCATACGGATTTTTAGCGCGTTTCGTACGGACTTCCTTCGCGCCTCAGAGTTCTACTGGGAGGGTGAGGTTTCCTAAGATGTTCCGTAGGTCTGTTGTTACATTTCTGCTGTTCGCTGTACCGCCATGCTTCTCGCAATCTTCGGATCGCACGACCACATCCCCTGCTGACGTAAAAACAAGTCAAGCACCTACGACGCAGGGACCGGGTGCCGTTTCAGGAGACTTCTTTCTCCGTCTTGCGAACGCCTACCGCGAGGACTGGCATCCCACACAACCCGCAGGTGCGGCCCCGGCTCGCCGCGGGTTTGATGCACCCCTGGACTCGACTCCTTTTCCGAGCTCCGATTACTCCGTCGGCGGTTCGCCGACCATCGGCGCACCCGATACACAGACCTACCCGCTGATGCAAGCCATCAACGGCAACCGCAGCCGTACCAAGATCTATGGCTGGTTCAACGGCGGCTTCAATGTCAGCACATCCAATAAAGGTGATGGTGCGAACTCCCCCGCCGCCTACTATTACAACCCGAACCGCATCACGCCAGACCAGCAGGTCCTCTACATCGAACGCCTGCCGAACACCGTACAGACCGACCACGTGGATTGGGGATTCCGTATTGCGCAGCTGTATGGGCAGGACTACCGCTATACCACCACCAAGGGCATCTTTTCGCAGCAGCTGCTTGCCCGTAACCACGAGTACGGCTACGACCCGGTCATGTTCTACCTCGACATCTACGTTCCGCATGTCGCCCAGGGAATGAACATCCGCATCGGCCGCTACATCTCGCTGCCGGACATCGAAGCCCAGCTCGCGCCCAACAATTACACCTACTCGCACTCTCTTCTGTATACCGTCGACCCCTACACCCAGACAGGAATCGTCGCCACCATCAAGCTGTCGGATCACTGGTTGGTGCAGGGCGGTTTCTCCGGCGGCAATGATGTCGCGCCTTGGACGAAGGATGTCCAGCCTACGGGTACGGCCTGCGTGGACTACACGTGGCACAAGGGGGGCGATGCACTGTACACCTGCGCCAACTCCTTCAATAAGGGCAATTATGCCTACAATAATGTGCAGAGTTACTACGAGACCTGGTATCACAAGTTCAACGCCAAGTGGCATACAGACACTGAGACCTGGTACATGTACGAGCGCAACGTGCCCAACGTGGCAGGCAATCTTGCGCCGGGACAGACCGCGGTCCCGACGGAGACGGGAGCGAATGGCGCGTTCTGCTCCTACGGAAAAACAAGATGCTTCGCGCCGGAAGTAGCGGTTGTGAATTACGTGGAACACGAGTTCAACACGCATAACTACCTCTCCATCCGGAATGAGTTCGTGGACGACATCAAAGGCCAGCGCACCGGCTTCGCGACGAAGTACTCCGAGCACCTGCTCAGCTATGGTCACTGGATTGGGTCCACCATCCTGTTTCGCCCCGAGTTGCGGCTGGAGCACTCATACGATCTCGCGGCTTATGATCTCGGGACCAAAAAGACGCAGTTCATCGTTGCTGGCGACCTCACCTACCACTTCTAATCGTTTACTCGGGAGCGCCTCATGCTGGATGTCGTCTACCTCGTTTCCACTGCTGCGTGTTTTGCGGTCGCACTGGTCTACATCACCGCCTGCGAGCACTTGAAAGGAAGGCCCTCGGTTGATTGAGAACGCTATCCTCCTTACCCTTGCCCTCACCTTGATGGTCTACCTCGTATACGCCCTGCTGCGTCCGGAGAAGTTCTGATGACCGTCAATGGCTGGCTACAAATCGCTCTGTTCTTTGTCTGCGTTTTCGCGCTGACCAAGCCCATGGGCGCATACCTGACCCAAGTCTTCGAGCGGCGCCGCACATGGCTGGACCCATTGCTCAACCCGGTGGAGCGACTCCTGTATCGGGCAACCGGCATCCGCGCCGAGGAGGAAATGCGCTGGACCGAATACCTCGCCTCCATGCTGCTCTTTAGCGCCGCCACCCTTGTGCTGACCTATGCCGTGGAGCGCCTGCAGGAGCATCTTCCATGGAACCCCCAACACCTGGCCGGAGTCGCACCGGATCTTGCTTGGAACACCGCCATCTCGTTCACCACCAACACAAATTGGCAGTCGTACACGCCCGAAACGACCATGAGCTACTTCACCCAGATGTTTGCGCTGGCCACGCATAACTTCTGGTCGGCAGCGGTCGGTCTGGCGCTCGCCATCGCCTTCATTCGCGGCATTGCGCGTCGGGAGATGCAGACGCTCGGCAACTTCTGGGTGGACCTGACGCGCGGAATCCTTTGGGTCCTGCTGCCCATCTCAACCGTCTTCGCCATCGCGCTGGTCGCTCAGGGTGTTCCGCAGAACATGCGCGCGTACGACACGGCCAAGCTCGTCGAAGCGCAGACCGTCACCGGCACCGATGGCAAACCCGCCACCGTGACGACACAGACGATCGCGCAGGGGCCGGTCGCCTCACAGGAAGCCATCAAGATGCTCGGCACCAATGGCGGCGGCTTCTTCAATGCCAATAGCGCGCACCCCTTTGAGAATCCGACACCGCTCACCAACTTTCTGCAACTGCTTTCCATCTTCCTCATTCCCGCAGGTCTGACCTACACGCTGGGTCAATTGGTGAACTCTCACCACCACGGCTGGGCCGTGTTCGGCGCGATGTCCGTGCTCTGGTTTGCCGGCGTCGCTAGCTGCTACTGGGCGGAGTCGCGACCAGCACCGGCACTGCACGGTGTCTCACAGCAGGCCTCGGATCTGCAGGCCGGCGGCAACATGGAAGGCAAGGAAGTCCGCTTCGGCATCGCGAACTCTGCGCTTTTCGCGACCGTCACAACGGATGCGAGTTGCGGCGCAGTCAACGCCATGCATGACTCCTTCACGCCGCTTGGCGGGATGGTGCCGATGGTCAACATCCTGCTTGGAGAGGTTGTCTTTGGTGGCGTCGGGGCAGGTATGTACGGCATGCTGATCTTCGTCATCCTGTCGGTCTTCATCGCCGGCCTGATGGTCGGTCGAACTCCTGAATACCTGGGCAAAAAGATCGAAGCGTACGACATCCAGATGTCTATGTTGTACCTGCTGATCTTTCCGCTGGTGATCCTCGGCTTCTCGGCGATCACAGTGCTCTCTCCCAACCTGGGCCTGTCGAGCCTTGCAAATCACGGTCCACACGGCTTGTCAGAGATCCTCTACGCCTACACCTCGGCGACAGGAAACAACGGCTCTGCTTTCGCGGGTCTGAACGCCAATACGCATTGGTTCAATACGACGCTCGGGATAGCCATGTTCATCGGTCGCTTCCTCATGCTGATTCCGATGCTGGCCATCGCCGGCAATCTTGCGGCGAAAAAGAGCATACCCGTCACGTCGGGTACCTTCCCGGTCACGACGCCGCTGTTCACTACGCTGCTGACTGGCGTGATCGTCATTGTCGGCGCTCTTACCTTCTTTCCTGTCCTCGCACTTGGACCGGTGCTCGAGCATCTTGTGATGCGCGCCGGCCAGAGCTTCTAGTCCACGGAGACTTCATGCCCGTTACAAACAAGAACCGTCGCTCCCTGTTTGACCCGCAGATGATGAGTCGCGCAAGCATCGACGCGCTGGGGAAGCTGAAGCCCACGACCATGATGAAGAATCCGGTCATGTTTCTCGTGGAGGTCGGGAGCGTCCTTACCACCGTCCTGCTGTTCACGGACCATCTGCGCCATCAAGGGCACTTCCGCTTTGACCTGCAGATCACGCTGTGGCTGTGGTTCACGGTGCTATTTGCAAATTTCGCTGAAGCGATGGCCGAGGGTCGAGGCAAAGCCCAGGCCGATGCTCTACGCCGCGCAAAATCGGAGACCACGGCGTATGTCGTTCGCAAGGGTGGCACTGTCGAGGAAGTTCCGAGCTCACAGCTTCGCGCTGAAGACGTGGTCCGCGTGGCTGCGAGCCAGATGATTCCGGGGGATGGCGAGGTGATCGAAGGTGTCGCCTCAGTCGATGAGTCGGCCATAACGGGCGAGTCTGCGCCGGTTATCCGAGAGGCAGGCGGCGACCGGTCTGCGGTTACGGGCGGAACACGTGTGCTGTCGGATGTCATCACCGTACGCATCACGTCGAACCCCGGCGAGACATTCCTGGACCGCATGATTGCGTTGGTCGAAGGCGCCGAACGCCAAAAGACTCCGAACGAGATTGCTCTCAACATTCTGCTCGCCGGTCTCACGATTATCTTCCTGCTCGCGGTGGTCACGTTGCAGCCATTCGCGATTTACTCGGGTGCGAAGCAGACGGTGTTCGTGCTGATCTCACTGCTTGTCTGTCTCATCCCCACCACCATCGGAGGTCTGCTCTCTGCCATCGGCATCGCCGGCATGGACCGTCTCGTCCAGCACAATGTGCTTGCCACGTCAGGCCGCGCCGTGGAAGCTGCTGGGGATGTCAACACACTGCTGCTCGACAAGACGGGCACCATCACGATCGGCAACCGCCAAGCCTCCGAATTCCTGCCCGCCCCGGGTGTCACCGCTGCGCAACTCGCCGACGCAGCTCAGCTTTCCTCCTTGCCCGATGAGACCCCGGAAGGTCGTTCCGTTGTGGTGCTGGCTAAAGAGAAGTACGGGCTGCGCGGACGCGAACTCGCCCAACTCGATGCGCAGTTCATCCCGTTCAGCGCGACGACCCGCATGTCCGGCTTAGACATGGGTAGCAGAAGTATTCGTAAGGGCGCGGTTGATGCGCTGGCGCGCTACCTGCAGGAAGCGGGATCTTCCCTTCCAGCGGAGGTGCGCGATACTGTGGACACCGTCGCGCGCAGTGGAGGCACGCCGCTGGTTGTTGCGGAAAATGGGCGCGCCCTGGGTGTGATCCACTTGAAGGATGTGGTGAAAGGTGGCATGAAGGAGCGCTTCGATCAGCTGCGCGCCATGGGCATCCGCACCGTCATGATTACCGGTGACAACCCGCTCACCGCCGCCGCCATCGCGCGCGAAGCAGGCGTGGATGACTTCCTGGCCGAAGCCAAGCCGAAGGACAAGATGGATCTGATCAAGCGCGAGCAGGCCCAGGGCAAGCTCGTCGCCATGACCGGCGACGGCACCAACGACGCACCCGCGCTCGCCCAGGCAGACGTAGGCGTGGCCATGAACTCGGGCACACAGGCAGCCAAGGAAGCCGGCAACATGGTCGATCTCGACTCCAACCCCACAAAGTTGATCGAGATCGTCGCCATCGGCAAGCAGCTGCTGATGACACGAGGCGCACTTACGACCTTCTCCATCTCGAACGATGTGGCAAAATACTTTGCCATCATTCCGGCCATGTTCGCTGGCGTCTTCCCGGTGCTGAACGCGCTGAACATTATGCGCCTGCACTCGCCGGAGTCGGCGATCCTCTCAGCCGTCATCTTCAATGCCGTCATTATTATTGCGCTCATCCCGCTTGCGTTACGCGGCGTCTCGTATAAGCCCATGTCGGCCGCCGCGCTGCTCCAGAGAAACCTTCTCGTCTACGGTGTTGGCGGCATCATTGTGCCATTCCTCGGCATCAAGACCATCGACATCCTGATCACCGCGATTCACCTCGCCTAACCGTCAAAGGCTCGACATGAAGAAGCACATCGTTACCGCATTGCTTTATACAGCCATCACGGCAGTTGTACTCGGGCTGGGCTACCCGCTTGGTGTCGCTGCAGTCGCGCGCATCGCATTTCCGGCGAAGGCGAACGGTCAGCTCCTCCACGACGCCAAGGGCCAACTCATCGGTTCAGCCCTTATCGGACAGCCTTTCACCGGAGCGAACTACTTTCATAGTCGGCCTTCCAATGCCGGAACGGGGTATGACGCCGCATCTTCCGCCGGATCGAATCTTGGGCCTACTAGTAAAGCTCTCTCAGACCGCATTCAGCAAAGCGTCACTGCGCAGAGGCAATCCCCGGTGCCGATCGATCTCGTGACGACATCGGCCTCAGGCCTCGATCCAGACATCACTCCAGCAGCAGCCATGTTTCAGGTTTCGAGGATCGCTCATGCTCGCGGGCTGAGCGAAGACAAAGTCCGTGCTCTCGTGACATCCCACATCTCCCCCCGACAGTTTGCCGTCCTGGGCGAACCCCGAGTCAACGTGCTTCTTCTAAACGAGGCATTAGATCAGCAGCCGACTCAGTAGATGGGTCGGCTGCAGTGGAAAGCAGCGATGGAGAAAGTCACGACAGAAAGCCGCGGGATGCTCTGCACCGAACGGTATTGCCGAACTGAGAGTAGCTGCTCGCACACGTTGTGTCCGGTCAGATGAGTACCAATCTGACAGCTCTCAGCGTAATCACGCACCGGCTTAACGCGCTTGCTTACTTCCGTTCATCTCCCTGATCTTGATATTTCTGAACCATACCGGAAAGCCGTGATCCTGCAACAGGAGATATCCGCTCCTGGCTTGGCCGTAGCCGGGGAACACGTGGTATTTGCTTTCCGCAAAGATAGTCTTGAACTCTGGCGAGTCGCGGTCGTATTCCAAGACCTTCACACCGTTCAGCCAGTGCTCGCCATGCATGCCGCGTACCACGATGCGGGCGGTGTTCCACTCGCCGACGGGCTTGATCGGCTTGTCGGCGGCTGCCGGGATCAAATCGTAAAGCGAGGCGACTGTACGGTCCCCGTTTCTGCCCCGCTTCGCATCCGGGTGTAATGCGTCATCCAGCACCTGGTATTCAAAGCCGATAGGGGATCCGTGGCCGTTGTTCCACGGCATGAGATTCAAGTCGACGAAGTACATGATCCCGGAGTTTGCTCCAGGAGAAATTTTGAAGTCCACTGACAACTCGAAGTCCGCGTAGGTGCGTGTCGTCACAATGTCGCCACCGTTTCCGGACTCTTCGCCACCCGTCTCTGTCACAGCAAGGGCGCCATCTTTCACGGCCCAGCCTTTGGTGGGGAAGCCGCCTACCCGTGCACTGCGCCAGCCGTTAGTCGTCTTCCCATCAAAGAGGAGCCTCCAGCCATCGGCTCTTTCCTTCGGTGATAATGTGTTTTCCGCCTGGGCAGAAGCTAAGGACGCCGCGCAAGAGAGGCTTAACGCGACGAGTGCAATGGTTCTCTTCACATAAGAAAGCATAGCTGTTCTTCTTCGTCGCACTTGCTTTGTTCGGCAACCCGCGCGAGTCAGAGTGCTCCGCCGCCAACTCCTCCTGAGAGTTCTGACATGGTCACCCGGTGTGTTCGCCAGTAGCGCTCATAGACCGGCATACCGGGACGGCCACCATCAAACCGGCGCCGGCCTCAAGTTCAGCCCATATCTGGTGACCTACGATCCCCCACTGCCAAGGCTGTTTTTCCCGTCTCCGAGCGCACCTCCGTGTACCGAATCGCACGTGCGGCGTTCTCAGCGCCTGGCCTACGAAGCAATCAGAGCAGGGGCGGAAAGACCTTAGTCAGTAAGGAGATGGTAGCGTTATCGGGGCTCGAACCCGAACTCTTCGCCTTGAGAGGGCGACGTGTTAACCAGTTACACCATAACGCCACGAACGTTGAGATCGGAGCCGGAGTTTCTCGCTACCGACGATGCTAAGTATAGCAGCGCGCGGCAAAGTGCCGCTACTGCGGGCGCGAAAAGCAGGCGCGTTCAGGAGATGCCAGTACAACCTAGAGAACAAGAATCACGTGGCTCGTGGTTTCGCTTCGTCCAGCATGACGACGGGAAGGCGAACCCGCCCAAGGGGCGACCGAAGATAGAAGCGGGAAACTTACCGTCCATGAGGCAATGCTGGCCGGCAAGGGCGACCGTAATGCGACAGGAACGGGTTAAAGCCCCAGCTTCTTGACTTCGTCGTTGTAGTACTTGCGGTACAGGATGTCCCACTCCTGGGAGCCCTCAAGAATGATTTTGCGCTGCGAAGCAATCTTTTGGCGGGCAGCGGCGTCGATGCGGGTTTCTTCGGTGAGCAGCTTCTCGAGTGCCTTGCGGGCTTCCTGGCGAATCGTGTTGCGGTCTTCTCGAAAATCTACTTCCGGGAGATCGGCCAGGGTATCGGCAACCGTGTGGGCGAGCTTGTTTAATTTGTCGCGAGAGATCCTCATAGGACCGCCTTGTATTGCGCCACAAGCTTTTGCTTGATCTTCTTGAACATTTCCGGGTAGGAGACGCCACCCTTCCGCATGTCTTCCTGGATGGCCTCGAGGATGACGCGGACCTCGTCGTTGATGCGGTCTTCAAGGGCAAGTTCTTCCACCATAGCCGTGGAGACGCGCTCATTGACGAGCTGGATCTTCCCTGTTTCGATCATCTTGGCGTCGACGAGGTGTTTGACTGTCTGCCTCGCCAGATACCCAACGTAGTCCTTGGAAAAGATCATCGCTCTTTTCCGACTATAGCATGGCAAGCGGGACGGCTTTGAGTTGAGGCAGCTCGTTGAAAACGGACGGGATAGAGCGGGTTTGTGGAGTTCGAAGGAAGAACGGCAGTCGCACGCGTTTCGACCTCGCTCAACCGACGACGCAGGTCTGCTTCCTGCATTCAGAGAAGGACTGTGTGCAGCGGAGGCGGGATTCTGCGAGAATAAGCCCGATGCAAGCCGATGACCTCATCACGCTCAAGGACGACATGATTGCCTTCATTGCCGGGCACGGGATGCGCCGCTTGCCCGGGTATGTGACCGAAGAAGTTCCGAGCGTGGTCTTCGAAGAGGAGAATGCGGACGGCTGGAAGGACTTTGTCGAGCATGCGAAGGCGGCCGGAGCTCCATTTGTAACGATGAGCGAAGTGTCGCTTGAAAAGGACGATCTCCAGGTACTGATGGAGCAGATTCGGGAGCAGAACTTTCCAGATGGGGACGGACCGGAAATTGAGGACGCGGAACATCTTTTGCGACATGTCGGCAAACTGGGATACCTGCAACTGGGTTTTGCGCACCAGGGTGTGATGTTCTTGTTCGAAGCGGCGACGGAGTGGTATGACCAATTCCAGGATCTGATGGAGACGGTCACGGATCTGGGGGGGATCGTGGTCGATAACCGGGACGAGGAGTAGTGGAGTGGCCGGCGAGTCGCGCAATTCCGTACAAAGGGCCTGAGCGGAAGAGAGAATAGCGCTCCGGCTCGGACAGAGCATTGGGTCAGTGTCAGACCGGCGAAGCAGAGGACATGAGATGGTGTCGGAGCCGGGGAGGCTGGCGGGAACCTGGTGGCGGTTGCGGCCTGCAGACACAGATCGTGTCCAGGCGATTCGCGACAGCGTGGGGTGCCCGGAGGCGATCGCGCGACTCTTAGTGGCACGCGGGTTGCAAACAACCGAAGACGCAGCGCAATTCTTTCTGCCGAATGCAGCGCAGATGCACGATCCGCGGCTGATGTTAGGCATGGATCGGGCGGTGGAGCGGATTCGTGCGGCGGTCCGCGCGGGTGAGCCCATGTTGATCTACGGGGACTACGACGTGGATGGAACCACAGCGACCGTTTTACTAAAGACGGCAATCGAGCGACTGGGGACAGCGGACCAGCCCGCAAAGGTCACCTACCACGTGCCGCATCGACTTCGCGAAGGGTACGGGATGCAGGTGGGCAGGCTGCAAACAGCGGCCGAAACGGGCGTGCGCCTCGTGTTGTCGGTGGATACGGGGATCCGGGCGTTTCGGGCAGCAGAGGAAGCAAAGCGGCTCGGATTGGACTTGATTGTGACCGACCATCATCTGCCGGACGAGGCGGGAGTGCCGGACGCGCTGGCAGTGCTGAACCCAAATCAGGTGGGGTGCCCGTACCCCTACAAGGGACTATGCGGGGCGGCGGTTGCGTTCAAACTGGCGCATGCTTTGCTATTGGCGGGAGCGGGGAACGAAGCAGAGCGGGCCGACGTCGAGCAACGGCTGGTGCCCTCGTTTCTAAAGCTTGTGGCTCTGGCGACGGTGGCGGATGCGGTTCCGTTGACGGGCGAAAATCGGGCCTTGGCTGCGCTCGGATTGCGCGAGCTCGCGCGACCGGTGCAGCCGGGCCTGCGGGCACTGCTCGAAGTGGCAGGACTGCCTGGGGATCGCGCGCCCACGGCGACCGAAGTTGGATTTCGGTTGGGACCTCGGATCAATGCGGCGGGGCGGATGGACGTGGCGTCAGACGTGGTGGAATTATTCCTGACGCGGGATAGGGCGCGGGCGCGGACTCTGGCGGAGAAGCTGGACCAGCTAAACGAGGAGCGGCGGGCGACGGAGCGGGAGGCGTTAGGGCGAATCGATGAGGAACTGGAGGAGCAAAGGTTAGCCGATGGAGAGTGGCCCGCGGAATGCCTGGTGCTCCACGATGCGGGTTGGCACAGAGGTGTGCTGGGAATCCTAGCTTCCCGGGTGGTGGACCGGACGGGGCGACCGGCGTTGGTGATGAGCCACGCGGATGGGGAAGCACATGGGTCGGGACGGTCGATTGCGGGATTTCACCTTCTTGATGCGTTGACAGCGGTGCATGAGCAGGGGTGCGCCGAAGTCTTGCAGCGAAGCTTGTTTTCGCGGTTTGGGGGGCATGCGCACGCGGTCGGCTTTGCCCTGCCGTCGCAGCACATCGGGCTCCTGCGAGAGAGAATGCGCAAGTATGGTCAGCGCGTCCTACGCGGTGAGGTCATCCATCCGCCGTTGGAGGTGGATGCGGAAATACAGCCGGAGGAAGTGGGTGAGGCAATGTGGGGATGGGTCGAGCGATGTGCCCCGTTTGGAAACGGAAATACCGAGCCGATGTTTCTGACGCGTGGCTTGCGGCTCCTGAGCGGTCCGCGGCTGTTGAAGGCGAAGCACGTGCTTCTGGAGTTGGAGCTCCCGGGGGTGTTGCGGCCATTGAGAGCGCTGGGGTGGAGCCGTACTGTACACTGGCCGACCGTGTGCAGGCGGATGGGACTGGTAGCAGGGAGTGCGGTGGACGTGGTGTACCGGATGCGGTGGAATGATGGAAGTTATGCTGGGAAGGGAGACGGCTGCGTCGAGGTCGAGTTGGTGGCATTAACGACGAGCGTGGGGGCAACCGAAGGTCGTTCCAACTGATCTTTTCTGCTTCGTTCGCAGCGAGGATGCGTCTTATATACTGCGATTCGACCCATGCCTCCAGCCGAAGAGAAGCGTTCTAACTCGTGGATTCTGTGGGGCCTAATGGTGGTGGCCCTTTTTGCAGCGGTTCTGCTGGTGCGGCGGTTGACTGAGGACACGGTGGAGGTGCGGGTCTCGCCGGTAACGCACGAGAACCTGGTAAGCACCGTTTCGACCAATGGAAAGGTGGAGCCGGTGGAGGAGTTCCAGCCGCACGCCGCAGCGCCGGGCGTGGTCAAAGAGGTGCTGGTCGAGAATGGTGAGAAGGTAAAGGAGGGGCAGCTGCTTCTGCGCATGGACGATGCGGACGCTGTAGCGCGGATTGCACAGGCAACCTCGGCGTTGCGCACCGCGGAAGCGGCCGTGAACGACATGGAACACGGCGGGTCGGCAGAGGAGCGGTTTACCGCGGCCGGCGATCTGAGCCGGGCAAAGCTACAGCAGGAGCAGGCCGCGGGCACCGTTGCATCTCTGAAGAGTTTGGAAGCGCGAGGTGCGGCTTCCGCGGGCGAAGTGGCGGCAGCGCAGCAGCGACTGGATGTAGCGAATGTCACGCTGACGGGAGCGCAGGCGCGAGGCGGGCAGCGGTACAGCGCCACGGATCGCGCACGGGTTGAAGCGCAGCTAACCGACGCACGGGCGAACTTGGCGGCGGCTGAAGCAAGTTACGCGGGGGAAAACATTCGTGCACCGTTTGCCGGGACGGTGTACTCAGTACCGGTGAGCGCGTTCGACTATGTACAGGCGGGCGAGGGATTGCTGGACCTTGCGGACCTCAACCACATCCAGGTTCGGGCGTACTTCGATGAGCCCGAGATTGGCGAGCTCCAGTCCGGCCAGGCCGTGAAGATCGTTTGGGACGCAAAGCCGAACCGGATGTGGCACGGACATATCGATCGAGCGCCCACAACCGTGACGCAATACGGCAATCGCAACGTAGGCGAATGCGTGATTACGGTGGACGACGCGCGGGGCGATCTGCTGCCAAACACGAACGTGGGGCTGACGGTAACAACGTCCGAGCGGTTTAATGTTCTGAGCGTACCGCGAGAGGCGCTGCATACAGAGGGCTTGAGCAACTACGTTTTTCGTGTGGCGAATGGCAAGCTGCAGCGAACGCCGGTGCAGGTAGGAACGCTGAACAATGTGCGGGTGCAGATTTTGGGTGGCTTGACAGAGAAGGATGTCGTGGTGGTGAGCTCCACCAGCACGCACGAGTTAAGCAACGCGATGCCAGTCAAGATCGTTGAGTAGCATGAGCAGAAGCCTACGGGTTCTTACACTTGCGGTGCTGCTGGGGAGTTCCCCCGGTGTAATTTGGGCGCAGCAGTCGGCCGTCGCGGAAGCTGCGGTCCGCGAGGGGCGGGCGGATGATGCGATCCGGCTGCTGGAAACACAGCTGGCGGCCAATGAGGAGGTTGCCCGTGCTCACCTGCTGCTATGCCAGGTGTTTCTGGCCGAAGATCTAGCCAACGAGGCGGCGACGGAGTGCGACAAAGCGGCGGCCGCAGCCCCGACGGACAGTGATACGCAGTTATGGCTTGGGCGGGCCTACGGAGCGAAAGCATCGGCCGCAAATCCGCTTGTAGCGTTCCCTTTAGCGCGTCGGGTACGGGCAGCGTTCGAGCGGGCAGTGCAGCTGGACCCGAGTAACGGACCGGCGCTCAGCGACCTGGGACAGTACTATGTACAGGCTCCTGCGATTGTCGGCGGCGGAGAAGACAAGGCGCGGACCCTGGCGGCGCGGATGATGGCCCGCTATCCGGCGCGGGCGCATCGACTGCTTGGCCAGCTGGCGGAGAAGATGGCGGACGAGCGGACGGCAGAGGCGGAGTATCGGGCGGCAGGTGGATCACCAAGCGCGCTCGTGGATCTGGCGCAATTTCTTGAGAGTCATGGGCGGCCAGACGAGGCGCTGACGGCGGTGCGGGCAGCGGTGGTGGCAGACCGAACACACGGGCCGGAGATGGTCGATGCGGCGCAGATTCTGCTGGCATCGCATCGTGCACGGGAGCTGGCGATCAGCCTGATGCGGCAGTATCTCGCATCGCCTGCGAAGACGGGAGCGGCTCCGGCGTTTCGCGTCCATGTGCAACTGGGAAAGCACTGGAAGCGGCAGGCGACAGGCGGGAAGCGGCCCTGGAGTATGCCAGGGCGCGACTGCTGGCCTCGGGGTACCGTGCGGCACAGCGTGGGCCGGGGGCATGAAGGGTAGGATGGACATGCAATTCTTCCCGAAGGAGAGACCATCTCGTCTGATGTACTGCCGACGTGCACTCTGTTTCCTTGTCGCCATGATGTGCCTTGTTTCTGGACATGCACATGGGCAGATCTCGTTGGAAACAGCGGTGGATCTAAGCTTGCGCAACAGCCCGCGAGTGAAAATGGCGCAGACGGATGTGGACAAAGCGCAGGCTTCGCTTGCTGAGTCGCGCGATGTCTTCCTCCCGAGTGTGACTGCGGGAGGCGCAGGATACGGACGATCGTACGGATACCCACAGGGACAGCCCTCTGTTCTAAACATCAACACGCAGTCGTTGATCTTCACCTACTCACAACGGGATTACATCCGAGCGGCGCATTCGGGGGTCAATGCGGCAGACGATGCGTTGATCGAAGCCCGGAATGCGGTTGCCGAGGATACGGTTCTGACGTATTTTGCAGTAGCTCATGCTCAGGAACGGTTACAGGCGCTTGAGCAGCAACGTGGCTTTGCTGAGAAGCTGGTGAGCATCATCGAGGCGAGGCTGGGCGCGGGGCAGGATACGGCGATCAATTTGACGACAGCTCGGCTGTCGTCAGCGCAGCTCCGCTTATCGCTGCTTCACACCGAGGATGAGCTTGCCAGTCAACGGCTACACCTGGAACATCTGACCGGGCTGCCGACGGGAAAGTTGGAATAATTGGAGCTCGTTCCTGAAATAAAAAAACAAAGAGCCCTGAACGACATCCAGGCGCCCGTGAGTTCACCTGGAATCGATGCGGCCTTTGCAACGGCCAAGTCGAAATATGAGATTGCTTTCGGCGACGCGCGTTACCTCTACCGCCCGCAGGTGAGCTTTGGGGCGGAGTACAGCCGGATCAGTACCTTCAACAATGCGAATTACCTGGAGTACTTCGGGCGACGCGACCCCGCGGGAAACCTGCTTCCCTTCCCCTCGAATTCGTTCGGAATCGGTCTGCAGGTATCGATCCCGTTTCTTGACTACGGCCACAGGGCCAAGGCTCGGGCAAGTGCGGCCGAGGCCAAGCACGCGCAGAGGGAAGCCGAGCAGCTTCGCGATCAGTTTGCAGAAGGCAGGCTGAAGGTGCAGCGATCTGCCGTGGAATTAACCGCGCGAGTGGAGGTCGCACAACTCGATCAGCAGCTCGCGCAACAGCAGATCGACGTGCTTCTGGTGCAGTTGCAGAACGGGACGGGCAACCCAGAAGGGCCGCAAATGACGCCTAAGGAGGAGCAGAATGCGCGAATTGCAGAAAGGGAGAAATACTTGGTGTTCCTGGATGTGCAGTTTGAGTTGCATCAGACAGAGATAGCCCTCCTGCGTCAAACGGGGCAGCTGAACGGGTGGCTCCAACGTTTGGCGCGAACGCGGTCCGGAGCAGGAGGGTATAACCCGGAAGCTGCGGGCGAGCCAATTCCGTGAACCGTTTCCGGACGGGCCTCGTCTCTTCTTTAGAACATCCTCGTCGGCATGTCTTCCGTGCCGTCCACCTTTGGGCCTATCCTCCGGGAGCTCTTCACCGCAGCGCCTCACCAAACTGAAATGGTAAACTGAACCTCATCACGATGCCCCTCAAGACCCTGTTCCTGAATCCGCCCTCCTTTGAAAATTTCGATGGTGGCGCCAGTTCCCGCTGGCCCGCGACGCGCGAAATCGAATCCTACTGGTATCCGGTGTGGCTGACGTACCCCGCCGGGATGCTGGAGGGGTCCCGTCTGCTGGACGCCCCACCGCATCATGTCTCCGCGCAAGAGACAATCGAGATTGCCACGGGTTACGAGTTTCTGGTGCTGTTTACGTCGACAGTGGGATGGAGCGGAGATCATGCGCTCGCGCATGCGATTAAACGGGCTAATCCTTCCATCAGGATCGCGTTCGTGGGACCTCCGGTCACGACTGACCCAGATCGCGCCCTGAACGAGTGTTCTGCAATCGACTTCGTGTGCCGGCGTGAGTTCGACTTTTCTGTAGTGGAATTTGCCGAGGGCAAGCCGCTTACGGAGATCCTGGGCATCTCCTACAAGGATGCGGCCGGGGTGGTGCAGCACAAACCAGATCGGCCGCAGGTCGACGATCTGGATGCGATGCCATGGGCGACCAAGATCTACAAGCGGGACATGGACGTGACGAAGTACAACGTTCCGTTCCTGCTCCACCCGTATATCGCGCTCTATTCAACGCGCGGGTGCCCGGCGCAGTGCACATTTTGCCTCTGGCCGCAGACGCTGAGCGGCCATGCATGGCGGAAGCGATCGACCGACGATGTGGCTGCAGAGATGGCCTGGGCGAAGGAGAACTTCCCGCACGTGAAGGAGTTCTTTTTCGACGACGACACCTTCAATATTCAAAAGGCGCGGACGGTCGAATTGTGCGCCAAACTGAAGCCGCTTGGAATCACCTGGAGCTGTACGAGCCGCGTCACGACCGATCGGGAAACCCTGAAGGCGATGAAGGATGCGGGATGTCGTCTCCTGATTGTTGGATTTGAGTCGGGCGATCCGCAGATTCTTAAGAACATCAAAAAGGGCGCGACCGTTGAGCGAGCGCGCGATTTTGTGAAGGACTGCCACGACCTAGGCTTGGTCATCCACGCGGACTTCATCCTGGGGTTGCCAGGCGAAACAAAGGAGTCGATCCGGAACACGATTGACTTTGCGAAGTCGCTCGATTGCGAAACAATTCAGGTGTCCATCGCCCACGCCTACCCGGGAACGGAGTTTTACGACTTCGCCAAGAAGAACGGGTTCATTACCAACGAGGTCATGAACGACGCGGGTGGCCACCAGATGGCTCACATCGAGTATCCTGGGCTGCCGGTGGAATATGTTCTGGAAATGGTGCACAAGTTCTACGACGAATACTACTTCCGGCCAAAGGCGGCGTTCCGCGTGGTGTGGAAGGCGATCGTGAATCGCGACGTTCCGCGCCTTTACGAAGAGGCGAGGGCGTTCATGAAGCTGCGGTCGCAGCGCATGAAGACTTCGCGCGAGATGAAGGAAAAAAGCGAGCTGAAACAACAGGAATCCGTAAGTATGAATGCGTAACGGACTGAGGAGTAACTTGGCATGAGGACGGGGCTCGGGCTCCGTCTTTGTGTTTGCCCAGCATTGTAAGCTGGTCGTTTGAGGCGGGGAATGTTGTGAAAGGCGTGCTGGCGGGAGGTCGGGGGAGAGTGGCTTCAGCAGCCTTGGCCGCCTTATGTCTGGTGCCCGCTGGCGCATGGGGGCAGGTGTCCGGCGCGACGCTGAGGGGCGATTCGGCGCATCCGGCAGAGGCTCGGGGCTGGGTTGAAACGCAACTCTTTTTCGGATTAGGTCGAGTTGACGGTGTTGGTGGTGCTTCGCATAAGAGCGTGCGCGAATCGGTGTGGCGACGATTTCTGGACAAGGAAGTAACCCCGCGCTTCCCTGCCGGGCTGAGTGTTTCGGACGTCTACGGGCAATGGCAAGGCAAGGAGGAACGTCGGCCGGAGAGGTTGCGGTCGAAGATGCTGATTCTGCTCTACCCGGCGACGGAGGAAAACGCAAGCCGGATCGGTGCGATTCGGACAGCGTGGAAGCAATGGACGGGAGATGAATCAGTGCTGAAGGTGACTGAGGCAGCGGAGGTGTCGTTTTAGTTATGGCGCATCGACTAACGACGACTCAGTACGGTGTCCTGCTTGCAGTCATGTTGACGGCCTCGATTGGGGACACGCTGCTGTCGCACGGCATGAGCGAGGTTGGACCAGTCTCGTTTTCACACCTGGGCATGCTGTTGCGAGCGCTCGAGAATCCTTGGGTGGTCGCGGGAGTTCTCTGCCTGATCGGCTTTTTTGCAACATACCTCAGTGCGCTCTCGTGGGCAGATCTCACGTTTGTGTTGCCTTCAACCGCGTTCGGGTACGTCGTCATTGCGCTCATCAGCCATTTCTGGCTCCATGAGCAAATTTCCGTCTGGCGATGGACGGGCATCGCGCTGATTGTGTGTGGAGTGGGATTCGTGGCCAATGGGCCAGCGTTGACCGAGCAGCCGGCAAAGGTGCATGAAGCAGATGGGGAGAGACTGAACGCGAGGTCGACAACAGCGGTATGACTTCTCCGGTGCTGCATCAGCCCAGCCTCGTGCTGACTTGGGGGACCATTCTCGCGGTAGCTGTGACCGCCGTTGCCGGAGATGTGTTGACTGCCGGGGCGATGCGACGGATCGGGGATCTCGATGAGGTCCGGGCTCGGGCCGGGGTACTCGGAGCTGTACGGAAGGTGGTGTCGTTGCCTTTGTTTCTGCTGGGCGTGGCAGCCATGGCGGTCTCATTCTTTACGCTGCTCTTTACCTTGTCGAGGGTAGATGTGTCGCTGGCAGCACCTGCTTCCGCTGCGCTTACGTTCATCGGGAATGCATTCGCGGCAAAGGTCTTCCTTCACGAAAATGTAGACCGGCGACGGTGGCTGGCAGCCATCTTTGTTTGTGTTGGAGTGGTTTTGCTGGCGCATTGACGCGGCGAAGACAAGCAACAAACGCACGAGCAGGTCAGGCGCGGCTGAACCACCGCATGATCCCGGAGGCGGGAAGTTCCGGAGTGAGAAAACGTTGCGGAGTGTTAAGGACGGAGCCGGCAGCAAGGCGGCCAGATCGAACGGCGCTCTCCATGGTGGAAGGCCACTCCGTGCGTGTCCAATCGCCAGCAAGAAAGAGCCCCGTCCATGCAGTTTCCTGCGCGGGGCGGTAGCGATCAAGGCCGGGGGTGACGGAAAACGTAGCTCGAGCCTCCTTGAGCACAGCACTCTTAACGAGTCGGGCCGACTTGGCTTCGGAGAAGAAAAGCCCGAGCTCTCGAAGCGCTTCGGCCAGAATTTGCTCGCGAGAGAGATCGAGTTCGGCGAAGGAGCCGCTGATCACAAGCTCAAGATAGCTGCCGCGCTCGGCGGGCCAGTGACGAATGCGGGACTTGTGGAACAGCCACTGAATACGTGTGTCGAGCAGGGCGGCATGATCGAGAGTAGTGATATCACGGTCATACCAGAGATGAATGGTGGTGATGGGGGCGGGGTGGAAGTGTTCGGCTACAGCTTCGGCATGAATTCCCGCCTCAGCGGGAGTTTCGTTGCGGAGAGGGCCCAGGAGCTGCTCCGTTTGGCGAAGATCGGTGGCGAGGATCACGGCAGGCGCTTCGAGGGTCTGACCACCGGAAAGCTGGAGAAACCAGCTCCCCCCTAGATTACGATGGAGGCGCTCCAGACGGGTGCGAAGCCGGAGGGTGGCCCCGTGCGTGACAGCCACTTCAGCGACGGGGGCGAAGAACTCCGATAAGGGGCGCGTGGGAATACCGAGGCGCCCGCCTTCGCCGGAACGAAGCATCGACTCGTGAAACACTTTGCCTGCGTACTTGACCGAGCATCGGTCGAAGCCGTCGTTCAGGGTGGCGACAATGATCGGCTCCCAGAAGTGGCGGATGGCACGATCAGTTTGGCCAGTGCGGCGAAGCCACGAGGAGAAGCTTTCCGCATCGTCATGCGGATAGCCGCGGAAGAACTCGAGCATACCGCGAGCAATTGCCAACTTGTCGCGTAAGCCGAGCATGGGGGCACGCAGGAAGCTCTCGGTCTGGTGCATGGGCGCAGGTAGGGCGCCGGGACGCAGCCAGCTCTGCTGGCCATTCGGCTCCAGGAAAACCATATCGTCGTACCAGCGGATCCAGTCGGCGATGCCGGCCTCCTGAGCCAGGGAGATCACATTGGTGCAGCAGCCGAGGACGACATGCTGAGAGTCAATCGCTTCGTTGAGAGAGGGGTGCTGATAAGAATAAGCTCGTCCGCCAAGATAGGGTCGCCACTCTATCAGAGTGACCCGCGTTCCGGCGCGGGCAAGAGCGGCAGTTGCGGCCAGGCCGGCAAGACCTCCACCAACGACAACAACGTCAGGGCCACGCGTCGCTGAAGTGTTCATGGGAGAAAGCGGTTGCGGACAGCCATGGCTAGGCCGCGAGCGAAAATGGCGATCTTCTCGCCGGTGGGAACCCGCGGCCGGGTGGGAAAGACGTTCATATCCTGGGCTGCGATGCGGCCAAGAAGACGATGGTAAATGGTGACGAGCACCCACATAGCGGCGCGGCTGTCGCGGTCGAGCAGGGGGATCAGCTTATTGCCAGAGAGGTAGTACTTCTCGGCGCGGACGCCCAGCGTGGCGAGCAGAGCGCGCTCATCCTTGCCCATTTCCGCTGCACCTTCGGCGAGCTCGGACCACCGTCCGAGGGGAACCTGGAATTCCTCCATGAGCTCCACGGGAATGTAGACGCGGCCACGTTGAGCGTCCTCCTTTACGTCTCGGAGAATATTGGTGAGCTGGAACGCCACTCCGGTTTCTTCCGCGTAGCCTTCGGCGCGCGGATCGGTGTAGCCGAAAATGCGGATCGTAACCAGGCCAACGACCGAAGCGACAAGGTAGCAATACTGGTACAGATCTTCAAAGGTGGAGTAGGTTTGAAGGTTTCCGTGAGCAGGATCGAGATCCATCGAGGTGCCAGCGACAAGCTCCTCGAGAAGTGCGTCGGGGATGCCGAAGCGACGCTGCGTATCCGCTAACGCCACAAAAACTGGGTCGTCCGAGGGAGCAGTGCGAGTGGCGCGCCAACTTTCGACCCACTGCTGCATTTCCGCGCGGCGGAGCTCGACGGGTTTTGATTCATCATCGGAAAGGTCATCCGCCCGCCGCATGAAGGCGTACACGGCACACATCGCATCGCTTTTTGCCGACGGGAGAACGCGAAAGGCCCAGTAGAAGTTTTTCGCCTCGCGCCTCGCGACGCTGCGGCAATGTCGGTAAGCTTCGGCCGTAGTCACCGCGATCCCACCTTGGTGGGGGATGTCGAACGAGTACCCGCGCGGAGCTTGCCGCTGAGGGCCTGAGTCAGCAAAAGGAGCTTGCGTGATTTCGACACGACAGGGCGGCCGCGCAGAGTGTCGTAACCCTGGCGGGCGATGCCGTCGAGGATAGCTTCGCCACCGGCAGAGAAGAGGCGGAGGGTGACCGCGAGCTCTGCGTCTACGGTGGAAGGAAGGTCTGCACCCTCGCGCAGAAGCGTCCGGGTGCGGTCAACGAGGGCCTTGGTCATCGCCCGGAACTCTGGGGTGAAGACGCGACCTTCGATCTGTCCTTCTTGAACGCCGAAGCGCTCCATGTACTCAGTAGGCACGTATCGGCGAGGGATCGCCGAGTCGCGGACCATATCCTGCCAGAAGTTAGCGAGCTGCAAAGCCGTGCAGATGTGGTCAGAAAGCAAGCCGCGGACTTCATCGCGGTAGCCGCAGATCATCAGCACAAGGCGACCGACGGGGTTGGCGGAGTACCGGGAGTACACCACGCTTTCCTCCCAGGTGTTGTAGTGCGCTTTGATCTGGTCCTGTTGAAAGGCATAAATCAGGTCGTGGAAGAGTTCACGCGGGAGATCGCAGGCGGTGATGGTTTCCCGGAGGGCAACGAAGACGGGGTGACGGCTCTGCTCCGGAGCGTCGAAACACTGGTCAAGCATCCCCGCCCAGGTGCTGAGCAGGCGCAGAGCCGTGCCGGTATCGGCGACCTCATCGCCAAGGTCGTCGGAAACCCGACAGAAGCTGTACAGCGAATCGAAGTGGGGTCGTACACGTCGCGGGAGAAACCACGTGGCAACATGAAAATTTTCGTAGTGAGTCCGAGCGAGGTGGCGGCACCAAGCTTGGGCCTCGGCAAGCGTGGGGCGATCTTCCGGAGTCAGAAAACCCACGGGTGCGCCGTTGAGGGCGTCCCAGGCGGAAGGTTGGCGCTCGACGAGGGTGGGACCGAGGTGAAGGTTTGCAGCCGCACTCAAAGGTCAACCCCTGCTGGGAACACAGCGGTCTTGATGTCCAGGCGGGAAAGGTCCTCGTCATCCCCGGATGCGGCAAGTGTCATGCTTCTTCCTGCTTCCGCGGAGTGTGCTCCGCGATGCGTCATACGGGCAAACAGGCCGGGAACCTCGCGTAGCCAGGCGCGCCCTGTGATGTAGTCGGCAGATTTGAAGCGGCCACTGGTAATCAGCTCGAAAGCGGTGCGGCAGGTGGCGGGAGTGTGATGGAAGCTGGCTTTGAGCGTAATGTCTCCATAGTGGAGCCGGTTGGTGTCGAGACCAACAACGGTGCCAGTGGGTGGACCGCCAAAAAAATTAACCAGGCCGCCTTTGCGCACCATAGCGACCGCCTGCTGCCAGGTCGCGGGGGTCGCAACCGCTTCGATCGCGATGTCGACGCCCCGGCTCTGGGGAGTGAGGTCGCGAACGGCCTGTACAGGGTCGGATACATCTCCCAAACGAACGACCTCAGCGGCTCCAAAGTGCCGGGCAGCGGCGACCTGGCCGGGCCGCTTCACCAGCGCGATGACGCGCAGGCCGTAGACCGCGGCGACATGCAGGAACATGAGGCCAATCGGACCTCCACCGAGCACCGCCATCGTGTCACCCGGCTGCGCATGCGATTCTTCCAGGCCGCGAACGACGCAGGCGAGCGGTTCAGTGAGGGCGGCGTGCTCGAGCTTGACGTGCGAGGGGACGTGCAAAGTGTTCTTCTCCACGATGCGGGCGGGAACCCGGAGGTACTCGGCGTAGGCGCCGTTGTTGAAGAGGAGATCTTCACACAGGTTTTGTTGGCCGTGCCCACACCAGAAACAATGATCGCAGGGAGCCGAATTGAGCGCGACAACGCGATCGCCGGGAGCAAAATTCCGGACCCCGGGGCCGGCCTCACTTACGACCCCGGCGATTTCGTGACCGAACGGGATAGGGGGCTGCAACATGGCAGCATGGTAGCCGCGGCGATAAACCTTGAGGTCGGTGCCGCACGTGAGCGCTGCGCCGACCCGGAGGATGAGTTCGCCGGGGCCTGCCTGCGGCATGGGAAGGCGCTCCAGGCGCAGGTCCTCCTTGCCATACAGGACCGCCGCTGTCATTTCTTGCACCATTGCTCCATTTTCTCACTGGGTAGACGCGTGAGAGGTTCCAGAGGATGCGGGAGTTGCGCGACCTCAAAGGATGCCACGCATCTGATACCCTGAGCCTGAGAAGACATGCCCCTTGTTTCCCCTGAGGTATTTGCCAAGCAGACCGTCGCGGCAGTGCAGGACTATTCCATCCTTGCCGGCCGAGCCGTCGGTAACCTGTTTTCGCGGCCGCGCTACTGGGCGGATATCTATACACAGATGGACTCAATCGGCTTTGGATCGCTGCCGATTGTGGTGCTGACGGGGTTTTTCACAGGGTGCGTGCTGGCGCTCCAGTCGGCAACTTCGCTCCAGCAGTTCGGCGCAGTGGGGATGACAGGCAACCTGGTCGCGCTCTCCATGGTGAAAGAGCTTGGTCCGGTGTTGACCGGCCTGATGGTGTCGGGCCGAAACTCATCGGGCATGGCCTCAGAGCTTGGGTCAATGAAGGTGACCGAGCAGATCGACGCGATGCGGGCTCTCGGGACCGACCCGACGCGGAAACTGGTGACCCCGCGGCTGACGGCCACGGTGTTTATGCTTTTTTTTCTGACAATTTTGTCGGACGCTGTCGGGATCGCGGGCGGGGCGCTTGTGTCAGTGTTTTTGCTGGGGCTAAATGCAAGCAGTTACTTCCACAATTCCTACAGGTCGCTGGTGTATGCGGATGTCGTCCAGGGTCTGACGAAGCCACTGTTTTTCGGGTTCATCATTGCGTCGGTGGGATGCTACTTCGGGATGAACACAAAGGGCGGCACGCAGGGTGTGGGGCGTGCGACGACGCAGGCGGTGGTGATCTCGTCGGTGTTCATCATTGTGGTCGACTTCCTGGTCTCACGGACGATGATCGGCATTTTTGGCCGCTAGCCGGATAAGGTCCGCTGCTATCATCAGACCGTTCGACACACACACATCAGCTCGCGGGGAACACCTTGCGGGCAGTTTGCGTATCAAACCTGACGGCGGTTCTCTGGCGGGCTGAGCTCTGTGGAGATGGAGTGAGATGAGCACGAAAAAGATAGTTCTCGCGGTTGTGGCTGTTCTGATCCTGGCTGGGGTCGCAGTCGGCACGGTGCTGCATGGGCAGGCCGCGGTGACCAAGGTCGACATGCAGAAGGTGACGCGCCAGGACTTGCAGTCGATCGTCAGCGGAACCGGGCAGATCAAGCCCAAGACCTATGTGAACATCGGCGCCACGGCGTTCGGGCGCATCACCCACCTGAATGTGCGTGAAGGGGATCACGTCAAGCGTGGGGAGGTACTGGCCACCCTGGAGAATGTGCAGCCTCAGGCCACGGTCGCCGCGCAGCAAGCGACCATTGCGTCGTCAAGGACGGACGTAAACTCATTTGCCGCGGCGGAACAGACTGCGGAGGCGAATGTGACGCAGGCGAAAGCGGACCTGGAACAGAAGCGGCTCGACTTCGACCGGGCTCAGGCGCTCTACAACGACAAGCTGATTGCGAAGCAGGATTACGACAGCAAGAAGGCCGCCTTTGATGTGTCTGCGGCCACCTTACAGCAGCGGCAGGCCGCTCGGGCACAGGCTCTGGCGCAGACCGACTCGCAGCGGGCCAAGGTGAACCAGGCGATTGCAAGTCAGCGATCCAACTATGACGCCCTGGACAAGACGGTCAGTCGGGCACCCTTTGATGGGCTAGTCACCAACGTGCCAGTGCGCGAGGGCGAGACCATGGTGACGGGCATTCAGAATGCCGAGGGATCAACCCTAATGACGCTTGCTGATATGTCCGTTATTACCGCCGAGGTAAAGGTCGATGAGACGGACATTGTGAATGTGCGGATGAATCAGCCGGCGGACGTTACGGTCGATGCGTTGCCGGGCAAGATCTTCAAGGGGCACGTCACAGAAGTGGGGGATCAGGCCTTGCTGCGCACAACCGGTGTGGCGACGAGCCAGAGCACGACGGGCACCGAAGAAGCGAAAGATTTCAAGGTTGTGGTGACTTTGGATCAGGGTACCGACGAGTTGCGGCCAGGACTTTCGGCTACGGCCAAAATCACGACGGCTAAAAAATCGGATGTGCTGACGATCCCCATCCAGGCGTTGGTGGAGCGGAATGCGGACGAGGAGAAAGCGGCTGCCGCGGCTGCGACGAGTGGGGTGAAGGTCGTGGCCGTTTCCGCGCCGGCAGCCACCTCGGGTGGGAACAAACCAGCGACAACGCAGGGCGTCTTTGTAGTGAGGCAGCAACATGGCAAGATGCGGGTCAGCTTCGTACCGGTATCGACGGGCATTACGGGAGCTACGGATATCGAGGTAACGAGCGGCTTGCAGCCTGGGGATGAAGTCGTCACCGGGCGATACAAGGTGCTCCGCGGCCTGAAGAGCGGGACGTTGGTGAAGAAAGAAACTGCGGTGGAAGCGGCTGTTCCCACGGAGTCGGCAAGCTAGATTCAGTCTGTTTGAGGGGAACTGCAAGTCGGCCTGAACGTACAATCTCACAGAGTCGGCCGCTGACAAGGCGGACAGGACACCCGGAGCAAGACACACGATGACCACCGAAGAGCAGCGTGAGACGGAGAAGAGCAACCTCATCGTGGGTCCGGCAGAAGGCGATGTCATTGTTACGGACAACCTATGGAAAACATACTCGATGGGCGACCAGGAGGTGCATGCGTTGCGCGGTGTGAACCTGCGGATCCGGCGCAACGAGTATGTGGCGATCATGGGGCCGTCGGGCTCGGGTAAATCAACGCTCATGAACCTGATCGGATGTCTGGATACGCCGTCCCAAGGCCGATACTGGCTGAATGGGCACGATGTTTCCGAGCTAAACGACGACCAGTTGGCGCGTATTCGGAATAAAGAGATTGGGTTTGTCTTTCAGACGTTTAATCTGCTGGCTCGGGCCACGTCGCTGCACAACGTAGAGCTTCCGCTCATCTATAACGGAACGTCAGCGACGGAGCGGGTCGCACGAGCGAAGGCCGCGCTGGAGTCGGTCAACCTGGGTACGCGCATGATGCACAAGCCGAATGAGCTTTCGGGGGGACAGCGTCAGCGCGTGGCGATTGCTCGGGCTCTGGTGAACAATCCCTCCATCATTTTGGCCGACGAGCCGACCGGAAACCTCGACTCGAAAACCGGAGACGAGATTATGGCGCTGTTTGATGAGCTCCATGCGAAGGGCAACACGATCGTCCTCGTCACGCATGAGCCGGACATCGCAGAATATGCACACCGGGTAGTGACGATCCGCGATGGCGTCATTGCCAGCGATCAGGTGTCGAGCCGCATGCGCACAATGGCCTGAATGGGGGATGGATGCACGGTCTCATCGCTCGTCGTGCGCGTCTAAACTTGTAGCATGTTTATCTCTTTCCGCCGGCTCGGTCTGGCTGGCAGTCTTGCTGCGCTTCTCTGCCCCGTTTCCGAGCTGCTGGCTCAGGCTGCCGCGCGATTTGATTTGGCCGGACCTCAAATTGAGGTGCGCGTGACGCGCGGGACGATGACGCTACCCATAGCCTCGGTTCCAAACCTTCAAGTCGGCGACCGGGTGTGGGTGCACCCGAATCTGCCGGAGTCGCAATCCAAGCACCTGCTTCTGGTAGCCGTCTTCCTGCGAGGTACAACAAACCCTCCGCCGGACAAATGGTTCTTTAAGTTGGAGACATGGAACAAGCGCACCAGCACCGAAGGCATGACGCTGACCGTCCCGGAGGGTGCGGAGGAGGCGATTCTATTTCTGGCACCGGAAACAGGGGGGGACTTTTCGACCCTGCGTTCGGCGGTACAGGGTCGTCCCGGCATCTTTGTGCGAGCCTCGCAAGATCTCGCGGAAGCGGGATTTGAGCAGGCGCGGATCGAAAAGTATCTGGCAGAAATCAAGCAGGTGCCGCCTGGGGATCCGAAAGCGTTGCTAGACCACTCGAACCTGCTGGCGCGGACGTTGAATCTGAAGCCAAATGACGACTGCTTCAAGCGGTCTGTGGACCAGCAGTACACCTGCCTGACACAAACGGGAACCCAGACGCTGCTGGACGATGGACACGGGCAGACGGTGGTAGCTGCCCTCACGAGTGGCCCGGGGTCGGACCTCATCAGCGCCGCCTCGGCCACGCAATTGATGGGCGGTGGCCTTTATAGCGCGTATATCGGCGCGGTCGTGGACGTGGTGCGGCTGATGAGCGGTCTGCATACCGCGCAATACCAGTACATTCCGGCGATCGCGTTTCCGGATCAGCAGAAGCTGAACCTTCGGCTGAATACGCCGCCGTCATTTCACAACCCGAAGTCAGTCATTGTGATCGGCTTGCCGTCGATCCAAGCGTCGGCGCCGCCGCCGTTGCGACCCGCAGATCCGAAGCGGGTCACCTGCCTGTTGGCGCCGCACGTGGCGATGGGGGTTGAGGGAGCGCCTTTGGTCTTTTCTACAGCGCTGGCGCACGATCTCTCGCTCCATCTAAACGAACCGAATGCACCAGCGGACATCCCACTGGTGGCGGATGCGTTCCGCGGCGGGCTGGTGCTTGCAGGGCCGGAATCAGGACGGAAAGTCCTTCCTCCTGCTGAAGCGCAGGACACGGCGGCAGCTGCGAGCAAAGCTGCCGGAGACCCGCCGGCCCAGACCACGGCGGATGGGCAGTTAACCGGGACAGTGCATGGGTTTTGGGGTTTCGATCCATTTACAGGGCCGACACTGAAGCTGCAAACCGAGCCAGGGCACACGTGGAAGCTGGACGGAACGGATCAGGTTATCGTGGGCGAAAAATCAGACCTGCGACTCACCTCGACGGGCGTTGGGTGCCTTGATACGGTGACATTCACAGATTCCGCGGGCAACCCGGTCAAGGCGGACTGGAAGCCGACGGATACGGCGAATGAAGTGAGCGTCACGTTGCCAGCGTATACAGGTCAACCTGGACAGCTGAAACTCGTAGTGCACCAGTTTGGAGATCCCGCGCCGGCGGAAGTGGCAGTGAAGAGCTTTTCCCGGCCGGCTGAGCTGAGTGGGGTGGAGTACCATGCCGGGGATCGAACAGCGCTGGTGCGCGGGTCAGGACTCACGCAGGTACGGGAGCTACGAGTCGGCAAGGCGGTATTCCGGCCGGCTGCGGGGGCGTCAGCGAGTGTCCCGGAAGGTCTGCGAATGAACCTGGCGGATGGAGACGCGGCAGCCATGCGACCGGGAGACACCGTGGGTGGAGATGTGACGCTTGTGGACGGGCGTACCGTGCGAGCAGGATTTACGGTCCTGCCGAGCCGGCCGTCGATTCATCTTCTCAGTGTCCACTACACGATGCCGCAGCCTTCGCCCATTCAGCTTCCGAGCAAAGATGATCTTCCCGTATCCGCGCACTTGGCGTTCTCGTTGCGAACGGAGACGCCGGTGCCGCGTGATGGCGTGGTGGAGCTGGCGAGCGAGGATGGATCGCTAAGTACGAAGCTGAGTGTGGCCAGCGGATCGTTGGTCCTCGAGGACAAGCACACAGTGCTGGCGGAACTCGATCCGGAGAAGGTGTTTGGCCGGTCTGCGTTCGGCCCAATGCGACTCAGGCTGGTGGGGCACGATGGCACGCCGAGTGACTGGACTCCCTTAGGCACGCTGGTGCGGCTGCCAGGCCTTCAACAGCTGCAATGTGCGGCAGGAGCATCTGCAACGGCAGCAACAACAGGAACGACCGCAGATTGCACCCTAAGTGGCACGTCGCTGTTTCTGATCCGGGAGGTAGCGGCGGACCCGGAGTTTGTTAATCCGACCACGGTCCCGGATGGGTTTGTGGGAACGTCGATCGAGATCCCGCGGCCGAGTGGAAATCAATTTTTTGTGCGGCTGCGTGACGACCCGGGACAGGCGGATCCGGTGACAATGCCGAAAGCTACGCCATAGCTTGCGCCCCGGTTGCGGCCGGCCAGGCTCGGTCAGTCGGCTGCAACTTTATCGCGCTGCTGTACCTTGCTGTGCTTCCGGCTGTAAGTGAAGTAAACAACCAGACCGACGATCAGCCAGACGATCAGGCGAATCCAGTTCCACACGCCCAGCTTGTACATCATGTAACCGTTAAACAGGATGCCCAGGATCGGCACCAGTGGCACGAGTGGCGTACGGAAGGGGCGGGCGCGATCCGGGTCAGTGCGACGGAGCACAATGATGGCGATGCAGACGATGACGAAGGCTAGCAACGTGCCGATGTTCACCATCTTGCCGATATCGTCGATAGGGGTCACGCTGCCGACAATGGCAGCAAGGCAGCCAGCGAGGATAGTTCCCTTCCATGGTGTACGAAAGCGGGGGTGAATGTCGCCGAAGAATTTGCGGGGCAGCAGACCGTCGTGCGCCATGGCGTAGAGGACACGGCTCTGACCCAGAAGCATGACGAGCATGACGGACGTGAGGCCCGCGATAGAGCCGATGGTGACGATATTGGCGGCCCAGCCGACGTTGTAGTCGAGAAAGGCGCGGACGAGAGGGGCTTCAATGTTGACGGAGCGCCATGGCACCATTCCAGTGAGGACGGCAGCGACCCCGATGTAGAGAATGGTGCAGATGGACAGGGAAAGAATGATGCCGATAGGAAGATCGCGCTGAGGGTTTTTCGCTTCCTGTGCCGTCGTGGAGACGGCGTCGAAGCCGATGTACGAGAAGAAGACAAGGCCGGCGGCAAGGCCGATGCCGCCCATGCCGAAGGGGGCAAAGGTGTGCCAGTCCGAACCCCAGTTAGCGCGGTTCACGTAATGCGAACCCAGGCCGAGAACGAACAGGACAACCGCGAGCTTGAGGATGACGATGCCGGTGTTGAACTTGGCCGACTCCTGTATGCCGACGACGAGGATGGCCGTGATGCATAGGGCTATTAGGAAGGCCGGGAGGTTAAAGCCGATCTCAAGACCGAAGAGATGGGGAGCGCCAAGCAGCGTGTGCGCGCGGGCGAGGAGGTCGGCGCCGGGGTGCGCGGTCAACCTGACGAGGGCATCGCTGAACGGAGTGGTGCCTGGGACAAGATCGGGCCGGGTGGCCGCCAGACTCTGGCGGCAGACGGTTTCGGTTGCAGTGCGCAGCCCGGTCCAGTGATCGTAGGAAAGCCAGAGCGGAAATCTAAGATGGAAAATGGCCAGAAACTCAACGAAGTTGTTCGACCAGCCCGATGAAACAGTGCTGGCGCCCATCGCGTACTCAAGGGTAAGGTCCCAACCGATGATCCAGGCGACGAGCTCTCCCAGGGTGGCGTAGGCGTACGTGTAGGCGGAGCCGGCGAGCGGGATCATCGCGGCGAACTCCGCATAACAAAGGCCGGCGAAGGCACAGCCGAGACCGCTCAATACGAACGCCAGCATAAGGCTGGGGCCAGCCGTCTGTGCGCCGAGGCCGCTCAGGACGAAGATGCCGGCTCCGATCACCGCACCGATACCGAGGGCCGTCAGCTGAGCGGGGCCGAGCACTCGCTCCAGCGAGTCAGATCCGTGTTCGCTGGCCTCAGCCAACAACGCATTCATCGACTTCTTCGCAAACAGATTCGCCATGGATACTCTTACCTTCTCCTTGCTGAACCAGGGATCTCGCACGGGATGCGGCACGGCTGCCGGCGGGATGCTGGGCTGCGGATCCTTAATGCAATGACCGGATGCTCGAGGGGAACGCGGCCAGCGGCACTGAACTTTGTAACGCAATACTAATGCACGGTTCGCAGGGTGGATGGTTTCTGTTCGCGGATGCGCCTATGCGAGGCCGCGGAGGAACGATCTGGCGGCGGAGGCGACCGTCCCTGATGACGTGAACAGGGCGCTGATCACGGCGACAGACGTCGCTCCGGCAGCGACGACGCTGGGCGCGTTCTCCGGAGTGATCCCCCCGATGGCGACGATCGGCTTTGCCGTAAGTGCGCGGGCTTGACGAAGCAGATCGAGGCCAACGACGGCCTGAGCGTCCGTCTTTGTGCTAGTAGCGAAAATGGGGCCGATTGCGATGTAGTCAACGGGCTCGGCGAGCGCCCTGCGGAACTGGTCCAATGTGTGTGTAGACAGTCCGAGGATCTCGCCCGGAGCCTGGACCCGGCGCGCCTCGACCGGGACCAGGTCGGTCTGTCCGACGTGGGCTCCGTCAAAGTGTGCGAGGCGGGCGAGGTCGACACGGTCGTTGAGCAGAAGCTGGCAGATCGCCGACGGCAGCTGTTTGCGAAGACGAAGAGCTTCGGCGAGGATCGTTCCTGCCCGGTCTGACTTGTTTCGGTATTGGATCAGGGTGCAGCCCGCGTCACTCAGTTGTGCTGCCGCCTCGGCAGCGTCGAGCCTGTGATGCAGGAGTACGTCGCGGTCGAGTATCGGGTACAGACATGGGAGATGGAGCGGTATCGCAGCCAATGATCTACTCGGCCTGCTGCCGGGCGAGGAATCGCTCCATGAACTTCGTGTCGAATTGCCCGGAGCGGAACTCAGGGTCGGCGAAAATGCGCCTGTGCAGCGGAATGGTCGTGTGGATACCCTGCACGATGAACTGATCGAGAGCGCGCTGGACCTTGTTCATGGCTTCCTCGCGGTCCCGGCCATGACAGATGAGCTTGGCAATCATGCTGTCGTAGTAGGGAGGCACGACACCCTCGGCATACTGGGCGGTGTCGACGCGAACACCATTGCCGCCCGGCACGTTAAATGCTGTAATCTTGCCCGCCGATGGCGTGAAACGTTCCGGGTGCTCAGCATTGATGCGGCACTCGATGGCATGCCCGCGGATCGTAACCGGCTCGGTGATGATGGACGAGAGCTTCTCGCCGGCTGCGACGCGCAACTGTGCCTTCACAAGATCGATCCCGGTGACCATCTCGGTCACGCAGTGCTCCACCTGAATTCGCGTATTCATCTCGATGAAGTAGATCTTGCCGTCCTCATCCATGAGGAACTCGATGGTTCCGGCGTTCCAGTACCCAATATTTTCGAGCGAGCGGCGGATCGTCTTGCCAAGTTCCTCCCGCATTTTAGGCGTGACCTGAAGACTCGGAGCCTCCTCGATGAGTTTCTGGTGCCGGCGCTGGATGGAGCACTCCCGCTCGCCGAGGCTCATCACATTTCCATGCTCGTCGGCGAGCACCTGGAACTCAATGTGGCGCGGGCGCTCGATAAACTTCTCCATATACAGCTCGCCGTTACCAAACGACGCGGCGGCTTCGCTGCTGGCCTGCTGGTAAAGCGGTGGCAGTTCTTCGGCGGACCTGCAGATGCGCATCCCGCGACCGCCACCGCCGGCAACGGCTTTGAGAATCACGGGATAGCCGACAGCCCGAGCCCATTCGAGCGCCTCATCCGTGCTGGCGATCACACCGTCCGAGCCCGGCAAGATAGGCACCTTCGCCTTTTTCATCGTCTGTCGTGCCGTGGATTTCTCCCCCATCAAGCGGGTCACTTCGGGCGGCGGTCCGATGAACTTGATGTTGGAGGCGCGGCATACCTCGGCGAAGTTGGCGTTTTCGCTCAGCAGACCGTATCCGGGGTGGATGGCGTCGACGTCGGCGATCTCGGCGGCAGAGATAACCGCGGGCACGTTCAGGTAACTTTCGGCGGAGCGCGGCGGTCCGATGCAGATCGCCTCGTCGGCGAAACGGACGTGGAGTGAATTCCGGTCCGCTTCGCTGTACACAGCGACCGTACGGATTCCCATTTCCTTGCACGCGCTGATGACGCGTAGCGCGATCTCGCCACGATTGGCGATCAGGACCTTACGAAACATAATGAATCAGCTTTCCTGAAAGTGGCACGGTTAGCGAGGCCGAATATGGAAAAGCGGTTGACCGTATTCGACCGGTTGCCCGGCGACTGCGACGCGCGCAACGATCTCGCCAGCGATGTCGGCCTCGATTTCGTTCATAAGCTTCATGGCCTCGACGATGCAAAGTACCTGGCCGGCCTGGACAACATCGCCTGGAGCGACAAACGGCGGAGCTCCGGGTGAGGGCGCGTCGTAAAAAGTTCCAACGATGGGCGACTTGACCTCATGAAGCTTTTCTACAGCCGTTGCCTGTGCACCCTGAGCTGCAACCGGCGAGTCCGGCAGCGAAGAGGCGGTAATCATCGGCACTGGAAGCTGTGCTGTTGCAGGCGTGGCTAAGGGTGCCGGGGAAGCCTGAGCAGACGCGGGTTGCCCCGCGAACTTGATGCGGACTTTGAGGTCGGCACGTTCCATGTCGAATTCGTCGACGCCGTTCGTTTTGAGGAACTCCACGAGTTCGCGAAGTTCTTGTAACTGTTGCTGGTCCATAGTCTCCTTGCTGACGTTGCTCCGTTCGGCGCAAGACCCTAAAGCTCGATATACGCTCTCGAGCTCCGTGTCAGTACCTCATGTCCGGTTTCGGTGATGCGCACCATGTCTTCAATGCGGACACCGAACTGGCCGGGCAGATAGACGCCCGGCTCAATCGTGATCACCATGCCGGGTTGCAGCACCTGCTGCTGCTTGGCGGCTAGGCGCGGTCCCTCGTGAATCTCGAGACCAACGCCATGGCCAGTGGAGTGGGTGAAGTACCGTTCCAGACGGCACCGGCGGAGAACGTCTCGAGCGGCTGTATCCAGGGTGTGCGCCGGGATGCCTGGCCTTACCGCCTCAACAGCGGTCGTCTGTGCTTCCAAAACCGCATCATACACGCGCCTCTCCTCGAGCTGTGAACGGCCGAGGTGCACGGTGCGCGTCATATCGGAGCAATACCCTCCGAGAACGACGCCAAAGTCCAGCGTCATGAAACCGCGGCGGGGAAGTTTGGCATCCGAAGCGCGTCCGTGAGGCAGGGCGCTTCTTGGACCGGAGGCTACGATCGTCTCAAAGCTCATGCTGTCTGCTCCCGAGCGCCGGGCATCGGCCTCAAGGGCGAGGGCAATCTCGGACTCCCGCATTCCAGGCTCGATGACGCTGAGTATCCGCTCGTAAAGTTTACAGCCAAGGTCGGCCGCGCGGCCCAAGGTGTCGAGTTCGGCCGGCTCTTTGATCTCGCGGATGCGCGAGACGAGATTCGATCCACGGACAAAGAAACGGCTGCGAAGACCAGGTGAGAGTGATTTACGGAGGAGCTCAAACTGCGAGACCGTGAGGTGCTCCGGCTGAAAGCAACAGCGGAGAGCTCCACCGGAGACGAGCCATGCGCACGCCGCAGGGGCGGGTGCACCTTTGACGATGGCCACGCGAACCCCCGCCACTTCTTCTTTGGCTTGCGTGGTGTAGCGGCCATCGGTGAAGAGCACGGCGCGACGACCATGGAGGGCTACGGCGGCTGACGACCCGGTGAAGCCAGTGAGATAACGGATGTCCGGCAAGTGCGTGATGAGAGCGCTATCTGCTTCCAGACGAAGCGCCTCAGCCCAAACTTTTCTCCGTCGCTCCCGGTAATTCATTTCCATAGTTTACGTACTTTGGGCCGCTTTCTGGGCCGGAGCTTGCCGGTAGAATAGTGCCATGCGCGAAGATCGCGGCGCTGAGTCGCTGCATGTCACCCGTCGACGCTTCCTGATCGGTTGTGGAACTATCGCAGCGGGGATGGCCATGTACTCGGGTGAGATCTCCCGTCACGAATTGGTAGTCCAGCGGCGGACAATCCGGATTCGGCAACTTCCGCCGGCACTCGCGGGGTTCCGCATCGCACAGATCAGCGATATCCACCTCGATGAGTTCACGGAGCCCTTTTTCTTCACCGAGGTGGTTCATCGGCTGAATCACTTGGCGCCGGATATGGTGCTTCTGACGGGTGACTTCATCACTCGCGGATCGCTGACCTTTCTCGCATCCGAGCACGCGGCACATCGATGCTCGGAGATTCTCTCTAAGCTGCATTGCGAGCGGCGCTTCGCCGTGCTGGGCAACCATGATGTCAGCGTAAGCGCGCCGATGGTGATCGAGGCGCTCGCTCGCGCAAAGGTGCCGGTACTGCAAAACCGGTACGTTCCGATCGAGGTGGACGGTTCCCGGCTGTGGCTTTGCGGCGTGGAGGATCCGGCAACCAGTCGGCCGGACTTGGACCTGGCAATTCCATCAGCGCCAGATGGACCAGTGCTGCTGATGGCCCATGAACCGGATTACGCCGACACGGTTGCGGCGCATCCCCGGGCCTCATTGGTAGACATGATTCTGTCCGGTCATACGCACGGCGGGCAGGTAC
Organism: uncultured Acidobacteriaceae bacterium; assembly: GCA_964249375.1. Lineage (GTDB taxonomy): Bacteria > Acidobacteriota > Terriglobia > Terriglobales > Acidobacteriaceae > Edaphobacter. The sequence goes on from CAXUCK010000002.1 coordinate 47,039, forward strand.
GGCTGCCGGTTCTCGGCGCCATGGTTCTACCGCCCATGGGTAAAAGATATCCAGAGGGGCTTTATACCGTTGGTCCCATGCAGCTTTATGTCAACCGGGGAATCGGAACGGTCGGGCTGCCGTTCCGGCTCAACTGCCCTCCCGAAATCACAGAGTTCACGCTGCAGCGAGCCTAGCGGGCGCGCGCGATTGGCTTTTTCTGGCGGGGCATGACGGCGATCGCCGGGAGTCGCTGCACGCCAGACTTTTCGTCCATCCAGCTGTCCAACAGCGACTTCTTAAAACGCCAGCGATTCCCTAATTTGAAGGCCGGAATGAAACCTTCAGAGGCGTAGCGATAGAGCGTGTCCCCGCTGATGCCCAGATACTCCGACGCCTGCCGGATATCCATGACCTCACGCGCAACGGGCTGTGCCGCTCCACTCATCGACTCTCCTCCATCGGGTCAGCTGGAAACCGACGGCAGCCCCTTTGTACCGGGTTTCGGGCGGGTTGACAAGCGGATTCGACTCCGTTGTGTCTCCTTGTTCCAACCAAGTGCGCACAGGCAGAAAACTGTGTTCGTGGCTCAGCGCCGGCCTTCCCGCCACCATGGAGAAAGGCTGGGCTGGCCACGGACGCATTCTGTGGGTAGGCCCGGCTCCGGCGTCCAAAGGCCGACTTCAAGGCTGCGGCAGAGTTTGACAGCGCGCTCTATCGGTTGATCCCAGGCATGGAGCGCGAGATCGAAGAGGCCCCAGTGGATAGGCATGAGCAACCCTTCCCGGCCCGAGCTTTCTTGCATCGCACGGAAAGTCTCGATCGCCGCATCAGGGCCGAGATGGATATCTGCCCAAAGCTCGTCGTACGCGCCAATCTCGAGCATGGCAAGGTCGAAGCCGTCGCACATGTGGGCGATCGGCGCAAACCCTTCCCACGGGCCGGAGTCCCCTCCGAAGAAAACGGAATGCTCGGGACCGCGCAGAGAGAAGCTGGACCAAAGCGTATGGAAGCGATCGCGGAGACCGCGGCCCGAGAAGTGGCGAGCGGGCCAGGCTCGGATCTCCACCCAGTTGCTTGGCCGTTTGGAAGGAGCCACGCGAACGCCTTCGGTCCAGTCGAGTTCGCTCAGCCGCTTCGGGTTCACCCCGCACCTCCGGAGAAGTGCGCCGACGCCAAGGCTGGTAATCCAGCTCGCCGCTCCAGCCTGCGGAAGCCTGGCAATCTGCGCGAGCGTGTGCGCGCCGAAGTGGTCGTAGTGGTTGTGCGAGATGAGGATCACGTCCAGCGGTGGCAGTTGCTCAAGCGGGATCGTGGGAGGGAAGAAGCGGCGCGGCCCGAAGTGCTTGAACGGGGACGCGCGCTCTTCCCAAACGGGATCGATGAGGACGCGCAGACCGTCGAGTTCAAGCAGAAGGGTCGAGTGTCCCATCCAAGTCACGCGTAGGCCGCTTGCAGGTTGATTGCTGAAGATTGCGGGATCCGTGCGGAACGGACCAAGTTGCCGCTTCGGAACTCGTTCGGCTGCGCTGCTAAGGTGTCGCGGCAACAATCGAAGCGCCATGGTGAAACCGCCGATGCCAGTCGGAACGGGATTCTGGTATCGCTGGCCGTTGCGCGTCGCTCGGCGAAGGAGGTCCGGTCTGCCACCGTCCATCGGAGTCAGGCTGCTCACCCGAGGGTTGTCGTCGTCCCGACTCATTCGGCGGTCGAACTCGCCTCGTCCTGGTAAAAAGCGTCGATCTGACCTTTGTACTTCGACTCGACGACGCGGCGCTTCAGCTTCAGGCTGGGCGTAAGCTCGCCTCGTTCTACGCTCCACTCGTCAGGGATAACCGCAAACCGCTTGATCGTCTCGTGATGCGCCAGCCCCTGGTTCACCTCGTCAACAATGCCAGCATAGAGCGTGCGCACCTTCGCGTCCTGTACAAGGCTGCCGCGATTCTCTGAAGAGATGCCCTGCGATTTGGCCCAGATCTCAAGCGCATTAAAATTGGGGGAAATCAGCACGGAGGCGAACTTGTGTCGGTCGCCAACAAGCGCTGCATACCCCACCATCTGGTTCGCTTTCAGCCGGTTTTCGATAGGCTGTGGCGCGATCAGTTTCCCGCCACTCGTTTTGAGCAGCTCTTTCTTCCGGTCGGTAATGGCGAGGTATTCGCTCTCGTCAACTTCACCGATGTCCCCAGTGCGAAACCAACCATCTTCGGTAAACGCTTCTGCCGATTCCTGATCCTTGTGCCAGTAGCCGCTCGTGACGGAAGGGCCTCTCACCTCGAGTTCGCCGTCAGGTGCGAAGCGGTGCTCCACGTTTGGAAGGATCCGGCCAACAGTGCCGATGCGGTGCCCCTTCGGATTCGCCAGCGCAATGACCGGAGATGTTTCGGTAAGGCCGTATCCCTCGTAAATGACTATCCCTACATCGGCAAACCAAGTGGCCGTGTCAACGCCCAGCGGCGCTCCACCGGAAACAAAGGTATGCACCCGGCCGCCGAAGCCCGCACGAATCTTGCTGAAGGCAATGCGATGAGCAAGCTTCCAGGCAATGGAAGTCGGCGATTTTCCCGCGAGCACCTCTTCCCGGCGGGCATTCCCGGTGCGTATCGCCCACGCGAGCAGGCGGCTGCGGATCGGAGATGCACCCGCCCTCCCGAGAACCGCGTGACGGACCTTTTCATACACGCGCGGGACGGAAACAAAGATTGTTGGCTGGACAGCCTTCATCGCCTCTGGCAAATCTTCGAATCGGGCGCAGTAGGCGACTTTGGCCCCGTAAGACATCAGCGCGTAATCAAGGTGTCGCGCGGTGACATGCGAAAGTGGAAGGAACGAAATCCAGCTGTCCCGATCGCTGAAGTCGAAATCGCCAGTCGAGAAATTTACATTGCTTGCCAGATTGCCATGCGTCAGCAGGGCTCCCTTTGGCTCGCCAGTGGTGCCGGAAGTGTAGATGATCGTAGCGAGGTCGTCCGGCTGAACCAGACCTAACGCCCCCTCAAAGCTCTCCCGGTCCAGGTCCGTGGTGTCCAGCAGCTTCCGGAAAGATTCCGCGCCGGCGAACTCGCCCTCGTCTATCACCACCAGGTGCTCGAGCGCGGGCAGGTCGACACAGGATCGAACTTTTTCGTACTGCTCGCGTGAGGAGACCACGGCAATCTTTGCGCCGGAATCGCGCAACATGTAACCAATCTGGTCTGCGGGTAGGGAGGCATACAGCGGCACGTCAACTGCGCCTAGCGCAAGCGCGGCAAAGTCGGTCGCGGCCCACTCCCACCGGTTGTCCGACACCAGCGCGATACGATCGCCCTTGCGGATCCCCCACTCGGCAAATGTCCGGGCTAGGGCTTGCACCCGCATATAAAAGTCGGCGGCGGTGATGGGCTGCCACTTCCCTGCTCCGTCTTTCCAGAGCATCACCTCGCGCTTACCTTGGGCTGCCAGCTTCAGCAGCACGTCATTCACGGTGTATAGGTTAAATGCTTGTCGCACGATTCAGAAACACGCCCCAGCAGCACATCATACGCGTGGATGCGCTGCGGAGCACGCCGTAGCGGTTAGGCCTGAGGCTTGGGCGTAAGCAGAACGAAACTTCCGGCGCTGCGCGGCCAGTCCTGGAGGATCGACGAAGCGAGACTGCTGAAGCATTCTGCGCGATGCCGTTCGAGTAACGCTCGGAGCCCGTCCTGCGCTTCCGGACCAGTCTCGGCAAAGCAGACCGGATGCACGAAGTCGGGATGGTAACGCTCGTCCCGCAGGAACGAACCATCCGGGTCGCTAACCCATGCGAGGCCGCCGGTCATGCCCGCGCCGAAGTTTGCACCGACAGAGCCGAGCACGACCACAAGACCCCCGGTCATGTATTCGCAGCCATGGTGGCCGATGCCCTCGACCACAGCGGTCGCGCCGGAGTTGCGCACAGCGAACCGCTCCCCAGCGCGTCCCGCCGCAAAGAGCTGGCCCGATGTAGCGCCGTAAAGTGCAACGTTGCCTAGAATGACGTGCTGGTCGCTGGCCTTTGCCGCCAGACCGCGTGGCCGAATCACGAGTTTGCCGCCGGAGAGCCCCTTGCCCACGAAATCATTAGCCCAGCCGTCTAGGATGAGCTGCATCCCTGCAACAGTAAACGCGCCGAAGGACTGGCCTGCGGTGCCGTGAAGACTTAGGGTGACGTCGACGGGCAGGTCAACCTGCGCGCGTTGCAGGGCAATCTGTCCGGCGAGCCGGGCGCCGACAGCGCGGTCACGGTTCGCGATCGAGGCATCCACCGTATACGGTTGGCCCTTCTCGATGGCCGCCAGCGCAGGCACAAGCCACGCTTCGTCAAGTGGCTCAGCCATGGGCTGCGCGTTCTTCTGGCCCTGCCACGTGCGCGCGCCCTCGTGCGGACGAGCCAGCATTGGCTGGAGATCAAGATCCCCGTCAAAACGCACCTGCTCCAGCAGGTCCGTGCGCCCAATGGCCTCTTCGATTGACCGGAGACCATACCGCGCCAGCAGCTGCTGCAGTTCGGACGCCAGTTGCTCGAAGAACCGCACCACGTGTTCGGGCTTGCCGCGGAACTTCGCGCGCAATTCGGGCTTTTGCGTGGCAATGCCCGTGGGACACGTATTGAGATGACACTGCCGAGCCATGTCGCAGCCGATTGCCACGAGCACCGCCGTGCCAAACGCAAACTCATCAGCTCCGAGCAGAGCCGCGACCAGCACGTCCCTCGCTGTCCCCAGGCCTCCGTCGGTACGCAGACGCACGCGGCCACGCATGCCATTAGCCACGAGAACCTGCTGCGCCTCGGCGAGACCCAGCTCCCATGGACTGCCCGCGTACTTAATGCTGGAAAGTGACGCCGCGCCGGTACCGCCAGTATTGCCGGCAATCACGATGAAGTCGGCGTACGCTTTCGCCACGCCCGCAGCTACCGTACCAACTCCGCAGCTCGAGACAAGCTTTACGCCGACTGCGGCTTCCGGATTAACCCGCTTCAGGTCGTAAATCAGCTGAGCAAGATCCTCGATGGAGTAGATGTCATGATGAGGAGGCGGCGAAATGAGCGACACTCCCGGTTGTGCGTGACGCAGGCGCGCGATCATGCCGCTGACCTTGAATCCGGGCAGCTGGCCTCCTTCGCCCGGCTTTGCACCCTGAGCGACCTTGATCTCGATCTCTTCGGCGTGCGCCAGGTACTCGGCCGTGACGCCAAAGCGCCCGGAGGCAATCTGCTTGATCTTGTTGTTGAGAGAAACCCCGGGGTTCGCGATCGTCGTGGCTGGCTCCGCGACGAGCGTTCCGCCACCCTGCTCCGCCTGCATCGGCCCGCCCGCCGCAGCATCCGCCGCAGCCACACTCGCGGGCTTGCGATACACATCCCGGTCCTCCCCGCCTTCGCCGGTATTGGACCGGCCGCCGAGCAGGTTCATCGCGGCCGTGATCGTCTGGTGAGCTTCGGGGCTGAGCGAACCGAGGCTCATAGCACTCGCGACGAAGCGTCTTGTCAGGCTGGACGTCGCTTCCACACTCTCCAGCGCCACCTCCGGTCCCGCAGGCCGGATTTCCAGCAGATCCCGCAGCACGGCAGTTTCCCGGTCGCTGACTGCGTGCGAGTACATGGCGAAGGCAGATTTCGGATCGGCCGTGACTGCAACACCACGTGCACTGCCAACCACCGATTGCAGAGCCTTCACCGTGGGAGGCTGCCAGAGGTGCGGCTCTGCATTGTCGGCTTTACGGAAGCGGATCCAGCCGTAGTCGGGCAGCTCTCCCGGCGCATCACCCACGGCCTCACCGCGCTCCCACACCGCCCGGATCTGCGCCTCAATCTCCCCGAAGCCAATGCCGGAAAGCGGCGCGGGTGTCCCGGGGAAGCATCGGTCGATGACGCTGCCGTGAAGCCCGAGGCTGTCGAACAGGTGCGCGCCGCGGTAGCTATCCACGACCGAGATCCCCATTTTCGACATGATTTTAGCGAGACCCGCGTCGAAGGCCTTCAGCATGCGCTGCTCGGTCCCGGCAACATCGTCCCCCGGTTTGGTGAAGTCACGTGCTGTCTCAAGCGCAAGCCACGGGCAGACCACGCCAGCGCCGTATCCGATGAGCACCGCCGCGTGGTGCGTGTCGCGGCAATCGCCCGCCTCCACCGCCAGTCCGGTGCGGGTCCGCAGCCCAGCGGCGACGAGCGCCTGATGCACAGCGCCCGTTGCCATCGCCATGGGAAGCGGCAGTTGCGCCGCACAGGCCAGGCGATCGGAGAGCAACAGCACCCGCGCTCCGTTGCGCACCGCGTCTACTGCAGCCGCGCAGACCACGTCCAGTCCCTCAGCAAGGGTCGATTCCGCAGCAAAGACGCAAGCGACTTCAGCCACCTTCAGTTCCCCCGCATTCGCATGCCTGCCAGAGCGCAGCGCCTCAACTTGGCCCAGCGAGAGAAAGGGCGAAAGAAGAGACAGGCCTGGCAACGGGGATCGCTTGTCGAGCAGGTGCGGCCAGGGGCCCAGCCGAGTATGAAGCGAGACGACGCAGGACTCTCGCAGAGGATCGATGGCGGGATTGGTCACCTGCGCAAAACGCTGCCGGAAATAGGCGTAAACCGGTCGCGGCGAGCGCGCGAAAAAGGCCAGCGGCGTGTCGTCGCCCATCGACCAAACAGCGTCCTTCCCGTCGGTCGCCATGGGCTGCAGGATCATCTTCACGTCTTCCCGCGTGTACCCGAAGCAGCGTTGCGCGTGCGCGAGTGCGGCGGCGCTCGGCACCGAAACCTCCGGGACCGCGATCAGCGAGGCGTCTTCGGCGAGTCGGACGTAGCTCGGCTCGGCGTCGAACATCAGCCAAAGCTCTTCGTTTTCATACAGTCGTTTCGCTTCGAGATCAACAACCAGCATCTCGCCCGGGCCGAGCCGGCCGCTGTGCGACACCTCATCAGGATCAAGGTCGACCAGACCGACCTCCGAGCCGGCGACCACCAGGCCCGAGCGCGTAACCGCAAAGCGGGAGGGTCGGAGACCATTACGATCGAGCGCGGCGCCCACGATCCGTCCGTCGCTGAAAGCAAGCGCAGCCGGTCCGTCCCACGGCTCCGCCACATCCATGTGGTACTTCAGGAACGGCGAGTTGCGTCCCATCACTGCCGGCGGAAGCAACATGCGCAGCGCCTCCGAAAGCGATCGGCCGTTCCGCGTAATGAGCTCAATGGCCTCATCAAGGCTGGTCGAATCGGTCCCTTCTTTACTCAGAATCGGCTTGAACTCCTCCGGGAACGAGGAGTCACGAGCAGCCATGCGCGCGCGATTCCCCCACACTGTGTTGATCTCGCCGTTGTGCGCCAGTAAGCGTCCGGGCTGGGCGCGGTGCCACGCGGGCAGTGTGTTCGTCGCATAGCGCTGATGAAAAAGTGCAAATGGAGTGACATACTCCACGCATTCGAGGTCGGGAAAAAACTCCCCGAGCAGCGACCCCGTGCACATCGCCTTGTACACGACCGTCCGGCAGGAAAGCGTCGCCACATAGGCCTTCAGCCCAGCGGCTTCCGACTCACGCTCGAACCGCTTCCGCGCAAGATACAGGCGACGCTCGCGGTTCGGCTCCGCATCGGCACGGTTGTCAGATAACAGGAGCTGATAAATCGCCGGCAGTGTACTCAAAGCGATCTCGCCCAGCCGCTCCCGGCGCACGGGAACGTCACGCCAGGCAAGCACATGGAATCCCTCGGCCGCGATGCTCTGCTCCAGCAGCATTTCCGCTCGGCGGTCCCCCTCGTGCGTAAACAACACGCCGACACCCAGCATCTCGTCAACCCGCAACGACAAACCCAGAGAACTAACCAGCAGATCACGTGGAATGGCGGTCATCACGCCCACGCCATCACTGCTCTTTCCGTCGGCTGCAACCGCGCCTCGGTGAGCCAGCCGCGCCAACGCCGTCAACGCCTGCCGAAGGATGCTGTTGTCAGTTACCGCTTCCCCAATGGTTGCAACAAAACCGACTCCGCACGAGTCGTGGTCAAACCGCTCGTCGATCAAAGTTGCGATCGGCATTCGAGCTCCGGCGAGCAGATTCGGAACAGAGGTTCGGAAACCTGCAGAGATACCTTTGCCCTGACGCCGGGATGATGGAATGATCTGATCCATAGCTCACTATACTGGTTCGGCTCGGGGAACGCGCCGCTCGAACGCTTGCTCATGTGTTCCCGAAGACGTATATTTATACAACGTAGTAAGTATATTTATACATCCTGAGCACCACGTCCGCATCCAACCCTTGGAACCATGAAACAGCAACGTCACGCAGCCATCCAGGACCTTCTTGCCAAGGCCTCCATCAGCAACCAGGACGAGCTTCGGCGGCGGCTCGCCGAGCGTGGCTTCCATGTGACCCAGGCAACGCTGTCGCGCGATATTCACGAGCTTCGGCTCTCCAAAGGGCCGAATGGCTACGTGATGCCGAGTGCTGCCGAAGACGAGGAGGAGGACCTGCCTGGCATTCGAGACATGCTTCGCAGTTTCGGGATGGAGGTGCGTCAGGCGCTGAATCTCTTAGTCCTGGTCACCACCACCGGCAGCGCGCAGCCCGTGGCAGCGGGGATCGATTACGAGGACTGGCCGGAGGTCGTCGGAACCATCGCCGGCGACGACACGGTCTTGATCATCTGCGCCGATGAGCAACGATCAAGCGCGCTCAAAGCACGGATTGAGGAGTACATCGGTTGACTTCGGCAGTGTGCCACAAAGCAGATCCAATCCGCGACGGTACCGCAGCAGCTAGTGGTGCGGCCGCTGAGTTCAGGCGTGCGCCGCGGACGGCGGTTGCTGGCGTCAGCGGTTTTGCGGGCGGCGAGCTGGCCAGGTTACTTTTGCGGCATCCACGATTCGCCGGAGAGACGCCACTCTTGCTAAGTCGGCCGGAAAATTCATCTGCTCTTCGCTCGCCGTGGCTGTCCGAGCTGCATCCTGCGCTTGCGCCCTGCTCGGGCGAAACCGAAATTGCGGTTCTCCCGTTCGACTGGAAGCGGCTGCGTGAGTTTGGCGCCGAGATCCTGTTTCTTGCAACACCGCACGAGCAGTCCCGTGAATGGGTACCCGAAGCGCTCGCCGCTGGCATGCGCGTCATCGACCTGAGCGGGGCTTGGCGTCTGCACGAGAGTGGAAACCGATCTGTCTACCAGATGCAAGACGCCGACCCCGCACATGCGGCTCAGCTGCAGGCCGAAGCCGTTTATGGCTGCCCGGAGCTCCACCGCAAACAGATCCGCTCAGCGCGTCTGGTAGCGAACCCCGGCTGTTATGCAACCTCCATTATTCTCGCGCTCGCACCGCTGCTGCGTGCGGGCTTGGTCGATGTGGAGCGCGGCATCGTCTGCGACGCGAAGTCGGGTGTCAGCGGCGCGGGCAAGGCGTCGACGGCAAAGACACACTTCATGTACGCCGCCGATAACCTCTCGGCTTACGCGGTCTTTGGGCATCGCCACACCGGCGAGTTGCTCGAACAGCTTCATCTGTCGGCCGAGCAGATTCAGTTCACGCCGCATCTGTTGCCGATTCCTCGCGGAATCTTGTCAACGATGTACCTGCGCCTGCGCGAGCCGGCAGACGCTGCGACGATCACCTCGATCTATCAGGAGTTCTTCGCCGAATCACCAATGGTGCGGCTGCGTCGGCCGGGCGATCTGCCCCAGGTGCAGCACGTCGTTCGCACCAGCCTGTGCGATCTCGGCTTCGAACTCGGACCCGACGGCAAGCGGCTCGTGGTGGTGTCGTGTTTGGACAACCTGCTCAAAGGCGCAGCCGGCCAGGCGGTACAAAATCTGAATCTCATGGCTGGCTGGAAGGAAGAAGAGGGCCTGCGATGAAATACGTGGTCAAACTGGGCGGGGCAACACTCGAGGACGAGCGGCTGCTCCACAGTTGCGGAAAAGCGATCGCCGACTTGGTGGCCGACGGCAATCGGGTCGCGGTGGTTCACGGTGGAGGTGTGCAACTCACCCGCACCCTGGCGCGCATGGGCAAAGAAAGTCAATTCATCTCCGGCCTGCGCGTCACCGACGCCGAGACCCGCGACACGGCGCTGATGGTGCTCGGCGGACGTGTGAACAAGTCACTTGTCGCCGCAATCGGAACACACGGGCAGAACGCCGTGGGACTAACCGGCGGCGACGGCCACGTCTTTCGTGCGCGGAAAAAACGCACACAGCCCGACCTGGGCTACGTCGGCGAGATCGCAGCGTCGGACCCGCGCTGGCTCGAAGCGATCTGGACCATGAACGCGGTGCCAGTCATCTCGTCGATTGCGCTCGGCTTCGACGGCGAGTACTACAACATCAACGCCGACGAGATGGCCTCCGCCTGCGCTGTCGCGACGCACGCAAATGCGCTCGTGTTCCTTACCGACGTTCCCGGTGTCAAAGGCGCTGACGGCAAGGTCATGCGCTGGCTCACACTTCGAGAGATCCCGGAGCTTGAGCGGCGACGCATCGTCTTCGGTGGCATGCTCCCGAAACTGAACGCCTGCAAGGCGGCCCTTGAAGGCGGCGTGCAGCGCGTTCGTATTCTTCCCGCAGAGGTGGCCTCCCTTCTTCCCGACCTCTGCTCCACTCGCGTCAGTGACGGCACGGAGGTGATGGTCGCGTGAACCTCGCATCGATTCAGGCGGCGGAAGAAAAGCTGCTCATCCAAACCTACGCCCGGCAGCCGATCCTGTTTACTCGCGGAGACGGCGTCCACCTCTACGACGCCGATGGCCACGAGTACCTCGATTTGCTCAGCGGCATCGGCGTTTGCGCGCTTGGCTACGGCGACGCAGCCGTGACCAAAGCGATCGAGCGTCAGAGCCGCGATCTGCTGCATACGTCCAACCTCTTCTACCATCCGCACACCGCAGAACTAGCGTTGCGCCTCACGGAAAAGAGCGGCCTCGATCGCGCGTTTCTGTGCAACAGCGGCACCGAAGCCTGGGAGGCTGCGCTCAAACTCGCTCGCGCTCACGCCGAGCAGTCGCGCGCCGCTGGCCGTCACCTGGGCACGCATTTCTTGGCCATGGAGCATTCCTTCCACGGAAGGTCGATGGGTTCGGTTGCAACCACTCACAAATTGAAATACCGGGAACCCTTCTACCCCGTTATGCCGGGAGTCGAGTTCGTGCGGTTCAATGACGTCGCCGATCTACGGGCAAAGTTTTCCGCTGACATCTGCGCGATCTGTCTCGAGCCCGTTCAAGGCGAGGGAGGCATTCACGCCGTTTCGCCGGAGTTCTTTGCCGCGGCCCGCGAGCTCTGCGATAGCACGGGCGCATTGCTGTTGGCTGACGAAATCCAGTGCGGTTTCGGGCGCACCGGCCGGTGGTTCGCCTACCAGCACAATGACGTTCTGCCGGACGTTGTCACTGTCGCCAAGCCACTGGCGAATGGCATCCCGATCGGCGCCATGCTGGCGACGGATCGAGCAGCCGCGGCCTTTTCACCCGGCATGCACGGGACCACCTTCGGTGGCAATCCGCTGGCCTGTGCAGTTGCCATCACCGTCATCGATGAGATCGACCGCCGGGACCTCCTCTCGCATGTAACCGAAGTCGGAACATATCTTCAGCAGCGGCTTTGGTCTCTTGCGGAACAACACGACAGCGTCGTCGACGTACGCGGACTGGGGCTCATGCTCGGTGTCGAGCTTGCGACCGCCGAACTCGCCGAGGCAGTAGCGGCTGAGATGCTGGCCCGACGCATCATCCTCAATCGAACCAGTGACACCGTCCTCCGCATGTTGCCGCCCTACATTCTCGAGCGCACGCACGTGGATCAGGCCATATCCGCGCTCGACCAGACGCTTCATGCCGTCAGCACCGAAGCCGCAGCAGGAGCCGTCTCGGCGACCCGCACAGGAGAGTTCCATGAGTAGCAAGACCCTCGTTCTGAATGCACGTGGAGCGGAAGCACGCAGCCCGCGTGTGCCGTTACCACCAGCCGAGTTCGAAGCTGCCTCCGAGGCACTTGCCGGCCGCGACCTGTGTTCCATCGCCGATCTCTCTCCAGCCGAAGTCGCGGCCATTCTCGATCTGGCACACGACGTCAAGGCCAACCCCATTGCCTACCGGCAGGCCCTCAAAGCACAGCAGATGGTGATGTTCTTTGAGAAAGCGTCGCTGCGCACTCGCCTGACCTTTGAATCGGCCATCAACACGCTCGGTGGCAATGCGATCTTTGTCGATCAGACACAATCTCCCCTTGGCGAACGCGAGTCCATTGCCGATATGGCCCGCAATCTCGAGCGGTGGATGAATCTGCTCGTTCTTCGCACGTACGCCCACGAAACCATCACAGAGATGGCCGCGTACGCGGCAATTCCTGTCATTAACGCGCTCTCTGATTATGAGCATCCGTGTCAGGCGCTGGCCGATTTCCTTACACTCGAAGAGCGTTTCGGTTCACTCCGCGGACTCGAGTTCGCGTACGTCGGAGACGGCAACAACGTCTGCCACTCGCTTGTTCTCACCGCCGCACAACTCGGTGTACATTGCCGCGTCGCCACGCCGAAGGGTTACGCCCCCGAACTCGACATCGTTCACCGCGCAATCGAAATCAGCGAAAGAACAGGCGGCAGCCTCACGTTGATCCATGATCCTGCAAAGGCAGTCGCTGGCGCCGACGCCGTTTACACCGACGTCTGCACCAGCATGGGGTCGGAGCACGAAGCGACCAAGCGCGCTCCGATCTTCAAGCCGTACCAGGTCAACGAAACCCTGATGAGCTACGCGCATCCCGGCGCCGTCTTCATGCACTGTCTTCCGGCACATCGCAATGCCGAGGTCACTGACGGTGTACTTGATGGTCCGCAGTCGATCGTCTTCGATCAGGCCGAAAACCGCATGCACCTGCAAAAGGCATTGCTGCTGATGCTGCTCGGCCACGCGAAACAGATCCGACAGTAGGCGCCGTCAGGATTGCAGCGGACAAGGCACAATGCCGGTCACCGCCTTCGTCTTCACCTTTCACGCCGAATCGTGCGCATCGCTCCGCATCCCTGAGGTTCAGAAATACATGTCCGTCATCCTCGAATCCTTACCCGTCGGCGAAAAAGTAGGAGTCGCCTTTTCCGGCGGTCTCGACACCAGCGCCGCGCTTCACTGGATGAAGCAGAAAGGTGCTCGGCCATACGCCTACACCGCCAATCTCGGGCAGCCGGACGAAGCCGAGTATGATGCGATCCCCCGCAAGGCGCTCGACTACGGAGCGGAACAGGCCCGTCTGATCGACTGCCGATCGTCGCTCGTGCGCGAGGGCATCGCCGCCCTGCAATCGGGCGCCTTTCACATCACCACCGCCGGCGTCCCCTACTTCAACACCACACCGCTCGGCCGCGCCGTCACCGGCACCCTGCTCGTGACTGCGATGAAAGAAGACGACGTCAATATCTGGGGTGACGGCTCCACCTACAAGGGCAACGACATCGAGCGCTTCTATCGCTACGGTCTCCTCGTCAACCCCGACCTCAAAGTCTACAAGCCCTGGCTCGACGCAGCCTTCATCGAGGAACTGGGCGGACGCTCCGAAATGTCGTCGTTCATGCACAAGGCCGGCTTTGCTTACAAAATGGCTGCCGAGAAGGCCTACTCGACCGACTCCAACATTCTCGGCGCCACGCACGAAGCCAAAGACCTGGAACACCTCTCCAGCAATGCAAAGATGGTCACGCCCATCATGGGAACAGCCTTCTGGCGCGATGACGTCGCGGTCGCCGCGGAACATGTCAGCGTCCGCTTCGCGGAAGGAGTTCCCATCGCGCTTAACGGGCAGGAGTTCCCCGACACCGTCGCTCTTCTATTGGAGGCAAACGCCATCGGCGGTCGCCACGGGCTCGGTATGAGCGACCAGATCGAGAACCGCATCATCGAGGCAAAATCCAGGGGCATCTACGAAGCCCCGGGCCTCGCCTTGCTCTTCATCGCGTACGAACGTCTGGTCACCGGTATCCACAACGAGGACACGATCGAGCAGTACCGCGAAAACGGCCGTAAGTTAGGCCGCCTTCTTTATCAGGGCCGCTGGTTCGACCCGCAGGCCCTGATGCTGCGCGAAGCCGGGCAGCGCTGGGTCGCCAAACCCATCACGGGAGAGGTGTCCCTGGAGCTGCGTCGCGGGAACGATTACACGATTCTCAACACGGAATCACCGAACCTCACCTTTCAACCCGATCGCCTCACCATGGAGAAAGGTGACTCGAAATTCTCCCCCCGAGACCGAATCGGCCAACTCACAATGCGCAACTTCGACATCAGTGACACGCGCGCGAAGCTCATCACCTACGCCCAAACCGGTCTTCTCACGCGCAGCAAGGGAGACGACATCCCTCAACTAAGGAGCGGCGGCGAAAACAGCTAGCGTCTGCGCAGGCTCGTGAAGCGCCTGCACAGCGGCACGGGGAGAAACAACGGTACTGAGAATGTCGAATCTAGATGGAAACACGATGTGGTCCGGCCGGTTTCGCTCGGCCCTCGATCCGCGGTTTGAACAGTGGCAGCGCTCATTTCCGATTGACGTGCGGCTGCTCCGTCATGAGATTGCGGCGTCAAAGGCACACGCGCGTATGCTCGCGGCGGCAGATGTCCTTTCCGCCACGGAGCTTGCCACGATGCTCGATGGCTTGGAGCGTCTACCGCTTGCAGCCGCTGCGCAGGCACAGACACTGATCAACATGGATGTGCTGCGTGACGCGTTTGCGAAACACAAGCCCGACGCTGGTGCGGTCTCGTCCTCCATGCAGAGCATCGTTGCGCTCAATCCGCATATCGAGGACATCCACCACTTCGTTGAGGTCGCGCTGCGCGAGCAGATCGGCGATCTCGCGCTGAAGCTGCACACGGGCCGCAGCCGCAATGAGCAGATCGCGACGGACATGCGGCTGTTTGTGCG
>CAXUCK010000002.1:61911-63266 GCA_964249375.1 uncultured Acidobacteriaceae bacterium
GTGCGGGAGTCGATCGACGAGACATCGCAGCTGCTGCGGGATTGGCTTTCGGCACTGCTCCAAAAGGCTTCCGCCGCGGGTGAAGCAGTGATGCCGTCGTATACGCATCTGCAGCGGGCTGAGCCGGTGCTGGTGGCGCATTGGCTGCTGGCTTACGTCGCCATGCTGGAGCGGGACATCTCGCGTCTTGCCGACTGCCGAAAGCGGCTGAACCTGTGCCCGCTTGGCTCGGGTGCGGTCGCGGGAGCCACCCTGCGACTCGATCGGTCGATCGCCTCCGAGGAGCTTGGCTTTGACGCGCCGACGCCGAACAGCATCGACGCAACCAGCGACCGGGATTTTCTACTGGAGTTCGTCCAGGTGCTGTCGCTTTTGGCAATCCACATCTCGCGCTTTGCCGAGGAGATCACGCTGTTTGCCACGGCGGAGTTCGGATTTGTCGAGTTGCCAGAACCGTTCTCGACCGGGTCGAGCGCGATGCCGCAGAAGAAGAACCCTGACATGACAGAGCTGCTGCGCGGAAACTCAGGACGCATCGTGGGCGCGGCAACGACCTTGGCCGTGTTGCTCAAGGGATTGCCGCTGGCCTACAACAAGGACCTGCAGGAGGGGCAGCAGCCGGTGTTTGACGCAGCAGACACGGTGCTCGGCATGTTGCAGGTGCTTCCCGACTTCACGCGGGCGCTGAGCTTCCGGACTGAGCAGATGCGGGCTTCTGCTGAGAGCGGATACCTGAACGCGATGGCAGCCGCGACTTACCTCTCCAACAAGGGAGTTCCGTTCCGCATCGCGCATGAGTTTATCGGCAAGGCAGTGCGGCTCGGGCTAGAGACGGGGCGGGAGTTGGGGCAACTGAAGCTGGCGGAGCTGCAGGCCGTCTGCCCGGAGTTCGAGGAGGACTTCTTTGCGGCGATTACGCTTGAGGCGACGCTTGACTGTCACGACGTGGTAGGCGGCACGGCGCGGGAACGGGTCCAAGTGGCGCTTGATGAGGCTCGCGAGCGTCTCCGATCGGCGCGCGGCGAGGCGTCAGACGTTGAGGTGAACCATGCTGGCTAGCCTGCTTTCTGCGGTGGAAGCGATCACCTCGGGCGCTGCGGAGCCAGAAGCTCCGCAGTCTCCGGTGACTGCGGTGCGCAAAGCCCGGCTGCAGGATGCGGAGCGCATCTTTCGGCTGGTGAACTCGCTCTCGAACGATGGGACGCTGTTGCGGCGGAGCTACGCAGAGATCTGCGAGAACGTGCGTGACTTCACCGTGGCGGAGACAGAAGAGGGAGAGTTTCTGGGATGCGGTGCGCTGCACCTTTACGGACCGCATTTGGCAGAGGTTCGGTCGATTGTGGTTCGGCCGGAAG
>CAXUCK010000003.1:0-38837 GCA_964249375.1 uncultured Acidobacteriaceae bacterium
GGTTGGTGATGCTGAGGGCGCGGGATGCGGAGGTACGGGCGGACCGGGGCGACGTGGTGCTCGGGGAGCGGGACGAGCCGCGGCGGGCGGCAATGGCCGGGAATGTCCGGTATACGGCCGAGAGGACGGGGAAGATTGTCGAGGGTGGAGCGGATGAGGCGCAGGCGGAGTTTGGGGCGGGTGGCCTGCTGGAGAAGGTGAGGCTGGAGGGTGGCGCCCGTGCGCGGGAGCGGGACGCGGCGGTGGATCGAGTGCTGACGGCGAAGGCGATGGATCTGCTGTTTTCGCCGGCTGCAGCGGGCGCTCGTTCGGGGGGCGAGGATCGTGCTGGGCGGGTGTGGCTGCGGCAGGCGACGGGAACGGGCGGCGCGCGCATGGTGGCGCACCAGGTGACGGCAGGCGGCAGTGGGAAAGTGCAGACCGAGGATCTCGCCGGCGAGACGCTGGTGGCGCATCTACGCCAGGTGGACCGGCGGGAAGAGATTGTCGCGCTTGAGGGGACAGGGGCTACTACGATGCGGCGCGAGCGTGCGGATGGAGCGCAGTTCGACAGCTCGGGGGATCGGCTGCAGGCGACCTTTGGGGCAGGAGGAGAGCGTGGGCAGGGACAGACGCTGGAGACCGCCGAGCAGGTGGGGCATGTGCATCTGGAGCAGCGGACGGCGACGTCTGCCGGAAAACCGGCGAGCTTGAGCCAGGGCAGCGCCGAGCGCGCGACGTACACGGCAGTGACGGACCTGGCGACGCTGCACGGGGGGGTGCACCTAGTGCAAGACGACGGGCTGCTGTGGGCGGACGACGTCGCGATCAAGCAAGCGAGCGGGGATGCCAGCGCGACCGGGCGGGTGCGGGCGAGCTACCGGGCGAGTGCCGGGAGTGAACCGGTGGAAGTACTGGCCGAGCGGGCGGAGCTGCAGCACGAGGCGGGGATGGCGACCTTCTTTGGAGATGGAGGCAGGCGGGCCCGGATGTGGCAGAGTGGATCGTCGGTGGAGGCGGCGGTGATCGAGCTGCGGCAGAAGGAGCAGACGATGCGGGCGCATGGGGCAGGGAATGCTACTGACGCTGGGGCGGTGCGGACGGTTTTAGCGGAGACCGCCCAGAAGGGGACGACGCTTGCGACGCGTCACGACAGCGTGCCGCCGCAAGTGACTCGCGTGAGCAGCCGGACTCTGGTCTACACGGATCACTCGCGGACGGCGGTGTTCTCTGGCGGCGTGCAGGTCGTGGAAGGCGAACTTCGGCTTCGGGGAGATGAAGCGACGGTTCTGCTGATGCCGGCGAAGTCAGGTGTGAGTGGAGCGGGTGCTGTCTCGTCGGCCTTCCCGGGCAGCGGATCGCTGGACCACATGGTGATAACCGGATCGGTGCAGGTGGACGACGGAATGCGCCAGGCGAGGGGGAACCGGCTGGTTTACACGGCGGATGACAGGCTTTCCGTTCTGACAGGATCGGCCGGCAAGCCGCCGGTCGTGACCGACGCGGAGAGCGGGACCCTGAGCGGGACGGAGATCCGATTTACGCCGGGGGATAATGGAGAGAACACCGTTATGGTGAGTGGCGGCGGCACGTCGCAGCCGAAGGTGCGGAAGACACGCGGGCAGGGTAGCAATTGATGGAGCGGCTGGCAACGGAAGAGATCGGCAAATCCTACGGTGGGCGCGAGGTGGTGCGCGGCGTGAGCCTGAGCATCAGCCGGGGCGAGGTGGTGGGGTTGCTGGGCCCGAATGGCGCGGGCAAGACGACGAGCTTCTACATGATTGTCGGGCTGGTTCGTCCGGATACGGGCAGGGTGCTGGCGGACGAGCATGATATTTCACGGCTGCCGATGTACCTGCGAGCGCGGCACCATGGGATCAGCTATCTGCCCCAGGAGCCGTCGATTTTTCGCAAGCTTTCAGTTGAGGACAACATCCTGGCGGTGCTGGAAGCGCAGCAGCTGAGCTGGGAAGGGCGGCGAACGCGAACGGAGCGGCTGATCGAGGATCTGAACCTAGGGCACGTGCGGAAAACGAAGGGCTATGCGCTGAGCGGAGGAGAGCGGCGGCGGGTGGAGATTGCGCGCTGTTTGGCGATCGAGCCGGCGTTTATTTTGCTGGACGAGCCGTTTTCGGGTATCGATCCGATTGCGGTCCTGGATTTGCAGGAGATCATCTTCGGGTTGAAGCGGAGCGGCATTGGGGTGCTCATCACGGATCACAACGTGCGGGAAACGCTGTCGGTGACGGACCGGGCGTACATCATCAACGAGGGAAGGATCTTTCGGCAGGGGACGCCAGGCGATCTGGGGCGCGATCCTGAGGTGAAAAGGATTTACCTGGGGGAAAAGTTCTCGATGGGTTAAGGGATTTGGGAACGGGCGTAAGCAGTTCCAAAATGGGCCGGTTACAACTTTCGTACCAAGTTCGTGCACACGGAAGGTCCTGACGTGCGGGGAGTGGGCGCAGTAGACTGGCTCCAGAAATGTAGAACCGCGATAAGGATTAGACTGATCGCCAGAACGGGTCTTGGTCCTTCACCGCGGCAAGGAAAAACGACTTGGTGTGCTGATGCGGGGCACCGAGGTTTCAGGGACGAGAGGATCACTTGCTACTTCAGCCGAAGCTCAACGTCAAAGTCTCCCAGCGCCAGGTGCTCACCCCCGGGTTGGTGCAGATGGTCAGCGTCCTTGCGCTGAACAAGCTGGAGCTGAAGGAGATGATCAACACCGAGATGGTGGAGAATCCGGTGTTGGAGGAGTTGGATCCGATCGACGCGCCGATTGAAGAACTGGCGGGTCGCGAGGGGGATCGCGAGCTTTCGGCGGAGCAGGTGGCGACCGAGAAAGAGCGGGTGGACGAAAAGGATCCCTTCGACGAGGTAGACTTCGGCAGCTATTTTCAGGATTACCTGGATCCGGGATTTCGCACCGGATCGAGCATGGAAGAGTACGACAAGCCGTCGTTTGAGCACTTCCTTTCAGCGCCGACTTCTCTCAGTGATCACCTGGTGTGGCAGTTGGGAGCGATGACACTGGCGGCGGAAGCGCGGAGGGCGGCGTAACTGGTGTTCGGCAATCTTGACGAATGCGGTTACCTGACGGCCACGGATGAGGAACTGATGCAGGCGCTGGCGCAGATGCGGGCCCCGGCTCGGTCGCAGCCGATTCCCTTTGAGCGGGGAACGCGCGGGCGATTGGCCGGGGAAGCGGCGACGGTGGAGCCGGGCGACGGTGCGGCGTACCTTTCCGGGCTGGCGGCGGCAGCGGAGGAAGAGCAGGAGCGGCTTCGATCCACTGTGGTTGCGGGTCGCGAACTCGTCAACAACCTGGACCCGGTCGGAGTAGGTGCACGGGATCTGCGCGAGTGCATGCTGATCCAGATCACCGCGCGCCGGCGAGAGCTGGAGCAGGCTGTCCGGCGCAACCCGCATGTGCTGAGCGATCCTGGATCGCAGCTTGCCTTGCAGGCGCGGCTGCTGGAGATGGCCGAGCACATTGTGAAGCACTGCCTGCAGTTGCTGCTGAAGAAAGACATGCGGGAGCTGACGCGGAACTGCGGGCGGTCCGCGGAGGAGGTACAGGCGGCGGTTGACCTTCTCCGGACGCTCGACCCACGACCAGGGCAGCGGTACAACGAGAGTCAGACCCGGCTGATTGAACCGGATGTGGCCTTTGTGAAGCGGGACGGCGAATACGTGGTGTTGATGAACGAAGAGGACATGCCGACGCTGCGGCTGAACCAAGGCTACCGGCGGATGATGGGGCAGAAGCAGACGGAAAAGGACGTTCGCGACTACGTCAAGGAACGGTACAAATCGGCCATTCAGCTGCTGCGCAACATTGAGCAGCGGAAAAACACGATTGTGCGGACCTGCGACGTGATTGTTCGCCGACAGATTGATTTTCTTGAGCATGGGGTGGAGCGGCTGCGACCGATGATGATCAAGGAGGTTGCCGAAGAGATCGGCGTGCATCCTTCGACGGTGAGCCGCGCCGTGGCGAACAAGTATGTGCATACGCCGCAGGGGGTTTTTGAGCTGAGGTTCTTCTTTTCGGAAGGCGTGAACGGGCCGGAGGGCGGGGACCTGCCGTTGGTTCTGCTGAAGCGGCGGGTGAAGAAACTGATTGAAGACGAGGACGAGCGTAAGCCGCTGACGGACGACCAGTTGGCTGCCAAGCTGCAGGCGGAAGGCATCCAGGTGACGAGGCGCACGGTAGCAAAATATCGCGAAGATATGCAGATCCCGAGCACCCACCAACGCCGCGTGCGATAGACGGCATCAGAACGCTCTAAGAAGCAAGCAAGGAGCGTCGGATGAAGATCGAGTATACGGGCCGGCAGTTCACGGTGACGGACAAGCTTCGGCAGCAGGCGGCCGCGGCTTTTGAGCAGATTGCAAAGATGGTGAGCGAGAGCGCGTCGGCTCACGTGATTTTGTCGGCTGACAAATACCGGCACATCGCGGAAGTGACGATGGCGACGCGGACCCAGGAATACGTTGCGACGTGTGAGTCCGAGCAGATGGAAACAGCACTGCATGACGCGCTCGCGAAGATTGAGCAGCAGGTGATCCGGTACAAAGCAAAGCGCGTGACGGTGAAGCGGCATCCGCACCTGGATGGGGCCGACGTTGAACTGACGGACGCGGCGGAGAAGCCGGTTGAGAGCTGGGACAGCGGGACAGTGACTCGCTAGAGAACTAACCCGAGCGCTCCTGTTCCGGTCATGCCTGAGCGGTGAGACGGTGCTAGGATCGTGCCATGTCTGTGACGCGCCCGAAGCGGCCCAAGCCAGCCAAACGAGCCAAGCCAGAGAAGGAACAGCAGCCGGCACAGGAGAATGCTGGGGAGCGCGGGCCAGGGAGTGGAGAACTGGTCATTGTGACGGGGCTTTCCGGCTCTGGGAAGCTATCCGCGCTGAAGGCGTTTGAAGATCTGGGATATCACGCGGTCGACAATTTGCCGCTGGAACTGCTGCCGCAGTTTGCGGAAATTGTAAGGCGGACATCCGAGATAGACAGGGCCGCATTGGTCATTGATGCGCGCGAGGGTACATGGCTGGAGCACTTCCCGGCCATGCTGAAAGAGGTGCGTGGGGTGCTGCCGACACGGGTGGTGTACCTCGAAGCGAGTGATGACGCGCTGATTCGGCGATTTTCAGAGACGCGGCGACCGCATCCGCTGGGCCGCTCCGAGACGGTGCTGGAGGCGATCCAGGCCGAGAAGCACCGGCTGGATCCGATCCGCAATGTGGCGGACATTATTTTGGACACGACGAAGTTCAACGTCCATGAGTTACGGGCACATCTCAACGCTCAATTTGAGCGCGAAGCCAGCGACCGAAATTTGACAGTTTCGGTGAACAGCTTTGGGTTCAAGAATGGCGTACCCGCAGAAGCGGACCTGGTGTTTGACGTGCGGTTTTTGCCGAATCCGCACTTTATCCCGGAGTTTCGACCGCTGACCGGAAAGGATCCTGAGGTGGCGAACTACGTCCGGCACTCGCCGCAGACGAAGGAGTTTTTGGAGAAGGTGACCGACATGCTCGAGTTCCTTTTGCCCAACTACATCAAGGAAGGCAAGAGCTACTTGACGGTGGCGTTCGGCTGCACGGGCGGTCAGCACCGGTCGGTGTTTATCGCCGAGGAGATGCAGAAGCGGCTGACGGCGGATGGCTACCGAGTGAAATCCATGCACCGGGACCTGCCGCGGTGAAGCCGACACCGGCGCCCGTCCGTCTCTGTGTTGTGAGGGTTTGTTGTTGGTGAGGAGCTGCGCGTGAGACGGATCTGGCGGCTGCTCCGATACTTGCGACCGTATGCGCTGATTTCGTTGATTTCAGTCGTGCTGATGGCGGTGGTGGGCGGCCTAGCGGCTTTCCGCATTCTGCTGGTCAAGCCAATCTTCGACAATGTTTTATCGCCGGATGCGCCGACGCGCGGTCTGCTGGCGATCCGACTGCCGATGGTTGGCCGCACGCTCGACCTGCAGTTCCTGGTGCCGCACCACATCCACAATGCGTGGTCGGTGGTGGCGTACGCGCTGGTGGTTTCGGCGCTGGTGCGATCCCTTTGCGATTATGCGGGCACGTACCTGGTGAATTATGCCGGCTTCGGCATGATTACGGATCTGCGGAACGATCTGTACGATGCCATGTTGCGGCGTTCGGTGGCGTTCTTTCAGCGGCACACGACGGGTACGCTGGTGTCGACGCTGATCAACGACATCGAAAAGGTGCAGACGGCGATGTCGTCGGTGTTGAGCGAGTTTTTGCAGCAGATATTTACGCTGATTGCGCTGTTGTTTGTGGTGATTTTGTACGGTGGCGCGATGGCGTGGGTGTTGTTGCTGTTTGTACCGGTGGTGATCTCGTCGGCGCGGCGGATAGGATCGCGGGTGAGGCAGACGACCCGGCGCGGGCAGGACAAACTCGCTGAAATTCAGAACATTCTGCAGGAGACGATCAGCGGCAATCGCATTGTGAAGGCGTTCGGCATGGAACTTTGGGAGATGGATCGCTTCCGCTCTGCCGCGCGACGATTGTTCCGCGCCAATCTGAAGTCGGTGAGTGTGCAGGCGATCTCCTCGCCGCTGATGGATGCGCTGGGAGCGGTGGCGATTGCGCTGCTGCTGCTGATTGGGCGTCAGCGGATTCTTCACCACACGATGACAACCGGGTCGTTTCTGGCGTTTCTGGTCGCCGTGTTCACGCTGTATGATCCGGTGCGGAAATTCGCCCTGTTTTATAACAGCTTTCAGCAGGCGCTGGGAGCGAGTGAAGAGATCTTCCGGTTCATGGATGGGCAGGATGAGGTGGTCGAGAAGCGGGGCGCGCATGCGCTGGCCGGCTTCGAGGACTCGATCCGGTTCGAGCGCGCGGGCTTTGGGTACGAGAGCGAGGGAGAGGTGAAGCAGGTGCTCTGTGACATCGACCTGGAGGTGCGGAGGGGCGAGGTGCTGGCGCTGGTGGGCCCGAGCGGTGCCGGCAAGTCGACGCTGGTGAACCTCCTTCCGCGCTTTTTCGATGTGAATGAGGGACGGATTCTTTTGGACGGGAACGATCTGAGGGACGTCACGATTGCGTCGCTGCGGCGGCTGATTGGAAAGGTGACGCAGGAAACTGTTCTGTTCAATGACACGGTACGGAACAACATCGCGTATGGGCAGCCGGACGTGCCGCTGAGCCGGGTGCAGGAGGCGGCACGCGCGGCGCTGGCGCACGACTTCATTTTGCAGATGCCGGAGGGGTACGACACGGTGATTGGCGAGCGCGGCCTGCGACTGCGCGGCGGGGAACGGCAGCGGCTGGAGATTGCGCGGGCGATCCTGAAGGATGCGCCGATACTGATTCTGGATGAGGCGACCTCGGCTCTGGACGTAGAGAGCGAGCGATTTGTGCAGGCGGCCCTGGCGAATCTGATGCGAGGACGAACGGTGTTTGTGATCGCACACCGGCTATCGACGGTGCGGAGAGCAGACCGGATCGTGGTGGTCGAAGCGGGACGCATCACCGAGGTGGGATCGCACGATGATTTGGTGACGCGCGGGGGGACGTACCAGCGGCTGTACCATCTTCAATTCGCGGAGGCACCGGAAGCGGATACGGACGAAGATGCGGTCGCGGTGGAGCATCTCGCCTGATGCCGGCACGGGTGAGATCGATGACCGGGTTCGCCACGATTGCAGGGGCTGGGGTCGTGGCGAGTATCAAGAGCGTGAACCACCGCTTTCTGGATCTGCGGTTGCACCTGCCGGCGGGCAGCGAGGCTCTGGAGGTGGAACTGCGGGCTCGGTTGAAGGCGGGGATCGCCCGCGGTCACGTGGAGTTCACACTGACGCCGGAGCAGCGGTCCGCCGGGGGCTTGCGGCTTAACGGGGAAGCGCTCGCTGGTTATCTTTTGGCGTTTGCCGAGGCGGCCTGCGCGCATCACCTTCCGGACAAACCTGACCTGAATGCGTTGCTGCGGATGCCCGGGGTGATGACCACTGCGGAGGTCCCCACGATGAGCGACCGCGCGCTGCTGACTCCGGCTGCGCTTGGAGCGATACCTGGACTGCTGGAGCGATTCAATGCGGCGCGCGAGGCTGAAGGCGCTGCCCTGGAAGCGGTACTTCGGGCGAGCGTTGCGCGTATCGATGCGCTGGCGGCTGAGATTTCGCTACTACGGGAGCGGGTGCGGCCCGGGCTGGTGGAGCGGCTCCAACTCCGGATCGCCGAGGCAGTTGCCGACGCGGGGTCGGCGATCCCGCCGGACCGTATTCTGGCGGAGGCTGCGTTGCTGGCGGACCGCAGCGATATCGAAGAGGAGATTGCGCGGTTGCGGGCCCACGTTGACCGCTTCCTTGCAGTTCTCGATGTGGGGGGCGAGGTAGGTAAGCGGCTTGATTTTCTGCTGCAGGAGTTTGGCCGCGAGAGCAATACGATGCTGTCGAAGACGGGCGGAGCTGCGGGGCCGGACAGCCTGCGGTTGACGGATCTGGGGCTGGAGGTGAAGGCGGAGATCGAGCGGATGCGGGAACAGGTACAGAATCTCGAATAGCGGCTGCATGCCGCCCGGGTTTGGATAGAATCGGGGTGAAGCGGGCAAGGGGGTTAGAACGACGTGGCAGGCATCCTGTTCATTATTTCGGCACCGTCGGGATCAGGCAAATCGACGCTGGTGAGCCAACTGCGGACCTTGGTCGAAGGGCTGGATTTTTCGGTTTCTTACACGACGCGGCCGCCGCGGGGTTCTGAAGAGGATGGCCGGGAGTACCACTTCACCAACCGGGAACAATTTGAACGGATGATTGCTGAGGGGGAGTTTCTGGAGTCGGCCGAGGTCTTTGGCAACTACTACGGGACTGCGCGGTCTGCCCTGGCGCATGCAGCGGCAGCGGACAAGGATCTGCTGCTGGACATCGATGTGCAGGGCGCGCAGCAGGTGATGCAGCGCATGCCCGAGGCGGTTTCGATCTTTGTGCTGCCCCCGAGCCCCGAGGTGTTGGAGCGCCGGTTGCGGAACCGGAGCGTGGCCGAGCATGTAACGTCTGAAGCGGTGATTGCCCGACGGCTTTCGCAGGCGCAGAACGAGTTGCGGCAGATCTGGAGCTATCGTTACGCGCTGGTGAATGATGTTCTGGACCAGGCAGTATCGGAGCTGCGCGCGATTGTTTTGTCGGAGCGGGGTGACGCAGATGAGCGAGCGGCTGCCGAGGACTGCCGGACGGATCGGCGGGCCGTGCGCTTGACCGAAGTCCTGGAAACCTTCGCGCGAGCAGAGGCACACCCGGCGCTTGCGGAATAGCTGGGTTTTCCGGGCTTGGTAGGGTAGAGTCGGGAAGGTAAGTCTTTTTGGGAGGCGGCATTTTATGGAAAAGGTACTCGAGAATAAGTACAGCCTGGTTAAGGGTGCAGCTCGGCGTGCGCGGCAGTTGCAGAATGGCGCATCGCCGCTGATCTCGGCTAAGTCGACCAAAGCCTGTCGCGTGGCGCAGGATGAAATCCAGCAAGGGCATGTGACGTACTCGCTGCCGAAGCTGCGGTCGGAACCTGCCTCTGAGGGCCCGGTGCACTAGTCCGGTCGGCGACGGCGAAATAGGGTTCTATGGCCGTACTGGAAGAACTGCGGGCGTACGTCGAATACTTTCGAGACCTGGGTGTTCACGATTTTTATCGGGGCGGAGACGGCTCACTCACAGCTGCGGTGCTGTCCCTCCTGGGGAAGACCACGCCGGCGGTGTCGGGAGTTCCCCCCGCGATGCGGCCCGTAGCGCCGCTCCCTCCTGCGGCACCCGTGCCAAGACCGTTACCGAATCCGTTGCCCACTCCGCAGCTGCAACCAAAGCCTGACCCTGGTCTGGAGCACTCAGGGCTCACGCTGGCCGCGACGGCAGCCCTCCCGGAGATCACCATTCCCAAGCCGGTCCCCTTCGACGAGTTGGCTCCGCTGCCAGCGGTCCGAGTGCCTGTGTCGAGACGCGGGGAAGCTCTGCAGCAGCTGCGAAATACGATCGGTGACTGTACGCGATGTCCGCTGGCGTATGCCGGCCGGCACACTATCGTTTTCGGCGAGGGGGATGCAGCGGCCCGATTGATGTTCGTGGGCGAGGGGCCAGGTGCGGACGAAGATGAATCGGGCAGGCCGTTTGTTGGCAAATCCGGCCAGCTGCTGGGCAACATGATCGCGGCCATGGGGCTTACGCGCGAGTCGGTGTATATCGCGAACGTGGTGAAGTGCCGGCCACCCAACAATCGCGCGCCGGAGCCGCTCGAAGCGAATACCTGCTCGCAGTTCCTGCTGGAGCAGATCGACATTGTGCAGCCTGCCGTGATGGTGGCGCTGGGATCGACGGCGGCGTCGTATCTGCTGGGTGTGCGGCAATCGCTGGCTTCGCTGCGAGGGCGCTTCCATTCGTGTCGCGGCGCCAAGCTGGCGGTGACCTTTCACCCCGCGTTTCTGCTGCGCGACCCGCGGCAGAAGGGTGAGGCTTGGAAGGACCTGCAAATGGTGATGGCCGAACTTGGCCTGAAACCTCCGGCAAAGCCCCAAGCGTAACCTGGCGCGGACCCAGCTATCTGGCGAGTACCCAGCTATGCTGGAAGCAGGATGAAAACCATTAAGGTAATCGGGGGCGGGCTTGCGGGACCGGAGGCGGCGTTGCAGGGTGCCGCGTTCGGCTGCGAGGTGCACCTTTACGAGATGCGCCCGCAGCGCTCGACCGAGGCGCACCAGACGACGGACTTCGCGGAGCTGGTCTGTTCCAACTCGCTGAAGTCGGAGTCGGAGAATTCGGCTCCTTGGCTGCTGAAGCAGGAAATGCGACGCGCGGGATGTTTCCTGCTGCAAGAGGCAGATGCGACTGCTGTTCCGGCGGGGCATGCTCTTGCGGTTGATCGGATTGAGTTTTCACGTCGCGTGGCTGATCGGATCGCTGCGAACCCTCGCATCACCGTGCATCGTGAGGAAGTGCTGCAGCTAGAGGAGAGCTCGTCCGACACGCTGACAATTGTGGCGACCGGACCGCTGACCTCGCCGGCGCTTACGGCGGAGCTGACCCGGCTGACGGGATCCGATCACCTGGCGTTCTATGACTCGATCTCGCCGATCGTGGACGCGTCGACGATCGACATGGAGCGGGTGTACCTTGCGGCGCGCTGGGATAAGGGCACGGCCGACTACATCAACTGCCCGTTCACGAAGGAAGAGTACGACCGGTTTCTCGATGCGCTGACGTCCGCCGAGAAGATCGAGCAGAAGTCGTGGGAGCAGCTTCCAGCGGACGCCGATCCGACCCATCTGGCCGTCGGAGGTTCGTCCTCACAGGTTGCGGCAGAGCAGCTGCCGTATTTTGAGGGATGTCTGCCTATCGAGGAGACGGCGCGGCGGGGGCGGGACACGCTTCGCTTCGGGCCGATGAAACCGGCCGGCCTGACGAACCCGAAGACGGGCAGATGGCCGTATGCGGTGGTGCAACTGCGGCAGGAGAATCTGCGGGCGGACTCCTACAACCTGGTCGGCTTCCAGAATCATTTGACGTTCGGGGAACAGGCCCGCGTTCTGCGGCTCATTCCGGGGTTGGAGCGTGCCACGTTTCTGCGATATGGGCAGATTCACCGGAACACCTACGTCCACGCGCCCTCGCTGTTGAGCGACACGCTGCAGCTGAAGCAGCACCCAAACATCTTCATTGCGGGGCAGCTATCGGGTGTTGAAGGGTACACGGAATCGATTGCCTCCGGCATGCTGGCAGGGCGGTATGCGGCGGCGCTTGCCTGTGGTGTGGCGCCGACGCCTGCACCGCGGATTTCGGCGAATGGGTCCCTCACGCACTACATCACGCATGCCGATCAGAAGCGTTTTCAGCCGGCGAACATCACCTTCGATCTGCTGCCGGCGTTGGAAGAAGAACTCCTCCGGAGGATCCGAGACAAGAAGGAGCGGCACAGGATCCAGTGCGAGCGGGCACTCGAAAGCTGGGCGACATGGCTGTCTTCGGACGCGGCGATGCCGCTTCCGGCAGCACTCTCGGCATGTTCGTGACGGCCATTTTGTAACGGTGTTCCGTCTGGTAACTTGGGCGGCCCTACCGTTCGTGTCCGGACGTCGGAGCAGCGGCGCTGGTGGGCAGATGGTCCCGCATCTCGGCCCAGTCGCTGACGATCTGGTCGACGACCACATGGCCGACGGCGAATGCGGACTCGAGCGCGGGAAGGTAAGCGGAGTAGTTGCGGATTTTGGTTTCGGCGATCGACTCGGCCGCGGAGACCCCTTCGCGCTGCTGGTCGAAGTTGGAGACGGTTCTCAGGACCAGAACACGTCGAGCATCGACGCGACCGGCGCGGCCGAGGAAGGTGAGTGCCTGGAGCGTGCCCGAGTCTTCCATGCCACAGACGGCGTAGGTGGAAGCGCCGGCGGTTTGGTAGCGCACCCAGTCGTGGGCCCACTGGCTTAGCAGTTTGCCGTGCCAGAAGGTGGAGGCGGCCACGTTGCCACCGACCAGAACGAACGGAGGGCGATGCGCTGCAGCCTGCGGCTGTTCGGGCAGAAACTGCATGCGACGTGCGGCAATCTGCGGTGTGTCGGCGAGCCTGAGGTCGCGCGTAAGACCGAAGGCCCACGCAACCAGCCCCGGGTTGAGCTGGTAACGGACGCCGTCGTCGCCGAAGCGGTCGGCTCGAGGCTCCTGAAAGGGCGTGTCTTTGCCGAGCGGCACGTAGCCGGTGGTCCACGTTTGTCGTTGCGTCTCGGTGGCGGAGGGGATCTCTCGAGCATCGATCTCGTGCGACAGGTCGCCGTCGACGACCCAGTCGGCCCAGACTGCCGAGCCGAGGGAGGTGACGTGCGGATCTGCTCCGCCGATGCCGGCGACGACGAAATAGGCGTGAGAAAGGTCGAAGCGCGGGTCGAGCCCGAGCGCCATGATGGTTGCGGCGGCGCGCGAGTTGCCGACGCCGGTGACGACGCCCAGGATGCCGCGAGTTCGGTTCAGGCGCAGGGCGCGGTACCCGGCGGGAAAGGGAAGTGCCTCGTCGAGATGCTCGCGCTCGACCCAGTACTGAAATTCTCCTGGGGTGTCTCCTGTGTCGGCGCCTACCTCAAACATAGTGACGACGACGGCGCGAATCGCAAGGAGGTTTGCTGACTCAGGATGCGGGGGAGCGCCGGCGGCGACACGTACGCAGGCGGCTGCCGAGAGCAGCAGGGCGACGGGGAAGGAGCGCATGGCTTGATGGTACTCGGGCAAGGGCGCAGCACAATGATGGCTACACGCCTTTGCGCATCGGCTCCCAGATGAACTTGTGGATCTGCAGGGACAGGCGCGCGGGCAGGCCGTCGGCGAGCATCCAGTCGACGACCTGGCGCGGATCGAGGGTCATGTTGTCGGCGACGCGCAAAGGGCTGGGCGACTGGGAGAAAGCTGGCGACAAAAGGATGCCGCCGGCCTTTGACGCAAGGTCGTGCCCCTGGATGAAGTCGCGAGCGAACTCGTAATCTGCCCGCGAGCTGAGCACGAACTTCACCTCATCCCGCGGCGTGAGGGCGTCGAGATTTTCGAGGCGAAATGAAGGAAAAGCCAGACCGGCGCCGGGGCATTTTACGTCGACGATCTTGTGCACAGCTGGCGGTACTTGTCCGAGCGGACGCTCGCCCGAGGTTTCGATCATCAGATCGTAGCCACGGTCGAGCAGCGTCTGCATGAGAGGCAGGAGTTCGCGTGCCTGCAGCATGGGCTCGCCACCGGTGAACTCGACCAACCTGCAGGGCGCAAGCGCGTCGATTTCTCCAAGGATCTGTTCCGACGTGAAGGCGGTTCCGCGGGTGAAGGTGTAGGTGGAATCGCACCAGGAGCAGCGCAGGTTGCAACCGGCCAGACGCACGAAGATGCACGGCAGACCGGCGAACGAGCTTTCGCCCTGCACGGATTTGTAGAGTTCGATCAGGTACATCGTGTGCTCGCGGCTACTCGTAGTACCGCGCGAAACTGGTGTCGGTTTCGTATAACGTGCAGTCTTTCACGCGAACCCGTCCGTGCGTCATGCTGCTGAGCTGCTCGGAGGTCTGCTCGAAGAAATAGCGGGCAAGGTTTTCGGCTGAGGGATTCAGTTCCGCGTCAAACGGCGGCAGATCGTTGATCATCTGGTGATCGAGCCGGTCCACCACGGGCCGCATGACCTGTTTCAGCAGCTTGAAGTCGAGCAAGAGCCCCGCCTGATCCAACTCTGCGCCGACCAGCGTCACGAAGACCTTGTAGTTATGGCCGTGCGGGTTCTCACACTTGCCCTGGTAGTTTCGGAGGTAGTGGCCGGAGGAGAACCCGGCTTCCACGGTGACTTCAAACATGACTTGGGGACATTCCTTGCCGGCCGGCTATGTTTCGGCCGGGCAGTCTGTTCCATTGTATCGGTTGGGTCGTTGCCGATGCGGTGCGGACTCAGCGATCCAGGTTGCTGGGTCGTCGTCGAGTGGACTGCCTTGCGTCCGCAGACCTGCGTTCTGCCTGTTCAAACAAGGCGGACAGAACACCGGCGAGAGCGACGACGAGGGCGACGACCAGCAACACCAGCCCGGTAAATCGCCAGAGTGAAGCGTCGCCAGGAGAACCCGGCTGGTGAGAAAGATTAGTGTAGGAGAGCCCGAGGGAAACAAGGGCGAAGAACGCGAGCGTTCCTGCGAGGATGTAGAGGTTTCGTCCCATAGAGCCTCGTTCAGCATAGTTCATCCGGCGTTGCTGACGCTTCGGCGCGCGGGTGGGCCGCGGTGTTTCCGGTGCGGCATCAGTTATGGGAGCTCTGTGCATCACATAAGGTGGGCGGCCCTGAGCAAGGGCGCAAAGGAGTTTCAAATGAAAAAGCTATTTTTCTGGGTGAGCGTCGTTTCCGGCGTTGCAGCGGCATACATGATGTACAAGCGCGGGGAGTCGATCGGTTCCATCGCGAAGCAGACCCTCAGCAACCCGGTGGGTACACTCGCTCACGAGATGAAGGAAGCGTTTTAGTCGAGCCCCGACTTGAGTTGCGGCTGGGTGTTCCGGGCGGTTTTCACGATAGAATGGCCCTCGAAAAACTGTTCAATCTCTGCCAGACTGCTCGTCCGGCGGTACGGCGGAAGGGAATGGAGAAAGATGCTGCCATAACGGGACCACTGCACGCGCGGGTCGAGCAGCATCAACACACCTCGATCTTGGGCAGAACGAATGAGCCGTCCGAAGCCCTGCTTGAGCGCGATGACAGCCTGCGGGACCTGCAGGTCAAAAAAGGGTTTACCGCCGGCCGCTTCGATCGCGCGCATGCGCGCACCGACGATTGGATCGGAAGGTACCGCGAACGGCAGTCGGTCAATCACCACGGCCGAGAGCTGATCGCCCTGAACGTCGACACCCTGCCAGAAGCTTGAGCTGCCAAAGAGCACCGCATTTGGTGTTTCCCGGAATTGCTGGAGAAGCACATGCCGCGGCGCCGTGCCGTGGAGCAGCAAAGGGTAGGGGAGTTGCGATAAGAGGGCATCGTGCACCGCCCGCATGGCGGCGTAGCTGGTGAAGAGGCAGAAGGCACGGCCTTCTGTGATCTCCAGAAGGTGACGGGTCCGCTCGATGGCCCGGGTGAGAAAAGCCGGGTCACGGGGGTCGGGCATGTCTGGCGGAAGATACAAGAGGGTCTGCCGAGCGTAGTCGAAATGCGAGGGCACCACCAGCTCCTTGCGGAAGCGAAGGCCGAGCCGGTCTGCGGTGTGCTTGAAGGAGGGTGCGCCATCCGCGCCCGCCACGGTGAGGGTAGCGCTGGTGAGTACCACGCTTGGGTAAGCCTCGAAGAGTGTTTGCGAGAGCAGCTCGGAGACATCGATGGGCGTCGCCTGCAGGTGGGTGTGAAACGCCCCGGACGGTATGGCTCCTGTTCCGCCGCCGCCCGGACGCTGTGTGCCACGCAGTGCTTTCACCCCCGTCGCTGCACGCCGATCGATCCAGAAGACAGTGTTGACATCTTCCGACTCGAGAAGAAACTTTAGGTGCGTCCGAATGTCTGCGGCGCGTTTGCGCAGGCCGGCAATCTCGTCCACGTGCTTGACGCGATCCAGCTCGCCTTCGAGCCGCGTCAGCGCATTGACCAAGCTCAGGTAGACGTCACCGGAACTCTCAAGGAAATCTGCGCGGCCGAGGAACGGCATCCGTCCCGGACCCGCGGTTGCATGTTTTCCATCGTCTTCCGCCGTTGCCGGAAGGGAGGCGAAGAACATGCGCGCGCGCTCCTTGAGGACGGCAAGCGCCGACTCGATGCCGGAACTGGTCGCCTCCTTCGCTCGCAGCAGCGTCTCTGTGTCGCGCGCCAGCTCGTCGAAGCGAGTGGTCGAGAGACCGATGCCGAAGTAGTTGCTCGCCACTTCTTCGAGCTCATGCGCCTCGTCGAAGATAACCGCGCACGCGTCCGGGAGGATGCCGGCGTCGGGTGCGCCGCCCGCCTGCTGCTTGATTGCGAGGTCCGCGAAGAACAGGTGGTGATTGACGATGATCAGCTCGCTCTCGAGAGCTTTGCGCCGCATGTTCGTGATGAAACAGCGCTCCCAGTCGGGACACGTGGTACCGAGGCAGGCTTCGGTTCGTGCGTCCAGCTTGTGCCAAAGGGCGGAGTGCTCGGGGAGGGAATCGATCTCCGCGCGATCGCCCGTCCCGGTCTCCTTCTCCCACGCGGAGATTGCCTGAACCTGCTGGATCTCTTCCAAGCCGTTCAGCAGCGGCGCGTCCCGGAGCGCATACAGCTTGTGCCGGCACAGGTAGTTGGCGCGACCTTTCATGTAGCAGACCGCGAGGGGGCCGGAGGCGTGCAGCACGGTTTCCAGAAAGGGCAAGTCCTTGAAGAACAGCTGCTCCTGCAGATTCTTTGTGCCGGTCGAGATGATGACCCGCTGCCCTCGCTCCCTCGCCAATCGCAACGCGGGCAGGAGATATGCCAACGTCTTGCCGGTACCGGTTCCCGCTTCGACGATCAGATGTCGGCCGTCGGCAAAAGCCTGCTCGACCGCGCGCGCCATCTCGTACTGTCCGGGACGATGCTCAAACGCGAGAGAGGATTGCGAGAGCAAGCCGCCTGGGGAAAAGAACTGGTGGAGGGTCGGCAGCTTGCGCGGCCCGCGCGGGGCGTCGTCTTCATCGTCAGGACGGAACGGCGCGATCTGGATGGGAGACGACACGGGCGCTGTTGCGATGATAGAGGTCCGCATCTCGGTTTCCTATCCGCACGCCCGTACGGGTTTCTTATCCGAGTGCGGCCTCCGCTTCCGCCCGCGCCTGCCGGAGCACCTCGACGACGTCGCCGGCCGGATAAAACTCCATCGCGACGATCCCCCTGTATCCGATTCGCTTCAGCACCTGGTAGAGGTTCCGGTAGTTCATCTCGCCCGTTCCTGGCTGATGCCGCCCCGGCACATCGGCCACGTGGATCAGCCCAATATTTGCGACGTTCCCCTCCAGCTTCTCGGTCAGGTTTCCGTGGGTGCGCTGCTCGTGGTAGAGGTCATACAGAACCTTCACCGAAGGTGCCTGAACTTCCTCGACCATGCGGAAGGCCTCGGTCACGCCGTCGAGGTAGATCTGTGGCTGCTCCAATCGATCGACCGGCTCCACTACGCCGACCAGCCCGGCTGCGGCCAGAACGGGCGCTGCACGCCGCAACGTCTCTACGGCGGTCCTGTACTGAGCGCCGTCCGCCGCTGCTGCCACGACCGGCCCGGATAGGAGAATCACGTTTCCGCAGCCGAGCCGCTTGGTGGTCGGCAACAACCGTTGCAGGCCCGCCAGAAACGTTTCCCCACCACCGGGAGTTGCAAAGCCGGGGCCGAGTGCCGCGATCGTGTCGACCGTGAGCCCGAGCGCTCGCATGCGATCCAGTTCTTTTGACCAGTCTGCCTCGCTCCATTTCTTCCATTCATCGACAAGCTCGATGTGACGGTACCCGGCCTGCGCAATCCTTTCCAGATTTTCCGCAAAGGTGCCCCGATCCTTGAGTGTCCACATCATCACGGAGGTGCGACCCGCCGCCGAGCTCGAAGAGGCCCCGACCTGAGACAAGGCCTGCGTCGCCGCAGCACATGCCGCCAAACTGACAAACCGCCGCCGAGTGAGCATGGCCGACATCGTAACAAGCGGGATGAAGCCTCGTCGCTCAATCGCAGCGGCGACAGGTAATCTGAATGAAAGCCCGTCTGCGGCAAGGGGCAAGCAGCGGCAGGGAGACGAACGCATGGCACCGAGGCGCGACGAGAAGAAACGCATGGGCAAAAAGCACCGGCAGGCCAGCACGCGCCCGAAGCAGGGGAAGGCGCCGAGGACGTCGGCCGTGACCGGAGCTGTGGCTCCGAAAGCTCGCAAGAAGATCGCGGCGAAGAAGTCTGCCGCCGAGAAGGCTGCCCGTACCCCGCGCCGCTCGCCCGATTTCGAGCGCAAGCAGACGATTGATCCCGGAACGAAGCCGACACGGGGCCGGATTGGCCGCAGGCCCGCTGCTCCTGTGACCGAAAACGATCTGGACGCGCAGCAGTGGCGCGAGGCGGAGCGGCTGGCGTCCGAGCTTTCGACGGCCGTGGACATGGCAGAGGCCGCTGTTCTCCGTCGACGCAACCAAGTCGGTGTCGGAGGTGCGCTGGGCGTGGATCCGAATCTTGCCCGCGATCGCTCTTTGCCGCTGGTCGCGATTTGTGGACGGCCAAACGTCGGGAAATCGACCCTGTTCAACCGGCTTACCGGATCGCGTCGATCGATCGTTGGCGATGAACCCGGCATTACGCGGGATCGCATTTACGGAGAGGTGGAGTGGGCCGGTCGCGACGTTCGACTGGTGGATACTGGCGGCGTCGTTCCGGATGACGAGGCACTTATCCCGTCCGAGATCTTTCGGCAGGCGCAGGTTGCACTGGAGGAAGCGGATGCGATCGTCATGGTCGTGGATGGGCGGACGGAGCTCGCCAGCCCTGACCTTGAACTCGCCCGGTTGCTCTTACGCGGGGGCAAGCCGTGTTTTCTTGCCGTCAACAAGATCGATACGGTCGAGTTGCAGCCTTCGGCGGAAAACTTTCGCCGGCTTGGATTTCGCAATGTGATGGCCATCTCGGCCGAGCACGGTTCCGGCATCGGCGACCTGCTGGATGAGGTTTTTGCGGTGCTTCCTGCCGCGCCGGAGGTGGAGCCC
Organism: uncultured Acidobacteriaceae bacterium; assembly: GCA_964249375.1. Classification (GTDB taxonomy): domain Bacteria; phylum Acidobacteriota; class Terriglobia; order Terriglobales; family Acidobacteriaceae; genus Edaphobacter. The sequence goes on from CAXUCK010000003.1 coordinate 19,140, forward strand.
GAGCGCATGACCGGCATGGAGGACGAGATGCTCGAGGATGAGGACGGACCGGCTGATTCGCCCATTTCCGAGAGTCAGGCGGGAGGCACCGAGGCGCAGCCGCGCAAGCTCCGCACGCATGGCGAATTCAACCAAACGGAAACCAAGATCGCCATTATCGGCCGGCCGAACGTCGGCAAGTCCACCCTGCTGAACGCGCTTACGGGCACGGCGCGCGCGATTGTCTCGCCCATTGCCGGGACGACGCGCGATGCCGTGGATGAGGTGGTGGAGCGTGACGGCCACTCCTTCCGCTTTGTCGACACGGCCGGCATCCGTCGTAAGGGCAAAACCAAACTGATGGCCGAGAAGCTTTCTGTCATCATGGCTCGCAAGCACCTGGAGGCGGCCGATGTTTCGCTGCTGGTGATCGACGCGACGGAGGGCGTGGCGGCGCTCGACGCCAACATTGGGGGGTACGCGCATGAGTCTGGCCGGTCTGTCATTCTCGTGGTGAACAAGTGGGACCTGATGACCACCCCTGATCGCAGCCCGGGCGCCGACCCAAACACTCGCGCCTTTGATGGCAAGCCGATCGCGGATAAGAAAGTTTTCGAAGAGCAGGTTCGGCACGCGCTGAAGTATCTGGACTATGCGCCGCTGTTGTTTATCTCGGCAGAGAAGGGCGTGAACATCAAAGAGGTGTTCAAGAAGGTCGAACTGGTCGCGCGTGAGCGTCGCAAGCGCGTCTCCACGGGGCAGATGAACCGGTTTCTGGAGCGCGTCGATTTTCAAAAGGCGTCCGTGCCCATGTCCAAGCGCGTGAAGATTTATTACATGACCGAGGCTGCCGTTGCACCGCCTACGTTTGTGCTTTTCACGGACAAGGACGTGAAGCTCCACTTTGCCTTTGAACGCTTTCTCGCCAATCAGCTACGCGAAGCGTTCGGATTTATCGGGAGTCCGATCTGGTTCAAGATCAAGGCTCGGAATAAGAAGAAGGCGGAGTAAAGCGGCGAGAAGCCCCGCGCACGACGCGCACACAGGCGAGGTTTCGGGCTTTCTGAACGCGCTCGGCGCGGGACGTATTACAATTTCGGGCAATCGGCAGAACCATCGCACGCGTCTTTGTCTTTCCACGGTCAAGGAGAATACCATGCACCTCCGCTGCCTGATGTCCCTTGCTGGCTGCCTTCTCGCTTCTTTCACGCCGCTGGCACACGCTGACGCATTCTCTTCGGTCGTGGTTTACGGTGACAGCCTTTCCGACAACGGAAATCTGTATGCGCTGTCTGGCGGCACGACCCCACCGAGCCCGCCGTACGACAACGGGCGTTACTCGAACGGACCTCTTGCCGTCGAGCAACTTGCGACCAAGCTGGGAGTTCCGCTTACCGACTTCGCGGTTGCCGGAGCTACGTCGGGCGTGGGCAACTATGGGGATGGGGGCACGCAGACAACCATTGGCGCCTTTGGCCTTCCGGGCATGTTCGCCGAACTGGCATCTCCTGGTTCCAAGGCTCTGCTGAGCTCGCCGCTGGCCGCAAGCAGCCTATTCGTGGTGTGGGGAGGAGCCAACGATTACCTGGCGGTTGGCTCTCCTCAGGTCGCGGCGCAGGACATAGATAAGATTGTCACCACGCTCGAGGCTGCCGGCGCGACGCACATTCTTGTTCCCGGCATCCCTGATCTTGGTTTGACCCCTGACTTCCTCGGGACGCCTCTGGCCACAAATGCTACCGGCTACAGCGAAGCGTTCAACACGCTGCTGCAGTCCACGCTGCCTTTTGGAGCGACGTACGTTGATACGTTCAACCTGCTCCGGTCGGTTGATGCGAACCCCTCCGCGTACGGCTTCAGCAATACGAGGTCGCCTTGCCTCACCCCGACGTCCCCCGCTCCCATTACGTCAGATCCAGCGAGTTACCACGTGTGTTCGAATCCCAGTCAGTATCTTTTCTGGGATGGCTTCCACCCCACTACGGCAGCCGACACCATCGTCGCTAACGAGTTTCTTGCTGCCGCCGTTCCCACGCCAGAACCTTCCTCGTTCCTTCTGCTCGGCTCCGGTCTTGCCGGGCTGACTGCAATGGTGCGGCGGCGCTCGAGAGCTTCGCGGACTCTGTGACCGGGCCACTACGTCAGATTGCGGTTCTGCTTTGGGCTGCTGTCTGGCCGGTGGCTCCCACCGGGAAAGGCGTGGCCCAGCAGACGCCGCTGCGGTATGAGTGTGCGTTCACCTCCACGCCGATCCGGATCGACGGCCGGCTGGACGACGCGGCGTGGGCGAAGGCACCTTGGACGAGTGATTTTGTCGATATCGAAGGCGATACGAAACCGAAGCCGCGCTTTCGCACGCGAGCCAAGATGTTGTGGGACGAGCACTATCTGTACATCGCCGCAGAGCTCGAAGAGCCGGATGTACACGGAACGCTGACTCAGCACGACTCGGTTATTTTTCACGACAACGACTTCGAGGTGTTTGTAAAGCCGCTGCCGAAGTCGGAGAGCTACTACGAGTTCGAGATGAATGCGCTGAACACGGGATGGGATCTGTTTCTGCCGAAGCCCTACAAGATGGGTGGCACGGCGGACAACAGCTGGGACATCCAAGGGCTGAAGAGCGGGGTGGTCGTCCAGGGCACACTCAATCATCCGGGCGATGCCGACCGGGGGTGGACGCTTGAGATCGCGTATCCGCTGGACGGTTTTGAGAGCCGGCAACACGTGCCGCACCCAGAGAACGGAACCATGTGGCGCATCAACTTCAGCCGGGTGGAGTGGAAGCAGGGGCAGGCGCGCGAGGATAACTGGGTCTGGTCGCCGCAGGGGCTGATCGACATGCATGTGCCGGAGCACTGGGGGTACTTGCTGTTCCGGCGGTAGGCGCATGTTGGTGAGGTGATCTGTGAGAGCAGACGGCAACGCCCGGCGAGGTTCGCCGGGCGTTGCTGATGTTTTGGCGGGAGTTTAGTCCTGGGGGACCGGTGGACCGTCTTCCTGAGGGACTTCCTTGCCCTCGTTGGGGAAGGGCCACTGGCGGTTGAGCGGCTGGGTTTGTTCGCGGATGGCCTTAGGAACCTGGCTCACCTTCATGTTCTCGAGGACGTGTACGCCAAGTTTGCCGGCGGTCGCGAGATCGACGTCGCCGTCGTGGTCGAAGTCGCCGAAGACGATCTGCGTGCCGATGGTTGCGGTGCCGTTGGTCGATAAGGCGATGCGTTCCCATAGGGGGTCGGCCGAAGCAGAAGAGACAGCCATGGCGGGGGTGTGACGTCCCGTCGGTTCGGAGGTGGGGTCGCCGTTGTGGGACTTGGCCGCTGCAAGGACGTCGGCTGACGGAAGCCGGTAGGCGTAGACGACGATGGGGTCATAGGAGCCTGGGTCGGCGCCGGAGTGACCGCGATAGCGTTTGCCGGTGACGAGCTCTGGGGTACCGTCGCCGTCGAGGTCGATCAGCGCGAGGGCATGGGACTGCGAGAAGGACTCGTCGATGGTGTGACGGATCCATTTTGGAACGGCGGTGGTGCCGGCAGCTTCGAGCCAGTAGAGACCATAGCCGTGTCCCTGGCCGTAGATGATGTCGGGCTTACCGTCGTGGTTGACGTCGTAGACGAGGATGGGGAATCCGGTGTCGCCGAGCTCCCAGTCGCCGTGCCAGGTCCATTTATCGTGATCCGCGTCTTGCTGGCCGAACCAGCCGTGCGGGGTGAGGATGTCGGCCTTGCCGTCACCGTCGACGTCGCCGATGCCGATGCCGTGGCCATCCTGATGCTGATCGCCGACGTGATGAGTTTGGGGGGCGCCTGCGCCGAAGGAGGTCCACATGACGCCGGAGTGGTTGTAGTGGGCGAGGGCGACGTCGGGTTTGCCGTCGCCATTGATGTCGCCGAAGGCGCCACCTTCGGTGTCGAAGGAATCGGTGATCTTCTCCGGCTTCCACATCTGACCGGCGGCGGTGGCCTTCGGCCCCGGGTTCTTGTACCAGATAAGCCCGTTCGAGATCCATCCGGTGGTGACGAGGTCGGGGAGGCCGTCGTGGTCGACGTCGATGATCCACTCGCCGCAGTCGGAGACGAATTCGTTGTGGATGCCGACGGTGCGGAAGTGGTGCTGCTTCCACTCGCCGCCGTCTTTACCGGGGTTTTCGTACCAGTAGGCGCCGGAAAGGAGGTCGGGGAAACCGTCGCCGTTCATGTCGAGTAGAGAGATGCCTTCGGCGTGGTCGGAGCCGAGGCGGTGAGCGAGGAAGGCCAGTCGGGGCTTGCCGTCGGGATCGTTGCCGGGTGTGGGTTTGCGGAACTCGGTGGCATGGGCGGGGTCCTGCGCGTGAGCCGTGGCAAGCGTCGCGGCGAGTGCGAGAGTGCTGAGGAGGGTGCGGGTGCGTGACATGCGGGCTCCTGGGGCGGTGATGTGGAAGGGAGGCGAGTAACAGGTTCCCCTTCGGGGAGGACAGCAACGGCAAAGGCAGGTGCGGGTCTCGGATGCGGCTCTGGGCTGCGGCTGGCGCTTCAGGTTCCACCCGTATCGCAGTGAAGCTGCGGCATGGGTGCAGGACCCTGGCGACTGCGGCTGCGAAAAGCGGATCCGCCCGGAGGTTGAAAGGCAGAACCGCAGGCGCTAGACGATCTTCATGGCTTCGGGGTCCCAATGGATGATCGCGTCCTTCTCGACACTCCGGTTTGCCAGGAGAGCGGCGCCAGCGGCGCGGAAGCCGAACGTGGCGTCCTCCACGACGGGTTGGCGGCTGCGGACCGAGTTGAAGAAGTTGTGAAAGTGGTCGTAGCTGTCGGAGTAGCCCGGAGGCGCGGTGAAGGTCTGCACTTCCTGAGGAGGTGGACCGGAGGGATGCTGGATGGGGTATTTCTGGCGGTACTGTTTCAGAATTTCCTTCTGCATGGACTCGCTGAAAGTGGAGATGGTGTAACCGGGTTCAGTGGCCAGCGGGGTGCGCGTGACTGTGACCGTGCCCTTGCCACCATCGATTTCCATGAGGCCCTCGGAGCCGGTGAAGAGGAAACCTTCCGACTCCTCGCCGCCGTCGACGAAGTTGACATGGAGGGAAAGGTTGAAGCCCTCGGGGTAGTCGAACAAGGCGAGCAGAACGTCGTCGGCATCACGGCCGTCTTTCCAGAAGCGAATCGCACCGGTGGCCATGGCGCGGGTGGGGCCGTGCGAACCCGTGATGAAGTGGGTGCCGGAGAAAAGGTGCACGAAGAGATCGCCGGCAACACCGGAGCCGTAGTCGTGCCACTTGCGCCATTGAAAGAAGCGCTCGGGGTTCCACGGAATGTGGGGAGCGGAGCCCTCAAAGCGCGGCCAGTCGCAGGTGGTCGGTGAGGCGTCGAGTGGAACGGTGTAGTTCCAGGCACCCATCGAGGAGTTGCGATCCCAGCGGGCGGTGACCATGTTGAGCTTGCCGATGGCGCCGGAGGCAAGGAGTTCTTTGGCCTTGGCGTAAATGGTGGACGAGACGCGCTGGGAGCCGACCTGGAGAATGCGGTTGGTTTCTTTCTGGGCGTTGATGATCTCTGGGCCGTCCGGGTAGATGTGGATCATGGGCTTTTCGAGGTAGACGTCTTTGCCGGCGTGCATGCTATCGACGGCGGCGGTCTTGTGCCAGTGGTCGGGGGTGGCAATCAGGACGGCGTCCACATCTTTGCGGGCGAGGATTTCTTTGTAGTCGCGGGTGGTGAAGAGGTCCTGGCCGTAGACCTCCTTCATGTGGGTGAGGCGGCCGTCGTAGCAATCCGCGGCGGCGACGAGCTTGACGCCGGGGACCTGGACGGCAAAGGAGGTGTCATGCTGTCCCTGGATGCCGGCGCCGATCAGGGCGAGGTTGATGGTGTCGTTGGCCGAGCGGGGTGCGGGTGTCTGAGCGAACAAGGGGCGGAGGTGGGTCGTGGTTGCTGCGAGGGCTGCGGTCTTGGCTGCGGACTGAAGGAACGCTCTGCGGTCTGGCATTACGGGGCGGGCTCGCTTTCGTGGAGCAAAGATATCCAAACGTTTGCATAGGAACGGTATGGGATGAAGTGCAGGGCTGTCCAGAGGGTTGGCTGGAGATTGTGCGGACGCGTAAACTGACGGGCTAAGATGCTGAGGAGAGACGATGCGCAAAAGACTGGTTCTGTTGGCGGGGGTGCTGGGAATCGCTTCGTGTGGATGGGCGCAGACGATGCCGGCGTCGGCGATTCCGCCGCATGGGCCGGCGGTGGTGCTCTTCGATGGCAGGGACTTATCGCAGTTCGACACGTTTGTTCGGGGACGAGGGCTGAACGCGGATCCAATGCATGTATTTGGAGTGGAGAACGGAGTGGTTCATGTTTCGGGGCACGAGATGGGGTACATCGTGACGAAACGGAGTTTTCACCGCTTCTATCTACGGGCAGAGTTCAAGTGGGGTGATGGGACGTTTGCGGAGCGAGAGGGACAGGCGCGGGACAGCGGGATCCTCTACAACATTCAGGGCCAGAACAAAGTCTGGCCGCGGTCGATCGAGTTTCAGATCAAAGAGGGGGAAACGGGCGACTTCTGGATGACGGACGGGGCTGCGCTGACGGGGGCGGATGGGAAGCGCGTGACGGGACCTCCGGGGGCGGCGCTGAACATCGGGCATATCGGGAAGGGGCCGCAGAAGGATGTCATGGGATTCCGGAACTCTGCGGGGGAGCTCGAGAAGCCGAGGGGCGAGTGGAATGTGCTGGAGATGGTCGTGGAGGACAAGGTGATCCACCAGTATGTGAACGGAGTTCTGGCGAATGTGGGTACGGATCCGTTCCCGACCGAGGGGAAGATCCTGTTCCAGTCGGAAGGGGCTGAAATTTTCTTTCGTGGCATGGTGCTGTACCCGCTGCAGTAGTGGTTCACAGGAAGGGAGTTTTGGGGTGTGCCCTTGGAGATCGAGGATAACGCGTGAGTAAGTTAACGGAGCAGGGCCCGCTGGCGCGGGCCCTGCACTCAACTTCCGTTTGATTTACGCTTTGCGGCGAGAGACCGCATTCGCAGCCCCGGTAGCGCGACCGCGTATGGATTCAGAGGGATCCATCTTCAGTGTGGCATCCTCGTCCTCGTCGTCGTCGTCATCATCATCTTCATCGTCGTCCAGGTCGTCATCCTCGTCTTCGTCATCTTCGTCGAGGTCGTCTTCGTCTTCTTCGTCGTCATCTTCTAGATCTTCGTCGTCCTCATCGTCTTCATCCTCATCGTCTTCATCCTCGAGGTCGTCATCGTCTTCCACTTCGTCGTCGTCTTCATCGTCGACGCCCGCAGTTTTCCTAGCCGAATTCAGACTGCTGGCCGCGTAAAGGCTCTCGCTCCCGGCGGTCTCGGTCGGATTGCTGCCCGCGTAGTTGCCCCCGGTCTCAAAGGTGGAGGTTGCGTCTTCGCCAACAGCCTCTTTGGACTGCTCATCATAGGTTGCTTCTGTGGTCGCGGCCATGGGTGGTCCTCTCCTGATTCGTTGATGTGTCGTCGCGGATTTGCGCTGTTGGGTTTGGATGCAGCGAGTTCCGCCGGGATGGATGAACAGACGTGGAAAAAAATGAGAACGGAGTCTATTTCATGAGACGGAACGGGATATCAGGAAGGCTCGGGCGTACGCAGGCGATAGAGGCACAGTAGATAGAAGCAGGTGAGCCCGAGCAGGAACAGCGGCATAGCGCGGAAGCACACGAGGGTCACGAGCATCCCGGTCTGCCCGCGGCTGTAACGCTCAAAAAGATGGGGAAAGTTGTGGCTGGTGACCACCGTCCCGACGGCCGTCCATGTGAGCGCCACCCAGCCGAGCCGACGGCGCGTTGCGAGCAGAAGGGCAACGGCCGGGAAGGTGAGCAGAAGCACGCGCGTATCGTACTGTCGATGATAGAGCGGAAGCAGCGTGAGACCCGAAGCCGTGGCCAGAGCAAGCAAGTCTCGCTGGGAGGACGGAACGGAGCGAAGCAAGGGAGCGATCCACAAGACGAAGAGGGTCGCGGAAACCGCAAAGGAAGCATTGTTGTAGAAGCCGGGACGGTCTTTGAACACGCTGAAGGCGGCTTGCAGGTTGGTGATGTCATGCGCCTCATTGTTTGCTGGACCGGGGTCGCTGGCGTTGCCATGGGCGGCGATGCCAGCGAGATTACGGCGCAACTCTATGGGCCAGTCCGCCGAGGCCGGATGCATGCTGGCCCACACGAGTCCAGGGATGCAAAGCAGGACCGTCGCGGCGGCAATTTGCGCGGCGCGACGGCGGTAAAGGGCCGCCGGCAGGCCCACGCTGGTCTGGATGCCGACGGGGGAGCGGGCGACCAGGAGGAAGGTCCAGATCAGGGCACCGAGGTGAGGCTTAAGGGTAAGCGACAGGGCGAATGCAGGCACGGCGACGGCTGGGTACCGGTTGCGAAGAAGGCACCATACTGCAATCCCAAGTAGGCCAAGCGCTACACCAGCAGGCTGCGCGAGCATCAGCAGCATGGTGGAACTGGCGACAAACACGGCGAGCAGGAAAGATGTGGGGAGGGCGCCCGTCCCCAGGAGCGGAGAGCCGAGTACGCCAGGCAGATCGCTGCAAAGGTCCCAAATCAGAAGAGCTGCAATGGAGAACAGCAACGCACTGATCAGAAGCCAGAGCAGGTGCGCGGGGCCAAACGGCAGCAGCGCCAGCGGCGTGACGAGCGCGAGCGCCGAGGGAGGGTAGTTCGCATTAAATGGGCGAAAAGGTCGGAGGTCGGAAGGGTTGCCGCCGTGGGCCAGGAACTCGCGTTGCAGGGTGGGTGAGTCGTACGGATCACAGCCGTCGATCAAGCAGCGCGCGCCGCTGTAGACCGGCTTGAAGTCAAACGATTGCAATGTTGTGACTTGGTCGCGGTAACCGCGAATGGCGAAGAGCAAGCACCCAAGCAGGACGAGCAGGAAGCTGATGGATGGGAGCCTGGGTGGCGCAAAGGGCATCGGTTCAGTTTCTCAGAGATCGCTTTGTTACCATCGCAGAAAAGCGAGACGCAATGGTAACGGACGAGCGGAGCAGTGGCGTCAGACGATATGCGGAACTGGATGCGCTGCGCGGCGTCGCCGCTGTCATTGTCCTGTTCTACCACTTCTTCCGGTTGTGGACCGGCGTGCCTCATACGCGCTGGATCGAACGTCTGTTTACGGCGACGCCGCTGCGGCTGCTCGTCGCCGGTCGTGCCGCAGTGGTGCTGTTCTTTGTGCTGAGCGGATTTGTTTTGTCGCTCCCTCGCCTGCAGGGGAAAGAGCGGGGCTACGCCCGGTATCTGCTGAAGCGGGTTTGCCGAATTTACCTGCCCTATGTCTTTGCGCTTGCGCTGGCTCTGCTCGGCTGCGCGCGGTGGCATGGGGCGACGGAGTTTGGCGGCTGGTTCGCGCTCACATGGTACGAAGCCCCACACTGGCGGCTGGTGCTGGCGCACGTGCTGTTTTTCGGCTCCTACGACGACGCGGCGTACAACACGGCGTTCTGGTCGTTGGTTCAGGAGATGCGCATCTCCATCCTCTTTCCGGTGCTGTTTTGGGTTGTCATGCGGTTAGGATGGCAGCGGTCCCTGGTAGTACCGCCGGTGCTGACCGTGGTCACCGGTGTCGTGCTGGCGAAGACCGGGGCGCCGGAAAAGCTCATGTGGACGGTGAACTACGCCGGTGCTTTTGTTTACGGCATCCTGCTGGCACGGCATAAGGACGAGCTGGAACGGCGGTTGAGCGAGCTTCGCCCTGCCGCGTACGCCGGGTTCGCGGCGGTGGCGTTGCTGCTGTTCATGGTGCCGGACCGGGCGAGCCGCTTCATGTTCGGCCTTGGGCCACCGGCCGTCGACCTCGTTATGATGTGGGGCGCAGGGGGAATCTTGCTGCTGGCACTCTCGCACCAGCATGTGCTGCGGCTGCTGCGCGGGCGCTGGCTGCAGGCGCTGGGACGCATGTCCTACAGCGTTTACCTGTTGCACGGCACGGTGCTGTTCACGCTGGTGTACCTGTTCGGCGCTCGATACGGCGTGCGGGTCTTGCTGGTGCCGTACCTTGTGCTCACCCTGCTCGGTGGCTGGGCGATGCATTCGACCATTGAGCGGCCTGCCATCGTGTTGGGACGGAGGCTCGCGCGTGGTCCGTCGAAACAGGCAGAGCCGGGTTCGGCACCGGCTCTGCTCTAATCAGTCGCAGCTTAGCGAAGGTTAGCTGTTGCCTTGAGCGGCAGATCGCGCGACGAACTACCAACAGAGACGGTGTACTCGCCCGGCATGTACTCCCAGTCATCTTTTCGCTCATTGAAGCTCGCATAACTGAGCGGTTCCATCGTGACAGTGACCTGCTTTTGTTCACCGGGTTGCAGAGCGACGCGCTGCCAGCCGGCGAGACGGCGGAAGTGTTCTCCGCTGGCGCTCGGCAGCTGTACGTACACCTCGCCAATCTCAACGCCGGGCCGCTTCCCTGTGTTCGTCACCGTAAAGGTTGCTGAATGGTCGGCCGCGTTCACGGCCAAGCCACTGTAGGCGTACGTGGTGTAGGAAAGACCGAACCCGAAGGGAAACAGCGGCTCCTTGTTTTCGGAGTCGAACCACTTGTAACCGAAGCGAACACCTTCTTTGTAGTCAGCAGGAAAGGTGGCCTTCTTCTCTTCGTTGACCCAGTGCTCCGGCAAGCCACCATTCTTGGTAGCGTAGGTCAGGCCGAAGATCTTGTCGTGCGGCAGATCGGCTTCCGTCTTCGCGAACGTGATCGGAAGTTTGGCCGACGGAGTGACGCTGCCAAACAATAAGTTGGCAATGGCTTGACCGCCAGCAATCCCGGGGTACCAAGCTTCCATCACCGCACCGACCTGTTCAATCCATGGCATGGAGACGGGGTTGCCGGTGACCAGGACCACCACTGTGCGCGGATTTGCCTGCGCGACAGCACGGACAAGCGCATCCTGGTTGTCGGGCAAGGCCAGCGTCGGCGCATCACCACCTTCGCTCATATACTGGTCGGCAAACACAATGGCCACGTCGGCGGACTTCGCAAAGGTGGCAGCGGAGGCAGGATCAGTCCCAGGGTTGAATTCGACCTTTGCGTTCGGTGCGTGCTCACGAATGTACCTGAGCGGCGAGGAAGGAAAGTAGACCGGTTCGCCCCAGTGTGTACCGCGCCCCGGGTGGATGGCACTGCCTCCCGGCGCATCGACCTGCGCTGACCCGCCGCCGGACATCACGCCTACATCGGCATGCGCGCCGATGACCGCGATGGAGTGGATGTTTGAGGCGTCGAGAGGAAGCAGGTTGCCCTGATTCTTCAGCAGCACGATGCTCTCTTCGGCAATGTGCTGCGCGTCCTCGCGACCCTTAAACGGATCGACCACGGTGCGCGGAGCGGGCGGGTGATCGATGACCCCGGCAGCGAACATGGAGCGGAGCATGCGATGCACCATGTCGTCCAGACGCGACATCGGCACTTTGCCCGACTGCACGGCGTCCTCAAGCGGCTTACCGAAGAACTCATCCCCAGGCATCTGCATGTCGAGCCCGGCGAGCGCGGCCTTGACCGTGGTGTGCGTCGCTTCCCAATCCGAAACCACAACGCCTGGATACTTCCAATTGCCCTTGAGCACATGATTGAGCAGCCAATCGTTCTCGCACGCCCAGTCCCCGTTCACCTTGTTGTAAGAGCACATCACGCTTGCCGGGTGGCCGATGCGGATGCCAATCTCGAAGGCAAGCAGGTCGCTCTCACGTGCCGCCTTGTGTGAGATCAGAGCATCGACCACGGTGCGGCCAGTCTCCTGGTCGTTCATGGCGTAGTGCTTGATGTCGCCCATCACCTGGTTCTGCTGGACTCCCATGATGAGGTGTCCGACGGTGGTGCCGGCGAGTACTGGATCTTCGCCGGGATACTCAAAGAGGCGACCGTTGCGCGGGTCGCGGGCAAGGTCCACGCCGCCGCCGATGGACTGGTTGTAACCCTGCGCGCGAAGTTCCCGGCCGATCACATCGCCATACAGATGGGCAGCCATGGGATCCCACGACGCTGCGGCGCCAAGCACGGAGGGAAGCAGTGTGGCATATCGGCTCTCGGGAGCCGCCATGCGCACGCCAACAGCCGAATCCGCCTGCTGCAGAGAAGGAATACCAAGCCGCGGGATGCCGAGTACCTGGCCGGCTCCCCCGTTGTTGTCCGCCGGAACGGGGTCGCCCTCGCGCAGCGGACCCCATCCGATGCCGTGCACGAGCTGAATCTTTTCGGCGAGCGTAAGCTCCTTTAATACCAGGTCAGCGCGCTGGTCGGGGGAGAGCGACCTGTCAGCCCACGGGTGGCCAGCGAGCGGGTTGGGCGCAGGCCTGCGCTGGGTGAGGCCGGTGATGCTGAATGCGATAAGGGACAGAGAAAGTACAAGCGGGCGCAGTTGCATCAAGGGGAGGCTCCGGCTGTGCGGTTGGTGTGAAAGGGCTGCGTGCACAGAGGTGCACGTCGCGCAAGGATACCGGACGCGCAGTGCGGCTGGCCAGCGCGCCCGCGAGTGCAAGCTGGCGTGACGGGTGTCAGGGCGTTGGCGGCGGCCCTTATAGTGGCTGTGCGGAGTAGTTGGTGTCGGCTTCGCGAAAGAGGGGACAATGATGTATCTCGGGATCGATTGCGGGACGCAGGGAACCAAGGCCCTGGTGGTCGACGCGGACGGCCGTGCACTTGGGCGAGGGTACGCCCGGCACGCCATCGTCGAGCGAGCAACCGGTGCCCGCGAACAGGAACCGGCGTGGTGGGTGGACGCGCTGCGCACAGCTGTGCGGCAGGCAATTGCCGAGGTCACGGAACTTGATGTTGTCGCTCTGGGGGTCTCGGGGCAGCAGCATGGGCTGGTGGTGCTCGATGAGAACCGCGAAGTGATTCGGCCGGCGAAGCTGTGGAACGACACCGAAACCGCCGGAGCGAATCGCGATCTCGTAGACCGGATGGGTGGTCGGGCAGCGTGGTCTGAGAGGTTCGGGATCGTTCCGCTGACAGGGTATACCGTGTCCAAGCTGCTATGGCTGCGGGAAGCCGAGCGCGAGAATTTTGACCGCGTGCGGCACATCCTTTTGCCGCATGAGTACCTGAACTTCTGGCTCACTGGTGAACTGCGGGCGGAGGCGGGGGACGCCTCGGGTACGGCGTTTTTCGATGTTCGATCGCGGACCTGGATCCGCGAAGTGCTGGATGCCATTGACGGCGGGACCGGGCAGCTCTTCCGGGCGTTGCCGGAGTTGCGAGGCGTCGAGCAAACAGTGGGATCGCTGCGGCCGGAGGTCGCCGCCGAACTCGGGCTACCGGAAAGCTGCGTCGTTTCAAGCGGCGGCGGAGACAACATGATGGGCGCGATCGGCACCGGCAACGTCGCCGAAGGTTTGGTGACGATGAGCCTCGGCACGTCCTCGACGGTCTATTCATTTCGTGACGCGCCTGTGCTCGACCTCACCGGCAATGTCGCGCCGTTCTGCTCATCCAGTGGCGGCTGGCTACCGCTGGTTTGTACGATGAATGCCACCAATGTCGTGACCCAGACGCTCGATTTGCTGGGTCGAACGATTGCGGAGATCGACGGGGCACTCGCGAGTACGGAGCCTGGTGCAGACGGTCTGGTGTTCGTGCCGTTTCTCAACGGCGAACGCACGCCGGATCTGCCGGAAGCGCGCGGCTCGATCGTGGGCGTCTCTGCAAACAATTTCTCTGCGGCTCACCTCATCCGCGCCGTCATCGAAGGGGTTAGCTTCGGGATTCTGAATGGGTTGGACCTGATCCTGCAAGGCAAACCTGCAGAGCGCATTCTGTTGATCGGTGGCGGCGCGCGATCGAGTGGCTGGGCGCAGTTGCTGGCCGACGCCACGGGTGCGCTCATCCAGATCCCCGAGGAGGATGAGGCAGGGTGTCTCGGAGGGGCGATGCAGGCAGCGTTTGTTTATCACCAGGGCAAGGTGGGGCAAGTCACGTTTGCCGAGCTCGCGGCCAAGTGGGTGCGGGTACGTGAGGAGCGGACGGCTCACCCGGATTTCTCCAGGCGAGCCGCGTATGAGGACGCGCGAACGACTTATCACGAATGGTTACACCGGCTCTATCCAGAGGCGCTGGTGTCTCCGGACAGCCAGCCACTGGCACCCTGACCTGAGCGGGCCGCGCTACAACGACCGCGCGAGCAGGTTTTCAAGCCGCTCCTGCCGGCCGGAGCGCGGCTTCGGATCGAGATTGGCTTCCTCGACGCGGGCCGCGATCTGCTCGAGCGACCGCTCGCCGCGCAGCATGGCATTGTTCTCCGAGATCTGCCAGCCGGAGTAGCGGTTGCGCACCGCCGCAGCGAGCCGGCCCTCTTCGACCAGCTTCGCGGCCTGCAGAAAGGCGTGGGCGCACAGATCGACTGCGCCGACATGCGCGTGTACCAGGTCTTCCGGGTCGATCGACTGCCGGCGTACCTTTGCGTCGAAATTCAGACCACCCCTGCCGAGGCCGCCTGCGAGAAGGACGTGGTACATCGCCAGCGTAGTGGATTGCAGTTCGTTCGGGAACTGGTCGGTGTCCCAGCCCAGCAGCGGATCGCCGCGGTTGATGTCAAGCGAGCCAAGCAGGCCGAAGTGGGCTGCCGTGGCAATCTCATGCTCGAAGGAGTGACCCGCGAGTAACGCGTGATTGGCTTCGAGGTTGAGCTTGACCTCGGTCTCCAAGCCGAACTTTTTGAGGAAGCCGAAAACGGTGGCAGCGTCGAAATCGTATTGGTGCGAGGTGGGCTCTTTGGGCTTGGGTTCGATCAGGATTTGTCCGGTGAAGCCGATCTTATGCTTGTACTCAACGACAAGGGACAGAAAGCGCCCGGCCTGCTCCAACTCGTGATCCATATCGGTATTGAGCAGTGTGTCGTAACCCTCGCGGCCACCCCAGAGAACGTAGTTCTGGCCGCCGAGTGCTTTGGTCACGTCCATGCAGTGCTTCACGATCGTGCCACAATAGGCGAAAACGTCAGGGTCGGGGTTGGTCGCAGCGCCGGACATGAAGCGTGGATGGCTGAACAAATTGGCGGTTCCCCACAGCAGCTTTGTTTTGGAGCCGGACATTTTCTGCTGCAGGTAGTCGGCCATCTCGTGCAAATTCGCAAGCGACTGCCGCAGCGAATCTCCCTCGGGAGCAACGTCGCGATCGTGAAACGTAAAGAAAGGCAGATCGAGGACACGAAAGAGATCGAAAGCCGCGTCGGCCTTGTCGCGGGCGGCTTGCATTGCGTCCGAGCGGTCGATCCAGGGACGGTGTATGGTCGGTGCTCCGAACGGGTCGGACCCGTTCATCACGAGCGAATGCCAGTAGGCAACGGAAAAACGAAGGTGGTCCTTCAACGGTTTGCCAAGCACGACTTTTTCGGGGTCGTACCATCGATACGCGAGCTCGGCGCTGCTGTCAGGACCTTCGTACTTGACGATGGGGATGCTGCTAAACACGGTTTGGTTCACAGGGACGTCTCCTCGCATCAGCGTCCCAGCATACCGCGTTGGGGTGTCCGTCTGGCTGTGCGTGGCGGCGGGCAATTTCGCTAGCGCGCCTGGGCTGGGGCGAGCTCCTCCAGTTCGACTTCGACCGGCACACGCTTTCCGCGCTTTTGCTCGTACATCCGTGTGTCCGCTAAGCGGTGGAGCTCGGCGACCTCGGTGCTGTCATCCGGATAGATGGCATACCCGATCGAACAGCACGGATAGGAGGTGTATTCGCCGAGGGAAAAAGGTTGCGCAAGCGCGCCGTGCACTGAGGCGGCAATGGCTTCAGCGGCCGACCTCGCCTGGCTTGGATAGGGTACCAGGTCCGGTGCGACGACGGCGAACTCGTCACCGCCGATCCGTGCGACGGTGTTGTAGCTGCGCAGCACCAGCCGGATCGCATGGGAGACCTCACAGAGCAGCCTGTCGCCAGAGGCGTGGCCGAGCGCATCATTGATAGTTTTGAAGTCGTCCAAATCGATCACGAGCAGAGCAACGCGCTGGCCCGTGCGTTGCGCCTGGAGCGTCGCTTGCCGCAGCCGATCTTCCAGTAGCCGCCGATTGGGCAGCTCTGTCAGCTGATCATGCAGCGCGAGGTGCTTATTTCGCTCAACCTGCTGCTCAAACACGACGAGCAGCATACCGAGAGTGACCGCGAACGCCTGCAACGACCAGATTTCATCGGTAAGGGGAGCAAATTCGGGATGCTGGTAGACCCACGCGTGGGTCACAAAGCAGAGCGACCAGACACAGAATCCGATGACGATGACGATGCGACCGAGACTTTCGCGCGGGAGGCTGACTAAAAATGACCAGGCACAGACGGCGTAGGTGTAAGCGAGCGGGAGGTACGCGGCGAGACGTAACTCCCCGCGCCAGACGCTTGCGGTCATGAGAGCGAGGACGGTGATGCGAGTGAGCAGGAGGACGGGGGAGAGACGGAGGTGCGTGATCGTCCACAAGCCGGTGAGCAGGCCAGCGGCGATGCACAGGTAGAAAGGAAGCGGCGCGGTGACGCCGAGGGCGTAGAGGGTGAGGAATGCCGAGAGTGGAGGGACGCTGGCAAAGAGGTGGACGCGCTGGCTCGCGGCGGTATGGCGAGTGGGGAATCCTCCCCAGAAGAAAATGCTGCCGGCAAACGCGTAACAGTTGAGAGAAACGATGTGTGCCGCGACGTGCCAAGGGCCGGGGATCAGGTAAAAGATGTGCGCGATCTCTTCGCAAAAGATCAGGAGAAGGCCGGCGAGCCAAAGACCGAAGCGCTGCTCGGGGTACCGTCGACGAAGCCAGTCGAGGAGCAGCAGCAGGGCCGCAAGTGCGACGATGTCAGGGATCAGGGCGAGCATCATCTCGGGGAACCCTCGGTTGGGACCTTGCGACGCTATGGTGCTGCCCATACTAAACCGTTACAGCCGGAAAAGTTACGCCTCGTTGAGCGATTGCAGGTGGGCAAGATCGGGCGGCCGGGTGAGGAGGCTGACAACAACGAGGCAAAGGAGCGAAGCAAGCAGGGCAGGCAAAATAGCGTCGCGTTGAGCAATGGGGGTGGGCAGATGCGGTGTGAGGTGCTCCCACAGGACGGTCACGAGGGTTCCTGCGGCGATGGACGAAACGGCGGCTGAGGCAGTGGCGCGCCGCCAATAAAAGGCGGCCAGGATGACCGGCGTGAGGGCGGAGCCGTAGATGGTGTACGCATACAGGGCCATCTTCAGGACAGATTGGGCGTAAAGACCCTGGTAGAGCGCCCAGGCGCCAAGCAGGACGACGGTGAGCCGGCTGACCAGCAAGACACGGCGGTTTGAGGCGTCGGGGTCAATGTAGCGGACGTAGATGTCGTTGACCAGGTTGGTGGCCGGGGAGAAGAGCCAGTTGTTCGCCGTGGAAATGACCTTGGCGAAAATGGCTCCGATGAGGAGTGCTCCGAGCAGCGGAAGGAGGTTGGCCTGAGACGTGGAAACAGCGGGCGCGGTGTGGGTGAGGACGGCTCCTGAAGCGCTGACCACGACGGTGGTCGCGGCGGGCTCAAAGGCGTGAAGGCCGATGTAGGCGAGGATCTCGCGGGGATACTGGCTGACCTCCCCGGTGGGGAACAGGGCAGAACCGGTGACGGCGAGTGCGACGATGACGGATTCGAGGATGACGGTACCGACGATCCAGCCGACCACGGCGCGGGAGGCGTCGCGCTCGGTGCGGGCGGAGAAGAACTTCTGGTACATGGACTGATTGCCGAGTAGAAGCAGGCAGGTAGGGAGAAAAAGTTCAAGCGCCTGAATGGGAGAAAGGTCGCCGAAGACCTGGAAGTGCGTGGCGGGTAGGGCAGCGTGGACCGCGGACCAGCCCCCGGTGAGATGGATGAGAACGGGGAGCGCGAGACAGAGCGAGAAGGTGGCGAGCAGGCCGATGAAGAGGTCCATGTACGCGACGGAGCTCATGCCAGCGATTGCGGTGAGCAGGATGACGAAGCCGGCGATGATATATCGACCGAGAATGGGCGTGATGGTGTTCGGGAAGATGAGGTGGAGGATGTCGCCGCCGCCGATGAACTGGTACGAGGTGATGGCGGTGTAGGCGAGCAGGATGGCAACGACGCCGAGGACTCGGGCCGCCTGCGAGTAGCGGGATTCGAGGAGGTCAGGAATGGTGTACTGCGCGAATTGCCGGGCCCGTGGAGCGATGAAGTAGATAAGTAGAAGACCGATCCAGCCGCCGCCAGCTTGCCAGAGCGCGGCGAAGCCGTGACGGTAGGCATTCTCAGCGCCGGCCAGCAGGGAACCGGAGCCGATCCAGGAGCTGAGCAGGGTAAAGACGAGCACAAACGCAGAGAGTGATCGGCCAGCGACGAGGTAATCGGCTTTTGTCTTGACCTTGCCGAGGCGGCCGAGCGAGACGGCGAGCAGGGTGAGAGTGATGAGGCCGATGACGAGAGCGTAAAGATTCATGAGGGCGTGCGGGAATTGTAGCGTGCGCTCCCGTGGGTGAAACGGGCGATTGCGCGATAGCACTTTTGTGTAGACCGGCGATTCGCTTCGATCGGCGATCCTGCAATCCAGGCGGGCTCGCGCGACGTCACGCGATCAGGGTCTGCTGAAAGGACAGTATTGATGAAGGCGAACGGGTGGCGTTGGTTATGGTCTGCGGTGGTACTGATGGCGACTTCAGCCGCTTTCGGCGGGGCGCTGACGCTGGGCGACTCGGTGCAGGTGCGCGATGTGCCCTTTCAGGCGATACAGGTGGTGACGCGCGAGACCAACCAGGGCACGATGGTGACTCGCGGACGGATGGCGCGCGATCGTTCCGGGTCGGTGTATGTGGAGATGGTGGATCCGCGCACGGGCGCGCCGACGACGGCGTTTCTGCTGGACGTGCCTGGGCATCGGGGCGTTGTGTTGAACCTCGCGCACAAGCGGTACAGTGTGCGGCCGGCGCCGGAACTGCGCAGCCGTGACTTAACCTCCGGAGCGGTTCCGGAGCTGCTGGAGAGCGCAATCCAGAGCAAGGGCCGGTCGGAGAGTGAGACGTGTAACGGTGCATCGTGCACGGTGACGCATCTGGGGACCAAGCTGATAGCCGGTCTGATGTCTGTTGGCAGCTCTGAGGTCTGGCTAGCGTCATCTGGCCAACCGGCGCAGACCGCGCGCGAGACGGAGCGATGGTTCTCGGTGGAGCTTGGAGTTCTGGTACGCATGACGGAGCTCGACCGAGAGCGACACGAGAGGATCGAAGTCGGGTTGACGGAGGTTTTGCGAATTGAACCGAACCCGGCGCTTTTTGCGATCCCGGCGGACTTTCGGCCGGATGAATCGTCGGCTGGGTCACCTGCAACGCAGCCGCCCGGAGAGCCTGCTGACGGCTACTAGGAGAGACTCTTCCGGACCTTCCCCCGTCCCCCCGCTGACAGTAGAAAAGGCGAGGTTGGCAGCAGGTCGTGCGGCGAGGATCACTAGAGGGTAGAACGAAGCCGGTCACCGCAGAAGCGACAACAACGGCGAAAGGAACAGAAACAGAGACGGCGGCGAGGAAGACGAAATTCGTAGCTATGGCAAGGGCCCGGAACTAGACCTTGGGCTCCCAGCCGGGTTGGTAGATGCGGCGGGTCATGGCTTGGGCGGCGGGGTCGTTTTGGATGGCGAAGGTCTTGGGGTCGGTGGTGAGGTTGCGGCCGGTGAAGTAGGCGACATTGGAGAGCTGGAGCATGGTGACGGCAACGTTGCCCTGGGCGACGGGCTGGCGGAGGGGGGCTCCGGCGCGGATGGCGGCGATCAGGTTGGCGAAG
>CAXUCK010000004.1:0-38093 GCA_964249375.1 uncultured Acidobacteriaceae bacterium
CACCCCGCGGAGGGATGTGTGAGTGGTTGAAACAGGCGGTCTTGAAAACCGCTTTACCTTAACGGGTAACGGGGGTTCGAATCCCTCGCCCTCCGCCAAAAAAGCTATTTCCGCCTTCCCTCAGGATGGACCGCGATTCTGCGTCTCGGCATGCCGGCCTGCGTTGCACCGGCTCTCCGCGGTTCCGTATACTTTTCTGGCTGACGCCCGCGAACGCTGCTGTCTTTGCCGGAGTCAGACGCGATTGGAAAAGGAACCCAGTGAGCCCGTCGTGGACACGTCGTACGCTTCTCCGGTCGCTCTCGCGCACGGCCCTTGTTTACCCGTTTCAGGATCTACTGGCGCTGGCCGCGGTGCCGCAGGCGCAGACCTCCGGTTCCGGCATGAGTCGCGAGACCTACCACTCCCCTGCGCGTCCCGCACCGAAAGCCCTGTCTTCGCCCGTGACGGGTACGCCACTTGGGTACGGCTACGTTGATCATGCTCACGCCGCCGGCCTGCTGACCAAGACCATTTACGGAAACGAGCACAAGAACCGGTACCTGCTTGAAACTACCGGTTGTGGCATCGCTTTCTTCGATTACGACGGCGACGACTGGGTCGATCTGTTTCTTGTTAACGGTTCTCGTCTTGATGGGTTTCCGAAAGGCGAGGCACCCATCTCGCGACTGTTCAAGAACAACCGCGACGGCACGTTTACCGATGTCACGCTCAAGGCGGGTGTTGGGCGCACCGGATGGGGGCAGGGGTGCTGCGTCGGCGATTACAACGACGATGGGCGCAACGATCTTTTTGTGAGTTATTACGGCCAGAATGTCCTTTGGCACAACAACGGTGATGGCACCTTCGCCGATGTCACTGCAAAGGCGGGGCTGCTGCAGACGGGGAAGCCGCGCTGGAACTCGGGCTGTGCTTTTCTTGACTACGACAAGGACGGACATCTCGACCTGTTTGTCGCCAATTACATCGACTTCGACCCAAAGACCGCTCCGCTGCCCGAGGCCGCTGGGTGCGCTTACAAAGGTATTCAGGTCGCATGCGGGCCGCCGGGGCTGGAAGGCGGCAAAAATATCCTGTATCGCAACAACGGCGATGGAACCTACACCGACGTCAGCGCGAAAGCGGGCATTTTGGAGACTGTTGGCACGTATGGGTTGAGTGTGACGGTTGCCGATTTTGATAACGATGGCTGGCCCGACATTTACGTCGCGAACGATTCCACCGCCGCCACCTTTTATCGGAACCAGAAAGACGGCACCTTCAAAGACGAGGCGATCGAGAGCGGTATCGCCTACTCCCCGGATGGCAAGCCGCAGGCTGGCATGGGGGTCAGCGTTGGTGACTTCAATCGCGATGGACTGCTGGACATCGTGAAAACTAATTTTGCGGGAGACACGGACTCGCTCTACCAAAACCTGGGGGACGGGACGTTTGAGGATCGCACCTACCTTTCCGGCTTGGGAGTCAACACCCGCTATCTCGGCTGGGGTGTGGGCTTTTTTGACCCGGACAACGACGGCTGGCTCGATATCTTTATTTCAAACGGGCACGTCTACCCCGAGGTCGACAGCTCCCATCTCGAGGCACCTTACGCGGAGCAGAAATATCTCTATCGCAACCTTCGCAACGGACAGTTCGAAGACGTCACCGCTTTGGCCGGTCCCGGCGTCGTCGCTGAAGCGCCGGCCCGCGGCTGCGCCTTCGGCGACATCAGCAACTCGGGCATGGTCGATGTGGCCGTGAGCTGTGTCAACACCTACCCGCAGCTACTCCGCTGCGAGCCGACGCCCGGAGCTCCTAAGCGCAACGTCATTTACGTCCGCACGGTCGGCCTCCAATCGAACCGCAGCGGCATTGGCGCGCGCATTACCGTGACAGCCGAGAATCTGCCGGGCAAGATGCTGAAACAGATCGACGAGGTTCGATCGGGCGGCAGCTACTACAGTCAGAACGATTTGCGCATCCGCTTCGGCCTCGATCGGGCCACCCTGGCTGATGTGGAGATTGCGTGGCCAAGCGGAAGGAAAGACAGCCTGAAAGCGCTCCCCGCGAATCACCTCTATGTCATCGAGGAGGGCGGCAAGGTGCTGAAGACGATGCCGCTGGGGGCTGCAGTTTCGTGACCGCAGGGAGCTCGAAGCGATTTTCTCGACCGCTTGTATCGCCGCGAGTTCAGTTTGAGCAATTCGCGTTAGACGGTCAGAAGGCTTGTACACGTACGTGCGGAGTGCATCACGTGCTTAGAAAGCACCCGGGATTGACCCCTCCAACTTTCGATTGACCACCGCTTCCATCCAATGCGCGAAGACAGGGGACGATCCGAAGAGCTACCGTTTGTTCGTTCAGCCATTTGATCGTATTCACGATGCGGGCCGACTCGGAACTAAGTCTCCGCTCCGTTCATCGCTGCAGCCTGCCATGATGAGATGTTGCGACGCTTGCCACTGAACGCTGCCACCGGAGGAGACTTGCTGGAAAACGGAAAACCTGCAGGACTCGGGTCGGAAGCGCTATCTTGGCTCCGACCTCTGCTTCTGATCGTTGCCCTGCTCGTTGTCTGGCAGGCGCTGGTGGTGACTCATCCCGGAGGTCTGCTTCCAGGCCCATGGGGAGTTGCTCAAGGCGTCGGGGATCTGTTGCAACATGGCTTGTTGCTCCGATACGTGGTCGCTTCGCTGTTCCGCGTCACCTGGGGCTACGGGTTGGCCGTGCTGCTGGCCGTGCCGCTCGGTATGCTGATTGGCTGGTACAGCCGGGCAGAGATGGCCCTGAATCCGCTGATTCAGATCCTTCGGCCCATTTCACCGCTGGCCTGGATCCCGATTGCGATTCTCTGGTTTGGCGTAGGCGACCTTTCCGCGATCTTCCTTATCTTTCTTGGGAGTTTTTTCCCGTTGCTGCTTACTTCCATGAACGCCGTGCGGAGTGTTCCCGCAATCTATGTGAACGCGGGGCGAAATTTTGGACTCAGACCGGCCGAGCTGTTTCGTCGCGTGCTTTACCCGGCGACCCTGCCTCAGATCATCGTCGGCTTGCGGATTACGCTGGGGGTGGCGTGGCTTGTGGTCGTCGCCGCGGAGATGATTGCCGTCAACTCGGGTCTCGGTTTTCTGATCGTGGACGCACGGAACGCCGGCAACCGATACGACCTTGTCGTTGCCGGCATGGTGCTCATCGGTGTCATCGGCTTTTTGTTAGACCAAGGCATCCGCTCATTGGAGCGGCTCGACTCGACTCGTTGGAGCTATTTAGGGGAGTGAAGACGCTGATGGATGTTCATGCACAACAGGGGGCGTCGCGTACTGCGCTTCACGCGGCCGGCGTCGGCATGATTTTTGAGCAGAATAGAAAGGTGCGGGAGGTGCTTCACGACATCGATCTCGATGTGGAGGAGGGCGAGTTTATCTGTTTGCTTGGACCTTCGGGTTGCGGGAAATCAACTCTCCTTAACATCTTCGCTGGATTTCTGGCCCCGAGTCGGGGGAAGGTGGAAATTGGGGGCGAGGTCGTCCGCGGCCCCGATCCAAAACGCATCTTCGTCTTTCAGGAGCGTGGCGTGTTCCCCTGGCTCACGGTCGAGGGCAACATCGCTTTCGGGCTTTCGCGTCTGTCGCGTGACGAGCGGCAACGACGGGTCGGTCATTACATCGACCTGGTCGGGCTGAAAGGCTTCGAGAAGTCATACCCCGCCGAGCTTTCAGGCGGCATGAAGCAGCGGCTCGAAGTAGCGAGGGCCCTGGCCGTGAACCCGGACATGCTTCTGCTGGACGAGCCTTTTGGCGCGCTTGATTCGATCACGCGGCTGACCATGCGCAAGGAGCTTTTGCGGATCTGGGAGGCCGAGCGGAAGACCATTTTGTTCGTAACCCATGACATCGAAGAGGCCGTGCAACTGGCCGATCGCGTCGTCGTCATGAGCGCACGCCCCGCCACCATTCAGACCATCGTCACCATTGATATTCCGCATCCGCGCGATATCAGTTCGCCCCGATATCTTGAGTTGCGCGACGGCATCTTTCAGCAGATTGGGATTGCGCAATACATATGACAGATTTTCGTACGCCGGCGCGTTGGGAACGGATCGCGTGGCCAGTGCTCGCCCTTGTACTTGCTCTGGTGCTCTGGGCTCTTTGCGTTCGGTGGAGCCATACCCGGGTTTTCCCATCGCCTGCTGAGGTGGAACGCGGCATGGTGGAACTGCTTCATAAGCACGTGTTGTGGAACGATATCGCGGATTCGCTGCGCCGTGTCGTTATTGGTTTCGGCGCGGCGTCGCTTCTTGGAATCCCGCTTGGCCTCTTTCTGGGATGGCATCCCGTCGTCAATCAGACCGTCAACCCGGTCTTGCAGATCCTGCGACCGATCAGCCCACTCGCCTGGATTCCGGTAGCGATTCTGCTGCTGGGCGTCGGGGAACCGGCGGCCATCTTCCTGATCTTCCTCGGATCGTTGTTTCCGATCGTTGTTGCTTGCATCGACGGCGTGGGGAGCGTTCCCCCAGTTTTTCGCAGGGCTGGCCGTAACTTCGGCCTTTCGAACTTTCAGTTGCTTCGGCGCGTGGTGTTTCCATCGGCGTTGCCCCGGATCCTCGTCGGCCTTCGGCTCGCGCTCGGCATCGCGTGGCTTGTCGTCGTGGCGGCCGAGATGGTTGCCGTTGATTCGGGCCTGGGATACCTGGTGATCGATTCGCGCAACTCAGGCAAACGCTATGACCTCGTGATTGCGGCGATGCTGCTGATCGGAGTGATCGGACTTATCCTCGATCTCTTGTTCCGTTCTTTGGAAGGTGCGCGTCCGGTGCGCTGGGGTTTTCGTAATGACGTCTAGACGAAAAATGCTTCTATTCGCCTGCTTTTGGCTGGTGACCATCACGGCCCTGCATGGATATCTCAACGTGAACTGGGCTGCGGTTCTGAACGGGTACAAACCGCTGAGCAAGCGGAAGATCACCGTTGCGTACATCCCTGTGACGTGTCAACTCACCTGCCCGGTAACGGACTACATCTCCAAGGTTTCCGACAAAGGACAATTGTTTCTTCCGCGCATGTTTCAGGGATTTCCGGAGATCAAGGAAGCGTTGATCTCCAACAAGGTTCAGGCTGCGTTCATCGTCGCGCCGCTGGCCATCGCGCTTCGCTCGCAGGGCGTACCGATCAAGGTTGTTTACCTCGGCCATCGTTACGGCAGCGCCATGGTCGTGCAGAGAAACGGCCCGGTGAAGACTTTCGCTGATCTCCGCGGACGCACGGTTGCGATCCCGAGCCGCTTTTCGGATGAGCGCCTGATCCTGTTTCGCGCCATGAAGGTCTGGGGCATGAAGCCCGGCGACATCAAGATGGTTGAGATGGCGCCTCCCGATGTTGCGGGAGCTTTAGCCGCGAAAGCGATCGACGGATTTGTGATGGGGGAGCCCTTCCCGTCGCAGGCTGAGATCGGCGGCTTCGGTCGTGTCCTATTCCAGGCAAGGGATTACTGGCCCGACTACATGTCCTGCATTCTCGTAGTCCGGCAGGATCTGATTGACCAACGTCCTGATGTCGTTCAGACGCTCGTCGACGGGATCGCGCGCTCTGGCCTGTGGCTGGATGCCGGCAAACCACATCGTGACGACGCCGCGGATTTCGTGGGCCGCTTCTACTACAACCAGAAACCGTCGCTCCTCCGCTGGGCGCTGACCCATCCCATGGATCGGGTGACCTACAGTCCACTCGCGCCGCGCAAGCCGGACTTCGACATGGTGCGCGACCTCATGATGGAGACGGGCGTTCTGCAGAAGCCGATTGATTTTAGCGAGTACACCGACACGCGATTCAGCGACGGAGCGCATAACCAGACAGCGTGGAAGTACGAACCCGGGATCGCGGCAGCGAAATGATTCACCAGGAGGAGAGATGATCCGAAGACGTTTCCTGGGTCTGGTGACCCTTACCAGCATAAGCAGCGCAGTCGCTTTTTCCGCAAAGGGCGCTGCCCAAACAAAGACGGCGACCTACACCGTTCGCGGTTTTACCTGCGTTACGTGCGCTACCGGCCTGGAAACCCTGCTCAAACGAGAACAGGGCGTATTTGACGTGAAGGCCAGCTACCCGGAAGGCCTTACGACGATCACGTATGACCCGAAGCGCATCTCGCAAGCTGACCTTCGTCAGGTAATCGAGGGCATGGGTTTCAAGGTAGAGGTCCTACCTTCCCCTCCTACGGAAGACAGGGAAGTGAGTGGAGC
Source organism: uncultured Acidobacteriaceae bacterium (assembly GCA_964249375.1). Classification (GTDB taxonomy): domain Bacteria; phylum Acidobacteriota; class Terriglobia; order Terriglobales; family Acidobacteriaceae; genus Edaphobacter. The sequence continues at coordinate 6,224 of CAXUCK010000004.1, forward strand.
GCACTAAGATCATCATCGACGCTTGCGAATCGTAATAGCCACGCCAAGGGTTCGCTAACCAGCGAATACGATTGCTCTTAGACGTAATAAAGGACGGTTGCGACGCCAGCCAAACGGCATAACACGGAGCAGGCGGCGCCGTTGTGGAACGACGCCGCCCGTCCACTCTACTTCCTCACGGCGGAAAGGATTTCATTCTGGTTGCCCAAAATATCCTTCTGGTTGGAGATAATCTCTTTCTGATTTGAAAGAATCTCTTTCTGGTTACCCAGAATCTCTTCCAAATTGTTCTGGTTTTTCTTAATCGTTTCCTGGTTTTCAAGAATCGACTTCTGGTTCGAAATGATGGTTTCCTGATTCTTGATGATGTCGTTGTCAGCCATGTACGTCTCCTCATCGAAATGCTAAATGGACACAATTCAACTTCTTTTCTCATGTGCCTCTGCTTGAGAGAGACGTGCAACGAGAACCGTTGGGTTGTCGAGGATAACGTTCTGTTTATTGAGACTTGAGATCAGGTGGAACTCGGTATCCGAACGCACGATCGAGCACACCCGCGACGGTGAGTACGAGCTCATCCTCGTACGGCCGACCGACCACCTGCACACCGATTGGCAGGCCCTCCGGAGACTCCCCAACGGGCACCACTGCTGCGGGCAGGGCGAGTAGATTGAACCACTGCGTATAGCGCATCGCATTCCAATAACCGACCTGCTGGCCGTCGATGCTCCATGTGCGCTCACCATAACGGAACGCCGGCACAGAGCAGACGGGCGTCAGAAGAAGGGGCAGGTCCCGCATTTCGCTCACAAATTGTGACCTTAATCGGTCAGTGTTCGCCCACGCCTGGAGCAGAGAGTCCGCAGTTAGTGGGCGATCAGCCGCCGACTCCGCCAGGAACTCGCGGAACAGCGGACTCAGGTGTTCGCGCTTGCCCTCGATGGTGTCGTGATAAAACATTGCTCCGCACTTGAGGAAGAAAATACGCCAAAGCTCGCGCGCCTCTTCGAGACCCTTCGGATGGTACGGCTGTACAGCGAAACCCTGCCGCTGGAGTTCACGGGCCGCGGAACGCACGGCAGCGCGTGTTTCGGTCGTGACCGGGACATATCCATCGTCCTCCAGCCAGCCAATGCTTACGAGCCTCGCTTGATCGAGAGAGACGCCTCGAAACGGCACAGGCGCGTTTGCGCCGTCGTGCCTTTCAGACTCGCAGAGCAGCCGGAAGAAGAGCTCCACATCCGCAATCGTGCGTGCCATTGGGCCGATCGCACCCAGGCTGCTGAACGGTCCTAGACACGCCGGCATGTGACCCTTCGCAGAGATCCGCCCAGGCGTCGGTTTGAGCGAACAGATACCTGTAAAGTGCGCAGGCTCCCGCACCGAGCCACCGCTGTCGCTGCCTAGCCCGCCAGCTGACAGACCTGCCGAGATGGCCGCCGATTCGCCCCCACTCGATCCACCAGGGCTTCGGCCCAGGTCCCACGGATTGCACGTACGCCCATGAAGCAGGTTGTCTGTCTCATAGGCCATCAGGAACTCCGGGCAGTTTGTGGTGCCCAGAATCACAGCACCTTCTGCGCGCAAGACCGAAACAGCCGTCGCGTCGTCTGCCGCCGTGACGCCCCGACGAAGCGTGCTGCCGATCTCGCACCGGTGACCAGCCACTTCGATTGACGATTTGATCGTCACCGGCAACCCAGCCAGCTTGCCCGCTCCGACACGACGAGCCTGCGCACGCACACGCTCTTTATCGAAATCGACCAGCGCGTTCAGCGCAGGGTTTAGCTGCTCGATGCGTCGAATGTGCTCCTCGGCCAACTCCGGAGCGGAAATCTGGCGCTTTCGGAGAAGCGAGAGTTGGTCAACAGCCGGCAGAAGCGTGACATCCATCGCATCATCGTAGGGGATCTGTGCGCTCTCGCGCTTTCGGTGTGTGGGTGACATGAAAAGGGTCGAACGGTCGCTCTCCTACAATAGATTCGTGGAGAAAGCAGCAAAGCAGAATAGCGCGGCACATCGCACCTGGGATGGTTTTCTTCGGGAGACGATACCGCCACTCGCGCCTGAGGAAGTGCAGAGCTTCGCGAACAAGCGCATCCTGATCACGGGAGCCGGCGGGTTTCTCGGGTCAGCTCTGGCCCGGGCGCTGGAGGGTCTGCACGTCAGTCGTCTGGTGCTCCTGGACACCGCAGAGTACGGCCTTTACCGGCTCGAACAGGAGCTACGAAGCGCACGCACGTCACAGGTCTCTCTCGTGGTCGGAAGCGTTCGGGACGAAGCGCTGCTGCGTGAGTTGTTCGCAGAACATGCACCGCAGATGATCTTCCACGCGGCGGCGCTGAAGCACGTGCCCTTGATGGAACGGAATGAAATCGCTGCGGCGGAGACGAACGTGCTTGGAACCCAGGCGATCGTCCAAGAAGCGGCAAAGCGGCAGGTCGAGAGCTTTGTCCTTCTTTCCACCGACAAAGCGGTCGAGCCGATCAGCATCATGGGCGCGACCAAACGCCTAGCGGAGCAGATCGCGCTCTCCGCGCGTAGGCGGCACGCGGCGTTCCGGGCCGTCCGGCTGTGCAATGTATTGGGTTCTACGGGCAGTGTAGCTCCGCTCTTTGCGCGGCAAATCTCCGACGGAGGCCCTGTCACCGTGACTCATCCGGAAGCGACCCGCTATTTCCTCTCGCAATCGGATGCGGTGCGCCATCTGCTCCGATCCGCAATCACCAGATCGGCAACAGGTCTCTCCGTTCCAGTCGTCGGTCCCCCCGTTCGCGTCGAAGACCTGGCCACCTACATGGTTCGACAGAGGCCGCAGGCAACAAAGGCCTTGAGGATCGTGTACACGGGTTTGCGCGTTGCGGACAAACTCCACGAGCAACTGGTGTCGCCGACCGAATCAGCGGAATCGCTTCAGGACGACCCCTCGACTCTCGCGGTGCACAGTCATGTAGACCCGACAGTGCTTGAACAAGCACTGGCTGAGATCCACTTAGCGGTCAGCAAACGCGACCGCGTTCGCTTGATCCAGGCGATCCGACGCGCCGTCCCCGAATACGTACCGGCGCAAGCGGCCGCCCATCCGGAGGCCGGGCTTTGCAGATGAAGACGATCGCCGCAATCACGACTTCGCGTGCAGACTACAGCCATCTGTACTGGCCGCTTCGAGCACTCAACGCGCACCCCGAGGTCAACCTGAAGCTCATCGTCATGGCGTCGCATCTGTCGCCGGAGTTCGGCAGCACCGTTCGCGAGATCGAGGCTGACGGCTTGCCAGTCGCGGCCAGGTTGGAGTGTCTGCTCAGCTCCGATACCGATGTCGGCATGGCGAAAAGCATCGGCGTTGGTGTACTCGCACTGGCGGATGCCCTTGGCGCCATGCGGCCGGATCTGCTGCTTCTCATCGCGGATCGGTACGAGATGCTCGCCCCCGCCGCGGTGGCTCTGGCGCTGCGCATCCCCATAGCCCACATCGAGGGCGGCGAACGCAGCGAAGGCGCGATTGACGACGCCGTACGGAACGCGCTTACCAAGATGAGCCACGTGCACTTCACTTCCACGCAGGCGGCTCGCGAGCGCGTTATCAGCCTGGGTGAGGAGCCCTGGCGGGTGCATCGCGCCGGGGCCCCGTCGCTTGATCATCTGAGCAAAAGCGACCTGCCCTCACGGACGTCGCTCGAGACCGCGCTCGCGCTTGATCTCGGCAGGCCGACGATTGTGGTCGCCTATCATCCTGTGACTCTTCTCACCGATACAACGGTTCAGGCGGATGCGCTGTTCACCGCACTTGGTCGCTTGCAGGAGCAGATCGTGTTCTGCTATCCGAATGCCGATGCGGGCAGTCGCGAGTTGGTTCAAAGGACGCAACGCTTTCTCGCCCAGCGCGGCAGCGGACATCTGTTTGTCAATCTTCCCGCTCTCCAGTACTGGGGACTTCTGCGGCACGTGCAGGCGTTTGTCGGGAACTCCAGCAGCGGCATCATGGAAACCGCATCGTTCGCGCTTCCCACCGTCAACGTAGGTCTGCGGCAAAAGGGCCGCGAACGCCCGGCCAACGTCACCGATACACCTGCAGACGCAAACGCCATCTACGAAGCTATACGGAAAGCCCGGAGCGGCACATTTCTTCGATCGCTCGAAGGGATGAAGAATCCGTACGGTGAGGGAACGGCCGCGGAGTGCATCGTGAAGGTTCTGACTACATTGCCTGATCGCGAAAGTCTCCTGATGAAGCGAGCGGAAGGACAGGACGGATGATGTTCGTCCCCCTTTCAGAACCCGACATCACCGAGCTCGAAATTGATGCCGTCGTTTCCGTGTTGCGCAGCACGCGCCTGAGTCTCGGGCCCAGGATGGAAGAGTTCGAGCAGCGCGTTGCAGACGCCGTAGCTGTCCCGCATGCGGTCGCCGTAAGCTCCGGGACGGCGGGGCTACATCTTTGCGTGCGCGCTTTGGGCATCGGTGCTGGCGATGAGGTGATCGTTCCTTCGTTTACCTTCATCGCCGCGGCGAACGCTCTCCGTTACGAAGGTGCTATCCCGGTTTTTGTGGATATCGAGCCGGACACACTCAACGTTGATCCGGCCTGTATTGAAGCCGCGATCACACCGCGCACACGGGCCATCATGGCCGTGCATACCTTCGGTTTTCCGGCGAAAATGGATGTCATTCTTGCAATCGCAAACCGGCATGGCCTCTACGTCATCGAAGACGCATGTGAGGCACTCGGCGCGCAATTCCGGAGCCGGCCAGTGGGGAGCTTTGGTCATGCCGCGGTGTTCGCGTTCTACCCCAACAAGCAAATCACCACGGGCGAGGGCGGCATGGTGGTCACGCGGGATGCGGGTCTTGCAGAAGCGGTCCGCGCGATGCGGAACCAGGGCCGTTACCCCTCGGACGCTTGGCATCAACATAGCGTCCTCGGATTTAATTACCGGATCTCCGAGATCAACTGCGCGCTCGGATGCGCACAGATGGAGCGCCTCAGGGAGATCCTGCAAAAGCGAGCCGCGGTTGCGCGGACTTACGATCTTCTCCTTAGCGGCATAGGAGGCGTGACGTTGCCGCCACGCCCAGTGACAGCGGAAGAGATGAGTTGGTTCGTCTATGTCGTTCGATTGACCACCGGGCGCGACCGCGTGGCTGAACTCTTACAGTCAGCAGGCGTGCAGTGCGGCCGCTATTTCGCACCGGTTCATCAGCAAGCAGCGTATGCGAACTGGCCGCTGCCGCGCGCCCTGCCTGTGACTGAAGCGGAAAGCGAACGAACCCTGGCATTGCCTTTTTTCAGCAATCTTTCTGAAGTGCAGGCTGCCTTTGTTGCGGAGCAGTTGCGCCGGGCCTTGACGAGCGTTGTGTAACGTCCAGCGCCGCGTTGCAGGACCAAGATGGACGACGATCTCCATCGAAAGAACGATGCGCGACATGCACACAAATCGGTAGGCTGCTCCCACCTCGAGTTTCGGAAAGAGTCTGTTCCCTTGACGTCCTTGAAAAGATCAGCCCTGCTCCTCGTTTTTCTCGCACCCTCTTTAGGTTTCATGACTGCTCCTGCAAATGCGCAGGAGACGTTCCTCAGCCGATGGCAACAGCGTGCCTCTGCGACCCAGGCTCTGCAGCCAAAGTGGATCGTTCCGGTCGTCGCCCCCTACCCCACGCTCATCCAGGTGTTTCGCAGTGAATTCACGCGCCAGATCACCCCGGCGGGAGTCCACAACTGGAATCTTGGTACGTCGCGTGGGCTCAACCTGATCCCTTTCGCGCGAACGGAAGTTGATGTTTTCGTGCCACCATACTTCGAGCATGGGGATAAGACCCCTGACGGTTTTGGGGACCTCTCTTTCTCCGCAAAGTACCGCCTTGCAAGCGGAAATGAGCAGCACGGAAACTACTCCGCGGCTGTCGCGCTGGTAGCGACAGTGCCCACCGGCAGCTATAAAAACGGATCAGTGGATGCGAGTCTTAACCCCTACCTGGCGCTCGGCAAGGGCTTTGGAAAGGTAGACTTTGTCAGCGGCGTCGGTGGCACACTGCCCACCGGCGACACAAAGACACTAGGGCGCACTCTGGTCACGAACAGCTATGCGCAATATCACGTCGCGAAGTATCTTTGGCCAGAACTGGAACTGAACACAACGACCTGGTATGGCAGCTCGCGCGACGGAAAGGTGCAAAGTTTCCTGACTCCCGGCCTTATGACGGGAAGGTACGCTCTTCACCCTCAGAATAAGGCCCGTCGTACAGGCGCGGTGCTCGGCTTTGGCTTCCAAACGGCGGTGACGCAATACCGCACCTACAATCACAGTCTCATCTTCACCGGCAGGTTCCTCTTTTAGTCTCGCGTGGGACGGGGTTTTCGGCAGCTTGGAGCGCAGCTTGCTAAGCTCACGGGAACCAAGCTTCCGGCTGAAGTGAGGCACTTCGTGCTCGCTCCAGCAAAGGTTACAGGTTATATAGCTTTGATGTTCCGGCGCGATCGCAGTCAAATTCGTGGGCGAACCACCGCAGGTCGTCGCCTTGTCTCTCAAGCTGCTGCCGCGGCCAACGCCGGCTGCGTGCTGCTGCCCCGCCTCACCGCAGTTGGCGCGGTTCTTCTGCTGGTGCTCTCCCTGGCAGGGTGTCGGGCGAAAAATGCTCCACCCCAACCTGGTTCTAAACAGTACCTCACGTTTGTCTCGTCCTTCTACGTCGGGCTTGCCGGCCTGCAGGTCGGTGATGATGTCCGTGCGGAGAAGAGCCTCGCGGAAAGCACCCAGCTCGCTCCCGGGGAACCGTCTGCGTGGGTGAACTGGGGTATTTTGGCCTTGCGGCAGCGCAACTACACTGCCGCGGCGGAGCGTCTGGAACACGCTCACACGCTCGCGCCGAACGATGGCAATATTGCGTACCTACTCGGCCTGCTCGAAAGCGAACGCGGGAACTCCGCGGCAGCCATCGCGGATTGGCAACAGGCCGTTGCGTTGGACAGCCACAATCTGCGCGCGCTCTACCAGCTTGCTTCCGAGATTGAGCGCCAGGGCGATCCGGACAGCGATGCGCGGTTCGAAACACTGATGCAGCAGATCCTGGCAATCGAGCCACGCAACCTCGCCGCGCAACTCGAGTTGAGCCGCGTCGCCGCAAAAAGGGGCGACCTCCCTGCACTGAGGTCCGCGGTCAACGCGATCGCCAACCAAAGCAAGCCTTGGCTACCCGAGGTAACGGAGCAACTTACGCAACTTCAGGCCGTGGTTGCGGGCCCCCAACCACGCTCTGCTGCGACGCGCTCCATCTTTCTGCGAAACGTTCTGATGCGTGTGCCGACGTTTCGCGATGATCTCGCAAACCTGAAACCGGCGCCCGGGGAAGGCGCTCAGCCAATGTCGCACTTTCTTCGCGTGGTGAATCCGCCGTCTCGACCAGCGCCTGCGGATGTCGCGACGCACTTCGATCTCGAGGCCAGCAGATCCTCTGAGCTGTGGAGTTGGGCCGGGGCGTTGCTGCTCAACGGCGACGATGCGCCTGTACTGGCGAAGGCCAGCGCGACTCACCTGCAGTTAGCAACGGGGCAGACACTGGCATTTCCGGGTGGCAACAGCTCTCACGCTCCCTATCCGGAAAGCGTGCTGCCGATCGATTTCAATTACGACTTCAAGACGGATCTCGTGCTCGCGGGTGTCGGTGGACTTCGTTTTTACCGGCAGGACACTCCCAGCGGCTTCACTGAAGTCACCGCGTCGACGAAGCTGCCAACTGGGGTGCTGAACGGCTCCTACACGGGTGCTTGGGCGCTGGACGTCGAAGCCGACGGCGATCTCGACATCCTGCTTGGCGCTTCCGCCGGAGAACCTCTGCTGCTGCGGAACAACGGCGATGGCACCTTCACCCCCGAGCATCCCTTCTCCGGCGTTTCGGGCTTGCAGCAGTTCACCTGGGTGGATCTGAACGGAGATGGGAACCCCGACGCGGCATTGCTTGACGGCGCGGGCCATCTGCAAATCTTTCTCAACCGTCGTTCCGGGAGTTTCGAACGGGCAGAGGTTCCCGCCAGTCTGGGCCTGCAAAAAGCAATCGCTGCCGCGGATGTGAGTAACAGCGACACACTCGACCTGCTGGCGGTGGAAGGCGAGGGGAGAATCGTACGCCTCTCCACCGCCGATGCAGGCCTTCACTGGACACCTGTGGACGTGGTGAGGGTTCCTTCCAGCGTCCCGGTCCTTGCGGGCGATGTGCGCCTGTATGCGGAAGATCTGGACAACAACGGGGCCGTGGACCTTGTTCTCGCGCCTGTCAGTGGAAACACGGCGAAGCCCCTCATCTGGTTGGGGAGCGACCACAACACCTTCGACCTCCTTCGGGATAGCCCTGCCCTGGCGCAGGTCTTTTCAATCTCAGACCTGAAACAGGATGGCCATCTCGCTCTGGTCGGACTCACAGGCGATGGCGAGACTGCGATCGCCTCGGCTCGCGGCACAAAGGACTATCACTGGCAAACCATACGGCCCCGAGCGAAGCAGGCTACCGGCGACCAGCGCGTGAACTCTTTCGGAATCGGGGGCGAGATCGAGATCCGTTCGGGTTTGCTGGTTCAGAAGCAAGCGATCCGCACGCCTGCGCTGCACTTCGGCCTGGGAGAGCAGAAGCAGACCGACGTCGCCCGCATTCTCTGGCCTAACGGTTCGGTGCGCGCAGAGTTCGCCCTCAAGAGCGATCAGCAGATTGTGACCGAACAGCGTCTCAAGGGTTCCTGCCCGTTCCTGTTCGCCTGGAACGGGCGAGAGATGCAGTTTGTGAAGGACTCCGTGCCATGGGGTTCAGCGATCGGCCTGAGGATCAACGCGCTTGGCGCGGCGAAGATCGCGGCGACTGAAGAGTGGTACAAGATTGGGCGCGATCAGCTGGCGGCACGCGATGGCTTCTACGATTTGCGCGTAACCGGGGAGCTTTGGGAAAGCTACTACTACGACGCGATGGCTCTGATGACCGTCGATCATCCAGCTGGCACGGAAGTTTTCGCTGACGAGCGTTTCCGTGTGCCGGCGGTCAAGCTGGCCGTCACTGCCGTCGCTCCGCCGCAACCCGTGTTGCGCGCTGTCGATGACACCGGGCACGATGTTACCGGCATCCTCAGCGCCCTCGACGGCACGTACCTCGACAACTTCGGTCGTGGCCAATATCAAGGTGTCACGCGCGACCACTTCGTCGAGATCACTTTGCCAGAAAACCTTCCGTCCCAGGGGCGGCTTTGGCTGATTGCGAAAGGTTGGCTGCATCCGTCCGATTCCTCCATCAACGTCGCCATCAGCCAGGGCTCGGCGGACAAGCCGCGGTGGCTCAGCCTTGAGGTCCCGGACACCCACGGCGGTTGGCGCGTTGCCAAGCCGAATCTCGGCTTTCCTGCCGGCCGCAACAAGATCTGCCTGTTCGACCTGACGGGAGTGTTCCGGCCCGGTGAACCGCATCGTCTGCGCCTGCGCACAAATTTGGAGGTGTATTGGGATCAGATTCAATGGGCCGCGGGGATGCCTGCCGCACCGATGCACCTCCAGCGTCTCGCTCCGACGGCAGCTGACCTGCACTATCGGGGCTTCTCCGTGATCACGCAGGCGAATGCTTCCTCGCCAGAGATCCCGCATTACGATCAGATCGCCGGAACCTCACAGCGGTGGCGCGACCTTGAGGGCTTCTACACGCGGTTCGGCGATGTGCGCGAGCTGCTTTCCAGCGCGGACGATCGTTATGTCATCATGAACGCCGGCGATGAAATGGCGTTGCGTTTCGCCGCACCGGCGCCCCCACCGCCGGGCTGGGTAAGGGATTTTGTGATCGTCGGCGATGGCTGGATCAAAGACGGCGATTACAACTCCACCGACTCACAAACAGTGCTGCCGTACCCCTACCATGCTCGTCGCGATTACAACACGCCTCCGGGAGCGCTCGAAGAGGACTGGGTGTACCGCCATCACACGCAGGACTGGCAGACCTACCAGACGCGCTACGTCACAGCAAAGGAATTCAGCAGCGCACTCAGGAGCAACGTAAGGCAATGAAGCGGGCCACAGCAGTTCGATTGGTCGTCAGCATCTTCTTTTTGGGCTTGCTGGCCACACCGATCCTCGTACGTCACATCTCTCGGGAGCGGCAGCACGCCGCATCGGCAACGCTGGACGAGAAGACCTCCCTCGCACGGCACGGCTTCTATCTTCAGGAGGTCTCGCATGCAGCGGGGATCGATTTCGTTCATCAGGCGCCCACACTCGACCCGAAGCTGAATCACATCATGCCCGAGGTTGCCTCCATGGGCGCTTCCGTCTCCATCGTCGATTTCGATCGCGATGGATGGCCGGACATCTACGTCACCAACAGCGCCTATGGGTCGCAAAACCGCCTGTACCGCAACATGCACGACGGCACGTTTCGCAATGTTGCCGGCCAGCTCGGCATCGGCGATGTGAACCGGACCGGCACCGGCGTCTCGATGGGCGCGGTCTGGGGCGATTTTGACAATGATGGATATGAAGATCTTTTCCTGGTGAAATGGGGCAGGCCGGAGCTCTACCACAACGATCATGGCCAGGGCTTCACCCGCGTGACAGACGCAGCAGGTCTGCCACCCTGGATCAACGCCAACACCGCACTCTGGTTTGACTATGACGGAGACGGTTTGCTCGATCTTTTCGTCGGCGGTTACTACGCCGAGGACGTGGACCTTTGGCACCTGAAGACGACCCGCATGATGCCGGAGAGCTTTGAATACGCCAAGAACGGCGGTCGCAAATATCTCTTCCACAATCTTGGTAACGGGCATTTCGAAGAGGTCAGCGCAAAGCTCGGCATCGAAAGCCGTCGATGGGCGCTCGCCTCAGCAGCCGCCGATCTCCGGGGCACTGGTCACCCTGACCTGTTTATCGCCAACGATTACGGGGTCTCCGAATTGTTCGTGAACGATGGCGAGCGATTCCACGAAGAAGGCACGGCAAGCGGCGTTGGTTTCGCTCCGAAAAGCGGCATGAACGTCGCTGTCGGTGACATCCTCAACCAAGGCAAATACGCGGTATACGTCTCCAACATCTCCGAAGAGGGAGTTCTGATCCAGGGAAACAACCTGTGGGTGCCCAGGGACAACGCAAAAGCTGGCACCGTCAGCTACGAAAACATGGCTCGCGACCTCGGCGTCGAGCTGGGCGGCTGGAGCTTCGGCGCGCAATTTGGCGACTTGAACAACGACGGCACCCTGGATCTCTACCTCACCAACGGCTATGTTTCCCTCGACCGCACTCGGAGCTACTGGTACGACTTCGCGAAGGTGGCGGGTGGGAACGCGGCCATCATCTCCGATGCAGACCACTGGCCCGCGATCGATGGTCGCAGCCACTCCGGCTACCAGCAGAAACGCGTCTGGCTGAACGATGGTGCCGGGAAGTTCGTCGACGTGGCCCAGGCAGTCGGCGTGACCGACGTGTATGACGGCCGATCCGTCGTCATGGCCGATCTCTTCAACAACGGCGCCCTGGACGTCGTTGTTGCGAATCAACGTGGCCCCTTGCTGCTGTACCGCAATACAGTCGACCCCAGGAACAAGTGGATTGAGTTCGCTCTTGAGGGAACCAAAAGCAACCACAGTGCGATCGGCGCGCAAGTCACCGTGAGGTGGAACGGCCAAACGCAGATCCAGGAAGTCTCCGGCGGAAACGGCTTTGCCGCCCAGAACGATCGCCGTCTGCATTTCGGTCTAGGTCCTTCTCCTCATTTCGATGGAGTTCAAATCCGTTGGCCGTCTGGTAGGATTCAGACGCTGAGCGACCCGGAGATCGGGCAGCTGAACAGTGTCAGGGAGCCGGAGTGAGCGTGCAGACGATTGCGGTGCCAGTCTCGGAGACGTCCGCCTCAACATCATGGCGCAGATGGCTTTCCATGGAGAACCGTTTCCTCCCTCCTGCTTTCATCACGCTCATTCTTCTGATCGGTCACTTCTCGTTTGGCATTCTCGAGAGCTGGACCCGCACCCTGCTGGCCATCGGCACCAGCATCGCGGCTGAGCTGATTCTCGGCAAGCTTGTCGTCGGCAAGTGGCCAAACGTCGCCAGTGCCTACATCAGCGGCATCAGCGTTGGCATCCTTCTTCGTTCTCCGGCGTTCTGGCCCTATGCTGTTTGTGCCGCGCTCGCCATCACCTCGAAGTATGTGGTGCGCTACAAGAACCGGCACCTTTGGAATCCTTCGAACTTCGCTATCTGCGTCGTCATTTTTCTCGCCGCAGACACTGTCGCCACGCTCAGCATCCAGTGGGGCAATAATCTCTGGGCCATGCTGGTGATTTGGGTGCTTGGCTCCGCTATCGTCGCCCGTTTGCGGCGCTTTCATATCTGCGCCACCTACGTGGGTGCCTTTGTGTTATTCGCGGCGCTGCGCGCCCGAATCGTTGGCGACCCATTCCTTTCAGAGCTCTCGCCCATTACCGGCCCTGAATACCAGCTCTTCATCTTTTTCATGATCACAGACCCCAAGACCACGGTCCGTTCCAAGCTGGGGCAGTGCGCCGTGGCCTTCGCTGTTGCTTCCGTGGAGATGGTGCTGCGCTTACACAGCAGCATCTACGCTCCCCTCTATGCGCTCTTCCTCGTGGGGCCGCCCGCTCTTCTTCTCTCTCTTTGGTGGAACGGACGTCGCGAGAAACAGTCACAATCGCGGCCCCCTTCGGGCTTTGTGCTCGCGCCTTCGGCGAACTGATCCACTTCAGCGTTTAACTTATCAGGACCACAACATTGTTCCCTCTTCGTCGTTTTCTTCCGCTGTGCCTCGTCTTCTCACTCGCCGGTTGTCACCAGAAGCAGGAAAGCGCCAGAACGCCCTCGCCAAGCTCGCCTCAGACCGCCGTACCTCCGCAACCAGCCGCAGCACCGAGCACGCCAGAACCGCAAGCATCGGTCGCCCGTCCGTCCGGCCCCGTCACCTTTACCGACGTAACGGCGGCCACAGGTATCCATTTCCGGCATAACAGCGGAGCTTTCGGGAGTAAGTACCTTCCTGAGACCATGGGCAGCGGCGTCTGCGCCGTGGACTATGACGGCGATGGCTTGCAAGACCTCCTTTTCGTGAACTCAGCAGATTGGCCAGACCACAAGAAGTCTCATTCCACCACGGCTCTCTACCACAACAACGGCGACGGCACCTTTACCGACGTGACCCGCAGCTCCGGTTTGGCTGTTGAACTCTATGGTTTGGGATGTGCGGTTGGTGACTTCGATAATGACGGCCACGATGACATCTACATCACCGCGCTCGACGGCAATCACCTCTTCCGCAACCTTGGCAATGGCAAGTTCACCGATGTCACCGCACATGCAGGCGTGAGAGACGCCGGCTTCTCCACCGGCGCGGTCTGGTTCGACTACGACAACGACGGCAAGCTGGACCTCTTCGTTTCTCACTACGTCGATTGGTCGGTCGCCACAGACCAGACCTGCTCTCTCGACGGTAAGGGCAAGTCGTACTGCACACCGGAGGCATACAAGGGCCAAAGCGGCACGCTCTTCCACAATAAGGGCAACGGTGTCTTCGAAGACGTGACGAAGAAGGCCGGTCTTTACGACCCGACCAGCAAGTCTCTTGGCGTCGTTTTGCTGGACTACGACGACGATGGCTGGCTTGACCTGTTCGTCGCGAATGACACGCAACCGAACAAGCTCTATCGCAACAATCACAATGGCACGTTCACCGAGAGCGCGTTTGCCTCGGGCGTCGCGTTCAGTGACGCCGGCAAGGCACGTGCCGGCATGGGCGCGGACGCGGCAGACTTCGACGGCTCAGGGAAGCAAGGCCTCGTCATCGGCAACTTTACCAACGAGAGTCTCGCGCTCTACCACAATGAGGGTGGCGGCCTCTTCGTGGACGCGACACCCGCCTCGGGCATCGGTCCCTCGTCCGCAAAGTCCCTCACTTTCGCGACCTTCTTCTTCGACTACGACCTTGATGGCCGGCCGGACATCTTCGCCCTGAACGGACACGTTGCGGACGACATCAGCGTCGTGCAGCCCACGCTCAAATACGCGGAGCCGCCGCTGCTCTTCCACAACCGTGGCAATGGAAAGTTTGATGACGTTTCAGAAAAGATGGGCTCGTCCTTCCGTCAGCCCGTTGTTGGCCGCGGAGCGGCGTACCTCGACTTCGACAATGACGGCGATCTCGACCTCGTCTTCAACGTCTCGAACGGCCCCGCGCGGCTCCTCCGGAATGACGGAGGCAACGCGAACGACATGCTTCGGGTGAAACTCGTCGGCACGCGTTCCAATCGCGACGCGATCGGGGCCAGGGTCACGGTGAAGATGGGTAACACTCACCGCCAGATGCAGATGGTAAAAAGCGGTTCAAGCTACCTCTCGCAGAGCGAGCTTCCCCTTACCTTCGGACTCGGCAAACCTGCGCCGCAGAAAGTCGCTTCACTCGACATCGTCTGGCCCAGTGGTCGTAAAGAGAGCATCGCCAGTACACCGGCAAACCAGTTCATCACGGTGCAGGAAGGCAAAGGCGTCATCGCATCCAAGCCGCTCGTGCTGAGCATTCCCTCAGGCCAAAGTCACTGAAGCCGATGATGTCGCTACGCTGACGGTCCTAGGTCGTGGCGTTGTAGAAGCCGGTGCGTCGTAGCAGCAGTTCGATCTCCGGCACGGTGGCCTGCACCTTATGCGCCCCCGCGAAGAGGTCATCGGCTTCGACTGGATAGCAGTGGTCATCGTTTCGTTTACACAGGCCAGCAACATCGAACTGACTGATCAATGCCAGGATCTCGTTCTGCAGCGCGTGTCTCTCGCCCTCGCTCAGTACCTCGCGCGCGCGTGCCGCAATCCGGCGAAGCCCGGGCCCAAAAACCGCGTCATCCTGCAACAAAAATGACTTTGCAAGTTCCGGCTTCCGCAGCCGCCGCGCAGTTTCCGCGTAGCTCGCCGCGGCGAAGTACAACAGCGAAAGCGTCCGGAACATTGGGAAGTCTCCCATGTTCGCGTAAAGTGCTCCGATCAGCTGCGAGGTCGCCATCAACTCAGCATCGGTCACGGCCGCATAACGCCTGAGACTTTCTTCCAGGGCGGGTGTTTTCCAGTCCCGCTCAAGAATCTCCGCTAACCGAGAGATGCCAAGCAGCGCCAACGGAAATCCGGTCGACAGCAGAGGATCGACAAAACCAGCGGTCGAGGGCAACAGAGCCCAGCCTTCTCCGGCAATGCTCGCACTCCGGAACGGGAGCTTCGGCACAAAAGTGAACTGCCGCGCGGCCTGCGCACCCGCGAACTGCTGCTTCACTTCAGGCAAGCTTTCCAGCACCCTCGCCCACGCTGCCTCCCCCTCGGAGAAGCGGTACCTCTCCGCGACGGCCCGCGATGCAGCGACCCCTGCGCTCGTCCATCCATTGTTGAAATGCAGCATCCAGATCCAACCGCCATCAAAGACGTGGTGCAATGCCGCCGCATCCGGTGGATACGGCGGCTTTCCGGACGCGTATTGCTGAACGCCCGCGAAGTTCGCCACACCCGTGAAGTGGCTGTACAACGCAGAGGTTTCGGGGTAGTCCGGCAGGGGCGCTTGCTCTAGTGCGAGCGCGCGATGCAGCAGGCCGCCTGGTCCCGTTCCATCGAAGATCAGGTCCGCAGAAAATTCAAGGCGAACGGCGCCTCGCTGGCAAGCGAAGCTCCACGTTGATCCCGTGCGATGGATCTCGCGCACATGGCACTCGTCAAAGTACGCCGCACCTAAGTCCCGTGCGTGCTGCACCAGGAGCTCATCCACATCAGCCCGAAACCAATGCGTGTCCGCAATTGCATCGTTCGGGCTCGCAGCCACCAGCATCTGGCGGTCTGCTGCCGTCACGGCCTTCGTGCCGCGTCCCCCAATCTCATGGTGAAAGAACGTGAATCCACGCTTCAGTCCGCAACTCACCTCCGGGTACGTCCCCTGCCATGTACCCCATTTCGCCAGCGCTTTCAGCGAAGGCAAATCGTATCTGTCAGCCAGGGTCTCGAGAAGCAGGTTGCTCAGCGGCGTCGACGATTCCCCAATCACCACGCGCGGGTGTCGTCCTTTCTCCAGCAGCAAGACGGACAGCCCAAGCCGCCGCGCAATCATGGCCATCACGGAACCAGCAAAACCAGAGCCAAAGATCGCAATGTCGTAGTGCGACGTCAGATCTCGCCTCCACAGACCGCGCATGCGACCGCCGGCTCAATTCGCTGAGAAAAGTTCGTGCGCTGCAGTCGCTCCTTGCGTGCGCCTCCGCACGCGGAACAGTCGAGAAGACGGTTGATGTCCCAAAGATCAAGAAACACGCGGCCACGATCCACCCCCACGCCGTAATCCAGGGCCGCTTCCACCGTCGCCAGAGAAGGTGGCGCAAACGCACCTCGCGCGGCAAGCTGCTCCATCGCGCCATTGCCGCCGCGCGTCGGCAAAAGACTTACAACAGTGGCGTTGCAATTCTGGGCAAAGTCGACTGACCGACACGCCCAGAACAGGGCCTCGTCTGCCTGGATGAATGGAGGCTGCACCAGAACGAACGATCGCAGCGCGATTCCGTCAGCCTGTAACCGCAGTGCAGCTGCGGCATACCGCTCCAGGGTCATACGTTTATTCAGCTTCTCGAGCACCTCCGGATGCGCTGTCTCCAGTCCCATGGCCACTTCCAACTGCCCCGCAATCAGTTCCTGAAATTGCAGGCAGCCGTCACCGACAAGCGCTGGATGACACTCCACGATGACGCGTTCAAAGGGCCGTAGAAGGCCGGCAATCGCGGGGTAATCGTCCTGCGGTATGGCCCCGCGATCAAAGAAACTTCCGCTGTTGTAGAGCTTAATTTGCCGCGCGGGTGGAAGACGGCTTAACGCGTACTCAATCTGCCGTGGGATGTCGCCCGGCCGCACGGGCCCCGGTAGCGTATGTCGCCACAGGTCGCACATCACACACCGCCAGGGGCACTCGCGATTCGTCAAAAAGAGTGTTGCGACCTCGCCCTGCGAGCCGTCCGCGAACCGCTCCCCCTCAATCAGGAACGCGTACGGCCGATCCGCCGTCACAGGCACACGCTCTCCCCGCTGCGCCAGAATCCAGCGATCACGCTCCCCTGGATTTTGCGGGTAGACAGAAAGCGAGAGGTTCGTCACTGGTACATCGAAAGAAACTGGCGGCGGTAGTCGGC
Source organism: uncultured Acidobacteriaceae bacterium (assembly GCA_964249375.1). GTDB lineage: Bacteria > Acidobacteriota > Terriglobia > Terriglobales > Acidobacteriaceae > Edaphobacter. The sequence continues at coordinate 23,385 of CAXUCK010000004.1, forward strand.
CTCGGCAAATGGCAGGTGATCGCGCAGATCCGTTTGTGGCAGCGCGCCGTGTTGGAAACGGCGCTTGTCAAACACCGGCATTGCAAAGCCGGTGACGGCCTTCACTCCCCGACCGACAACCTCTCCCTTCAGCGCATAAAGCCGCGGCACGTCGTACTCAGTCAATTGGATAAACGGAATCGCTTCCGCGACTGCAATCACGCGTGGCCTGGTGAACGGGCTGAATCCGCGAAATCCGAGCCGATGTGCCGGCGCGTAAGTGCGCGTGTACGACCGGCTCAGGCCACCGCTGTAGGTCTGCGAATGCTTGATTTTTCCAACGCCCCAACCTTCCTGGTACAGCATGGAATTGTTCACAACACTGCGGATCGTGAGTTCCGGATTCTCCTCGATCGGATAGTCCTTCAGGTTCTCGTCGCCACCATCGCCATCCAGCAGGTATTGCCATTCGGGGTAGCGCTCCCGGATTCCCGTGCAGAGCGCCAGCGCCATGCTCGCTGACTCCACATCCAGCGACTTGTAGTCCTCGATCACGCGAATGGTTTCGCTCGGATTGATGGTGGAGGGATCTACCTCGATCGGCTCAAGAAAGAGGCCCAGACCGACGGCTTCCAGGAACGCACGGGCCTGTCGGACATCCGGGCCGCGGCCAAGATCCAGCACAAAAGCCTTCAAACGAGCCAGGTTCATGCCGCGCTGCTTCATCACGTGATACGTCGTCAGGAAAACAGCGCCACTGTCCACACCGCCCGAAAAGCACACCCCGAGTGGCTCGTCTGCCGGGACCTGCTCCAGCCACAGGCCAATCTCTTCCGCCAGCGCACCCACATACCGCTCGCCGATAAGGTCCAGGTCCGGCGGCAAAACGCCCATGGCCGGCGTGAAGAAACGCGTGTACACCGGATCGGGATCAGGACAGCCGATCAACTGAATCTCCGTTACGTGATGTGCCGGCACCATGCGGGTATAGCTCGGGTGGAATTGGCTTTCCAGGCCTTCTGATCGCAGGTGCTCAAAGATCGTGTCAATGCGCGAAGCAACAATCAGCACCGGCCCCTCCTTCCGCTTGGCAAGGAAGTAGCGCATCGGGCGATCCATCGATCGCGCCATGCGTACCAGCTTTCCTTCGCGCGCAATCAATGCAAACGACCCTTGCAGCTCAAGAACGGCGTCCGCGGGCTGTGTCCGCAGCACCGTCCTCGCGTCTGCGACAGACAGGTTGTACAGCTGGTTCTCATCCGGATCGAGAAGATCAACGACGCGTTCTATGTACTGATCCAAGCCACCCTCATTTCACTCAAACCATCGTCATTTTATCGTCTCAACCCTGTTCGGTGCGTCGTCTCTGAGACAGGTTTCAGCGCACTGAAATTCCCTTCTTCGCGATGGGCAGGACTGGACACCCACATCCAAGCGGCTACCTCGCTCGCGTATCATTCTCAGTGCCGTGATACCTCAGAACGCTATGCGCCAGCCCGCCTCTCCCCGTCCGGTTTCTCGCTCTTCCGGGTATCCCTTTCGGCAGCCAGGCAAAGGTTCATTCGTCCTTGGTCTGGTCTTTCTGTTGACCACTTCCGCACAAAGTGCCCGGGCTGCGGATCTGTCAGGACCCACGCTGACGGCCGCGCGCGCCAACAATGTGGGTGTGGCCTACATGAACCAGCAGTTCACGGAAAAGGCGTTGCACAAGTTTGAGGAGGCCCGGCAAGCCGATCAGGCATCCGTTGTTCCGGTCGTCAACGAAGGCTTGGCTTATCTCTATCTCCGTAAGCTGCCGGAAGCGGAGGAGACTCTGAAAAAAGCGACGGCGCTCGATCCCGCAAGCGTCCGCGCCTGGTACAGCCTTGGGGTTGCCGCCTTCACGGGCGGTGCGCAGGAGGCAGCGCTTGTCGATTTCCAGCACGCATCCTCCCTTGATGCACACGATGCCGACACTCACTACTTCATCGCGACCATCGAGTTTAGTCAGAAGAAGTTTGACGAGGCTGTCTCTGAGTTCAACACGGCGCTCAGCTTAAATCCCCTTCACGCATCGGCACAGTTCGGGCTCGCCCGCGTTCTCCAGCGCGAGGGCAAGGTCGAGGAAGCCCGTGAACACGTCAAGCGTTTCCAGGACATCACTCAAAAGAAGATCGGCATGCTCATGAGCGCGTCGTACGGGGAGCAGGGGCGATACGCGACCGTTGAAGACATGCTTGGAACACCGTCCCGCGCAGCAGCCATGATCCCAGTGACCTTTGTTGCGGACGGGAGCGCCGCTTCCCCTGCAGCTCCGCCGACGACCGGAACGGGCGCGCCAGGTGGTGGCGTCTGCATTCTCGACATGGAAGGAGACGGCAGCAAGGACATCATCACGACGACGAGCAGCGATGGCCTGCATGCCTTCCACATCGCCGGGAACGGCACCCCTCAGCTGCTTCCGGCAAGCACCGGCCTCTCCGCCAAGGGGGATGGTGTGTCGTGCGCCGTGGGTGACTTCGACAACGATGGTCTGCCGGACCTGGCAATCGCACTGACCGATCGAGTGCTTCTCTTCCGGAACCTTGGCCACGGCAAGTTCGCCGACGTCACGGACAAGGTCGGTCTCAAGCCGCTCAACAAGCCGGCTGGCATCACCTTCGTTGATTACGATCACGACGGCGACCTCGACCTCTACGTTACAGGTTCGCCCACAACGGCAGGCGCAAGCGTGCTTTGGCGCAACAATGGAAATTCCACCTTTACAGAGTGGACCGCGGCGCCGGGGCTCGCGGGATCGGGCAACACCGCAGGAGCAGTTCTCTCCGACGTCAACAATGACCGCGCCGTGGACTTGATCGTGAGCGGCGACGCAGCTACGCCACAGCTCTACGAAAACCAGCGGGAAGGCGCTTTCAAGCAGCTGGCCTTGTACGCTGCCGATCCCGCGCTCGCTCCCAGCCGAGGTCTTGCCGTAGCCGACTTCAACAAAGACGGCTTGATGGACGTAGCCGTCACCCATACCGGCGCTCCAGGTTTGAGCCTGTGGCGCAACGTGGACGGCAGCCGCTTTGAACGCGTCGCCCTCAACCTTCCGGGGGTAACGTCCGCCTGGGGCCTGACCCCGGTCGACTTCGATAATGATGGCTGGATCGATCTTGCAGTTCTGGTTGAGACCTCCGCGGGGACCGAGTTGCGGGTCCTCCGCAACGAAGGCGGCATGGGCTTCACCGATGTCAGTGAGTCGCTCGGCCTGCGCAAGCTGAATCTCGGTGGCGCCCGATCGGTCGTTTCTGCCGACGTCAACCACGACAACGCAACCGACCTCGTGATCGGTCGACTGAACGCACCTCCCCTGGTCTTGCGCAATGTGGGCGGCAACCGGAATCACTCCCTCCGGATCGACCTCGCCGGCCTCGCCGATAACAAGAGCGCAATCGGGACAAAGGTCGAGGTCTTCTCGGACGGGAATTGGCAGAAGTTCGAAATCGCCGGTGCGTCCGGGTATATGGGCCAGGGCGCCACGGAACTGATTGCCGGTTTAGGCGGGAGCGAACACGCCGACGTCGTCCGCCTGCTGTGGCCGACCGGCGTTCCTCAGGATGAGCTGGACATCGCCGCGAACAAGCCACTCGCCCTTACGGAGCTTGATCGCCGCGGCAGCTCCTGCCCCGTCCTTTTCTCCTGGGACGGCTCAAAATACGCCTTCGTCTCAGACGTGATTGGTGCCGGTGTGGTCGGACACTGGATGTCTCCGACCTCACGGAATCAGCCCGACTCCGACGAGTGGACCAAGATCGATGGGAATCTGCTCCGCTCCCGCAACGGCCACCTCAGCGTTCGTTTCGGGGAACCCATGGAGGAGATCAACTACATCGATCACCTCCGCCTCGTTGCCGTCGATCACCCCGCGGACACCGACGTCTACCCTGACGAAAAGTTCCTCACCGAGCCACCCTTCGCCTCCGGCCAGACCGTCGTTGCCTCGCCCTCCACACACCTTCCCGCAGGCGCGTGGGACGACCACGGCCAGGATGTTCTCGAGGCGCTATCGAAGCGCGACCACCGCTACGTCCGCGATTTCACCAACCTTAGCTACGCCGGCTTTGCGAATGATCACACCCTGACACTCGATCTCGGCGCCTGGTCGCCGGCAGACCCCCTCCGCCTCTTCTTCCACGGATACGTCGAGTACTTCAGCGCCAGCTCCATGTATGCCGCTTGGCAGGCCGGCCTCCAGCCGCAGCCACCCAGCGTCGAGGCCCAGATGCCCGACGGCAGATGGAAGCTCATCCTTGCCGACATGGGCTTTCCTGCCGGTCTGCCGCGCACGATCGTCGTCGATCTCACCGGCAAGTTGCCCACGGGTTCTCGACGCATCCGCCTGAAAACCAACCTCCAGATCTACTGGGACCAGGTGCTGGTGGATAACGGTCCGGACGCGGGCCGATCGACCCGCACCACCGATCTGCCTCTCACCTCGGCGTCGCTCGCCTTCCGCGGATATCCAAAGCAAATCGATGGGGCGACACCAGGCGACCTAACCTACGACTACCAGAGCATCAGTCTTACCGGTCCCTTTGGATGGCAGCGCGGCGGCTACACCCGTTACGGCAATGTCACTCCGCTCCTCACAACACGCGATAACCAATACGTCATCTTCGGCAGTGGGGAAGACATCGACGCGGAGTTCAGCGATGCCTCTCTGCCTACGCTGCCGCAGGGCTGGAAGCGCGATTACTTTTTCTACGCCGATGGCTTCGTCAAGGACATGGATTTCTACGAAGCCCTCCCATTCACCGTCGCAGAAATGCCCTTTCACGAAATGTCGGGCTACCCCTACACCTCACGTGAGCGATTTCCCGAAGATGCCGATTCCTTGGCCTATCGACTCGAGTGGAACGACCGCATGGAAACGGGCGATCGCACCCAGCGCTTTCAGTTCGACTACAAACACACGGTGTCCGAACCTCCGCAACAACCGTGACCTCCCGAACGTGTCTGCCCCCTCGCTGCGATTCCAAAACCGCTCTCAGAGATCTCGGATGAGGGGACTCTAGGCGAAGGGGAAGCGCTGCAGCACAGCACCCGATGCGGGATCGAGTCGCTTCCCTTTTTGGCGCAAGTTCCTCTTAAGTACCGCTTAAGGCTGACCGATGTAGAACTTGATTGATGCATCGGTACTTGCGCCTGTGGTGGATGCCCGTTCTTCTGTGTGCCAGCCCTTTGCGGCTGTCAGCGCAGCAGAGAGACCAGCTTGCTGCGCCGCCGCTGCCGACGAAGGGACTCAATATCGAAAAGGCGATCGCTCTGGCGAACAGCAATGAGCCGGCGTTTGCCGCGGCCAGGGCGGAGCGCGGCGCTTCGGCGCTCGAGCGATCAAACGCGCGGGCAGCGCTGCTGCCGACGGCGGTCTATCACAATCAGGCGATCTACACCCAGCCGAACGGCGTCCCGGCAAGCCGCATCGGGCAGACCACCAACGCGCCGTCGCCGGTCTTTATCGCAAATAATGCGGTTCGCGAGTACGCCAGCCAGGGGGTCTTCTCTGAAACGCTGGGCTTGGCGGAAGCGGCATCCATCCGCCTCGCGGATGCCAATGCAGCGCGTGCTGCGGCAGAGCTCGAAGTAGCCCGGCGCGGCCTGGTCGCGACCGTGGTCGCGTTGTTTTACGGCGTAGGCGGGGCGGACGAAAAGGTCGACATTGCCACTCGCGCGTTGGGCGAAGCGAAGCATTTTGTCGATGTCACCGGAAAACGCGAGGCCGCGCGCGAGGCCGCGCATGCTGATGTGCTGAAGGCGCAGTTGACGGAACAGGGGCGCGAGCGGGAGTTGGCTGAGGCGGAATTAGCGCGGCAAAAGGCCCGCACGGAACTAGCGGTGCTGCTCTATCCCGATCCGGCCGTCGCGTTCACGCTGGCTCCGTCCGCCGCACCCGTACAGCTTCCGGATCTCGCGGCGGTTGAGGTCCTGGCGCGAACTCAAAATCCGGAGATAGAAAGTGCGCTGGCCACTCTGCGTGCAAGCCAGGCGGAGACTGAGGGCGCGCAGGCGGCGCTGCTGCCAGAACTGGCGCTGAATGTGACGTATGGCATCGACGCAACCAACTTCGGCGTGAACGGGCCGGAGGGCATTCACAATCTTGGCTACAGCCTGAGCGCGGGGCTGGATATCCCGGTGTGGAACTGGCTCTCAACCGAGCGCTCCATCAAGGCGGCGCGGTTGCGCGAGGTCGCGGCGCGAGTGGCTTTGACCGCGACCCAGCGACGGCTGCTGGCTGACCTGAATGAGTTCTATGCCGAGGCGCACGCGGCTCAGCTACAGATTGGATCGCTGGATGCCAGCGTGACCGGCGCACGGGAATCGCTGCGGCTCACCAACCTGCGCTATGTGGACGGCGAGAGCACGGTGTTGGAGGTAGTGGACGCCGAAAACACGCTGACCGCGGCCGAACTGGCGCAGGTCGACGGGCGGCTGCGCTTCCGGCTGGCGCTGGCTCAATTGCAAAACCTGACGGGGCAAATGGGATGAGACGACGTTGCTCGATGATGCTGGCGATCTCCTCGATGGTACTCGCCGCCTCCTGCGGCTGCAGGCAGAAGGCGGAGGAAACGCCCGAGGTTCAGGTGACGGTCGAAGCGGAGCATCCGTCCGAGGGTGCGATCTCGGAAGAGATCGCAGCCGACGCCGTTCTGGCCCCACTGGCGCAGGCCGCGCTGACGCCGCGGATCTCTGCCCCCATCCGGGCCGAGTATGTGGAACGCGGAGCCCGCGTGCATCGCGGGCAGCTGCTCGTATCGCTCGATGCGCGCGATCTCCGGGCAAGCGCCGAAGACAGCCGGGGAGCACTCACGGCAGCCCGGGCCAACTACACATCCGCTGTGGGCGCGACGATCCCCGAGGACCTGACCAAGGCGCGTGGCGATGCCGAGCAGGCCAGGGCGGCGCGCGACGTGGCACGGCGAGCAGCCGAAGAACGAAAGAAACTCTTCGGGCAGGGCGCGCTTTCCGGGCGAGAGGCGGATGCGGCCTATGCCGCCGCCGTGCAGGCGGATGCCACTTATGCGCAGGCCGAGAAGCATCTGCAAGCGGTGGAAGGGACCACCGGACGGACCTCGCAGGAAGCCGCGCAAGGGCAGCTCACTTCCGCCGAAGGTCGGCTGGCGGGTGCCGAGGCGCAGGTGAGCTACGCGGAGCTCCGCAGCCCGATCAACGGAGTTGTCACCGACCGTCCGCTGTTTCCGGGAGAGACGGCGAGCGCCGGCACACCGGTCGTAACCGTGATGGATACCACCTCGCTGCTCGCGAAGCTGCACGTGGCGCAGGCGACGGCGCAGCAGCTCAGCGTAGGTCGGCCGGCAAAGGTCGCGGTTCCGGGAGTCACCGATCCCGTTGCCGCGACCGTGTCGTTTATCAGCCCGGCGCTGGACCCGGGGTCGACCACCGTTGAGGTATGGCTGCGGCTGCCGAATGCCGACGGTCGCTTCAAGTCGGGCACGCCGGTGCACGTCACCATCACGGGAAACACGGTGACAAAGGCGCTGCTTGTTCCGGCATCGGCAATTTTGCCGTCCGAAGGTGGCGGCACATCGGTGCTGGTGGTAGGCGCGGAGGGCGCGGTGCACCGGACTCCGGTAACCGTGGGGATTCGAACGGCGGACCAGGTGCAGGTGCTGTCGGGTCTTGCGACAAGCAATCTGGTCGTCACGAGCGGCGGATACGGCCTCGATGAAGGGACCAAGGTGACGGTCGGCAAACCAGGCACCGCCTCCGGGGAGAAAGACTGATGGCGACCTTGGTGCCGGTTTCGACATCGCCGGCCGAAGCCGGTACGTACTGGCTCGCCCGCTCAGTCCGCACCATTCTCTTTGCGGCAATGGTTCTAACCGTGGCTGGCGTGTACGCCTTTTACAGGACGCCCATCGCCGTGTTTCCGGAAACCAATTTCCCGCGGGTGGTCATTGGCGTCGACAACGGCGTCATGCCGGTCGATCAGATGCAGGTCACCGTGACCAAGCCGATCGAGGACGCGGTCAACAGTGTTCCGGGGCTGGTAACGGTGCGCTCGACCACCAGCCGCGGATCCGCCGAGGTGAGCCTGTTTTTCGATTGGTCGGTGGACATGTTTCGTACGCTGCAGCTGGTCGATGCAGCGCTCGCTCGCGCGCAGCAGGCGCTGCCGGCCACGGCAAAGCTGACCACCAATCGGCTGACATTCGCGACCTTTCCGATTCTGGGCTACAGCCTGACATCGGCCACGCGCTCGCAGACCGAGCTGTGGGAGCTCGCGACCTACACGCTGAAGCCGCCGTTGAATCGCGTGCCCGGCGTGAGCACGGTAACAATCCAGGGCGGCGCGGTTCCGGAGTTTCACGTCGTGCCCAACCTGGCGCGGTTGCAGGCCGCCGGCGTCACTATTCTGGACCTCACCAACGCAATCCAGACAGCGAATATCATCGATTCGCCGGGGCTGTATGAGCAGGACCACCAACTGGTGCTTGCCTTGGTGGGCGCGCAAGCCCACGACGTCGAGACGCTCAAGCAGCTGGCGGTCAAAACCACCGCGAATGGTGCGCCGGTGCGCGTGGGCGATCTCGCCACCGTCGAGCCCGCAACCATGCCGGTCTATACCGCGGTGCGCGCAAATGGGCAGCCGGCGGTGCTTTTGAACCTGGCGCGGCAGCCGAACAGCAACACAGTCGAAGTCGCGGATGGCGTGGCGGCGGAGCTCAAAGCGCTTCAGGCTAAGCTGCCGTCCGACGTTGTGCTCAAAACCTTCTACGACCAATCCCAGCTGGTACGCGAAAGTATCACCAGCGTGCGTGACGCGATCCTCATTGGGCTTGTGCTGGCGTGTCTCGTCCTGCTCATCTTCCTCCACGACTGGCGATCGTCCCTGGTCGCCGGTGCCGTGATTCCCGTCACCGTCGCGATCACACTTCTGGTGCTGTGGCTTACCGGGCAAAGCCTGAACCTCATGACGCTGGGGGGTCTGGCGGCGGCAATCGGCCTGGTGATCGACGACGCGATCGTCGTGGTCGAGAACGTCGTGTTGCATCGTGAGGCCGGCGAAGGCCGCGTCAACGCCGTGCGGCGCGCATTACGGGAAATCACGCGGCCACTTATAGGCTCCACGGTCACGCCCGTGGTGGTGTTCTTACCGCTGATCGCCGTGACCGGGGTGACAGGCAGCTTTTTCCGCGCGCTCGCGCTGACCATGTCGATTGCGCTTCTCACCTCCCTCCTGCTGGCGCTGACCTTCACACCCGGCATGGCCATGGTGGTGCTGCGCGACCCATCGGCCCACGATGCTCCGGCCGCGGTACCGCACGAGCCCTCCCCCAAGGGTCTGCTCGGGCGCATCCAACGCACCCATCATCGCGTTCTGGAGTGGGCGCTCTCGCGGCCGTTCTGGTTAGCGGGCGTGTGCGTCTTGCTGGCCGCGGCCACCTTTGTCGGGTATCGCTCGCTCGGGTCCGATCTTCTGCCGGAGATGGACGAGGGCGGCTTCATCCTGGACTACTTCACGCCCGCTGGCAGCTCGCTGACGGCCAGCAATCAGCTCCTCAGCCAAGTGGATGCCATCCTGGCTGCCACGCCGGAGGTGGAGAGCACCAGCCGGCGTACCGGGCTGCAGCTTGGGCTCGCAGCCGTGACCGAGGCCAACCGCGGCGACTTCAGCGTCAGCCTCAAACGCAAGCGGACCCGCGCGATTGATGACGTCATCGCGGATGTGCGAGGGCAGATCAAACAGAAACTTCCCGCGCTCGACGTCGAGTTCGTGCAGGTGCTGCAGGACATGATCGGCGATCTTTCCAATTCGCCCGAGCCCATCCAGCTCAAGCTCTTCACGGATGATCCCAGGCTCCTCCAGGAGCTCGGTCCCCGCGTCGCAAGCGAGATCAGCAAAATCCCCGGCGTTGTCGATGTGCAAAATGGCATCGAGAACACAGTGAGTGGACCGGCGACCAGCTTCCAGGTAGACCCGCAGCTCGCGGCCAGGCTGGGCTTCACGCCAACCGAGGTGGCCGAGGATGCCACCTCCATCATGGATGGAGTCACCGTCAGCGATCCTTTGGTGGCCAACGGCCGGCCATACACCATCCGCGTCCGCCTCGGCGACGAAACGCGATCCAGCCTGGATTCGATCCGCAACACCGTCTTCAATTCCGCGTCAGGCCGCACAGCGTCGCTGGGCTCCATGACGGCCGTGACCCAGCTGCCACCGCAAAACGAAATCCTGCGGGAAGACCTCCAGCGGCTGGTCGTGGTCACCGGCCGTCTCGAAGGCACGGACCTGGGCACGGCCGTGAAGCGCGTGCAGGCGCGCGTGCAGGCCATGCATCTCCCCGCCAGCGTTCGCGTGGAGTACGGTGGGACCTACCAGGAGCAGCAAAAGTCTTTCACGGAGCTCCTGCGGGTCCTCGCCTTGGCGCTGGTGCTGGTGTTTGGCGTTTTGCTCACCGAGTTCCGCAACTTCGCCGCGCCGCTGGCGATCCTGGCTTCCTCGGTGCTTTCCATTGGCGGCGTCGTCGCTGCGCTGCTCGTCACAGGCACCACCTTCAACGTGGCGTCCTTCATGGGCTTGATCATGGTCATCGGCATCGTCGCAAAGAACGGCATTCTGTTGCTGGATGCGGACGAAGCCTTCCGGGCACAGGGTGCGGATGCCCGCACCGCGATGCTTCACGCCGCGCAGCGTCGCCTTCGACCGATCTTGATGACCGCCATCGCGGCCGTAACCGGCATGCTGCCACTGGCATTTGCTCTCGGCGCGGGATCACAGATGCTGCAACCCTTGGCGATCGCCGTGATCGGCGGTCTCACCATCTCGATGCTGCTGAGCCTGGTGCTGACGCCCGCGCTCTACTACCTGCTCACGCGCAACAAAGCACCAGATGCCGTGAGCGTGTAGCGGGCCGCGCGCGGACATCTGGTGCAGGCTGGTGCTCTTCTGGCCTGGCCCGCTACTTGCGGCCAACAACCAGAACGGTAAAGCTGTCAGGAACCACGGTCGGGCGCGGCCTCGGGTTCGCCGCGGTAGGCTCCGGTCGGGGGCCGTACGTCGCGGTCACAAGATACACCCGATCCGCTTGCGCATCGTAGGCCATCGTGCGGGCACCCTGCTGAGTCGGCAGGGTCTCGATGGATTTGTAACCGTTACCGGCATCAATCACGGAAAGCGTGCCGCCGCCGTTTGAAGAGAACGCGAACTGGTCGCGGCTGTTGTAGCCCGCCGCATCCGGGCCGTCGCCGATCTCCGGCAATGCGAGCTCTTTCCCAGTCGCCGCATCCAGTACGGCCATCTTTTTGCCGTCGCATACCGCGAACAGACGTGCGTGCTCCGGGTCATACGCCAGCCCGGAAGGTGAATCACAGCCCGGCACAGGATACGTAGCGGTCAGTGTATGGGCGGCCGCGTCCAGCTTCACAATTTCGTTCTTGTCCTCAATATTGGCGAAGACCGAACCTTTGCCATCGGCCTGCGGGAACTCGGGCTTACCCGGGAGCGGGATCGTCGCCACCACCGCGCGCGACTGCGTGTCAATGACGCTCACGCTGTTGCTGCGGCCGTTGAACGCCCACACCGTGTGGGTCACGGGCTCATACGCGATGCCGTCGGGGTTCGTGCCGGTCGGGATGCTCGCCAGCGTGGCGAAGCTGTTGCGATCGAAAACAACGACTGCATTGGCGCCGCCATCACTGATGTACCCGGTCTTTCCATCGGGGTCGAGCGCCACGCCATGCGTGCCCTTCAGGCCGGTAATTGCGCCCACAACCTTGCCATTCGTCGTGTCGACTACCTCTACACGGTTGTTGTGCGTCAGGTAGAGCCGGTGCGCGGTCGGGTCCGCCAGCAGGTAATCCCATCCGCCGGTGCCGCCGATGTGCCACTTATCAAGCACGTGGTACGGGGTCTGTGCGGCCACGCAGGTGGTCAACGCCGCTGCGCCAAGGCCGACGAGCCCCAGCTTCTGAAAGAAAGTCATCATCTCGCTCCTGTGAATCCAACCGCGAGTATTCCGCCCACGCGTTAAGCCAGCATGAAGGTGACGGTCGCAATGGTTCCACGTCCTGCCTGGCTGGCGAGCGAAATAGTCCCGCCGGCCGCCTCGACGATTGCTTTCGCGATGGGGAGGCCCAACCCGGTGCCGCCAGACTTGCGCGAGCGCGACGCGTCCTGGCGGAAGAAGCGCTCGAAAACATGCGGTAGCGCGTCTGCGCTGATGCCTTCGCCGGTATCGTGGACGCGCAACACAACGCAGCTGCCTTCCCGCCCCGCAGCCACAGTCACAACCATGCCGGGCGCGCTGTGCTGGATCGCGTTGGTCGTGAGATTGGTCAAAACGATCTCTGCTCGCGCGCGCGACAGGCGCACCGGAACCTCTCCTTCCGCCGACGTTTGCACACTCACGCCGGCTAAGGCCGCCAGAGAGGCGGCACGGTCCACGCAGTCCCGCGCGACCGCGGCCAGATCCGTCGCTTCGAGGTCGGTCGCGCCCTTCTCGGCGATCTCGGAAATTTGCAGCATCTGCGCGATCACAGCCTCCAGCCGCCCGTTGTCTTCGAGCACCTGCTCGAGTCCCTCCGTGTACTCGCGCGGGCTGCGCGGACGGATCAGCAGCACCTGCAGCGACGACCGCACCACCGCGACAGCTGTCTTGAGTTCATGCGCGGCATCGCTCAGAAAGCGCTGCTCTTTGCCGAAGGCCTCTCGCAGACTGCGGACTACGTGGTCAAGCGCCACCGCAAGCGGTGCGAGCTCGCGTACGGACATGACGGAAGCGGGCGGTTCGAACTGGAGGTCTGGTGCTTCAATGCGGGCCGCCGCCGCCGTAAGTTCGGTCACAGGACGGAGCGCCCGGCGCAACAGCACCGTGACAGCAAACGCGACCAGGCCGGTCGACAGGAGAATCGCAAAAAGGTAGAAGCGCACAGCCTCATGAACTTCATGCAGGAGATGTCCTTCCGGCGTGGCGTAAACGATGACCACGGGCCGTCGCAGGCCAACTCCATGGGTTTCGTTGCGATCGATGATCCGCATCGCTGACCGCTGGAGAACACGGTACGGCATGTGAGGAAGTCGCCTGTCTCGGAATCCCGGAGATCCCTGCGCAAGCAGGTCGGCGGGCGCTGGATCGGAGTGCCCAAGGATCTCGCCGCCGTTGCCGTAGACGATGTACATGTCGCCGTGCGGCAGGTGCAATTCGGCCGGATCAACGAACACATTGTCCGCAGCGTCTTCCGCATCTTGGATCGCGCCCGCAAGCGAGTCGGTCCGCCCCTGGATGCTTTCATCGAGCGCGCGGAAGCGCACCGTGTGCTCATGTGCGAGCACCAGCAAGGACAGGATGGCAGCGCAGACGAGCTCGGCGACCAGCACAATGGTGACGGTTTGTCGTGTGATCGATCGCATGGGCTTCAGGCGCCCATCGTCAGGCGGTATCCACGGCCGCGCAGCGTCTCCACCCACTCGCATTCGGAGCAGGAGCGGAGCTTCTTGCGCAGGTTCGAAACGTGCACCTCGATGACGTTGGAGTGATGCTCCCAGGTGAAATCGTAAAGGTGCTCGAGCAACTCGCGCTTGGAAACAATGGCGCGCGGACGATGCATCAGGTATTCCAAAATGCGGTACTCCGTCGGGGAGAGTTCCACTGGTTGGCCGTCATGCATCACCGTCTGTTCGCCCGTGTGCAGCCGCAGAATGCCGTATTCGAGCAGCGGCTGGCTCGTCCCTTTGCCGCGGCGGATCAGGGCGCGGCAGCGTGCAATCAACTCCCCAAGATCGAAGGGCTTCGTCATGTAATCGTCCGCGCCAACGTTCAGCAGCGCAATCGTCCTGCCGACGGCATGCACCGCGGTAAGCACCAGGATGGGCGTGCTGTTGCGCGCAAGGCGCATCTGCCGCACCACCGATTCCCCATCGATTTTCGGCAGCATAAGGTCGAGCACGACGAGATCGTAGTTGCCCCCGGTTGCGAGATAGAGCGCATCCTCGCCATCATGCGCGACGTCAACCGCATAACCAGGTCCCTCGCGCAGGCCGCGCGCAATGTTTTCCGCTAAGCGAAGTTCATCTTCTACGATCAGAACTCTCATGCGTGCAGACCCCTCATCGGCGAACGTTGGGGTTGGCGAGGCGGCGCGCTGGCGTTCACCCACGTCTGCATCAAGCATAGTCGTCAGGCTTGATCCTTCTCCGTCTTCCCGCGCCGAGGGAGTCGACCAGGTACAGGAGCATCGCATAGCATGGCTGCTCGTCCGAGGAGTTCCATGAGGTTGCGCAGGTACGTTCTTTCGTTGCTGCTCGTCAGCGCCGCTGCGTACGCGCAGTTGCCGCAAATCGACAAAGTCGACCCGCCAAACTGGTTCGCCGCACTGCCCGGTCCCAGATCCCTTTGTTGACCCGCTTGATCCGCCAGCGCTCCCGCATTGAAGGTGCTGGCAATCTCTCGTAGGATCGCTGTATGTCGGCCCGCCTTGTTGCCCAGATTGAATCCTTGATAGCTCGCTTGACTGCCGCGCGAAACGTCCTCGCCTCGCTTGAGCCCGATCAACCCGTGCACAGCGCCCTCCCCTCTGCGGAGCGTGTCGTGACCATGCAGCCCCGTGAAGCGGACGAGGTCGAAATCCGGCAGACGGCGGCCAAACCGGTGCAGGTCACCATGCTCAAACCCCGCGTGCGCCGGGAGCGCCGAACCCCAACCCGCCCTCTGCCGACGTCCGCCCCGACGGCGCTCGCCGGGTCCA
>CAXUCK010000005.1:0-8329 GCA_964249375.1 uncultured Acidobacteriaceae bacterium
TGGATGACGTGATCTCCGAGCCCGCTGGGGGAACGCAGCAGGACAGGGATGGGGCGTTTGAGAAAGTGGGCAGCTGCCTGCGAAGCCACCTCCGGGAGTTGGAGCAGATGCCGACGGAGTTGCGCCTTGAAGCGCGTTACCGGAAATTTCGCAGCATTGCGCAGTTCTACACGGCAGAGTAGGGAAGAGAGACGCCTTTGACCGCGGCTCCGCCACCGCCCAAGCCGGTTCCACCGCCGCCCAGACCCCCTGGCGGCCTGTTTCTGCTGGCGCTGTTTGTTGTGGCGCTTGCGTGGATCGGGTTCTCGGGCTGGATCGCGTCGAGCTCTGCAACGGGCCTGAGCGAGCGGTTCGGCTTTCCGGGCATTGAGCGGGTCTTGTCGGCGCTGTTCTGGATTTTTCTCCTGCTGGTTGGTTTCTCCATGCTGCAGGCTGTTGCTCGGCAGCAGACGTCGCCGCAGAGGCTGCTGGCGCTTCCACGCCGCGCGACTGCGCTGCGGGAGTGGGCGCTGGGCGGAGTGCTGGGATGGGGCGCTGCCGTGGCGATTGTGTTGCCGCTGGCGCTGGCCCGGGCGTTGCATGTGCAGGTTTCCTCCACGCTGCGGGATGGGGAGGCGGCGCTGCTGAGTGTGCTGGGGCTTGGGCTGCTGGCGTTCGCGGAGGAGATGGCGTTTCGCGGGTACCCGTATCGGCTGCTGATGCAGCAGACGGGAACGACGCTGGCCACGGTGCTGATGGCCGGGCTGTTCGGTTTGTTCTGCGCGATCCAGCCGTTTTCGACGCCGGTCAGTCTGTTCGCCGGGGTTCTGCTGGGATTTGTGCTAGCCGCGGGTTGGTTGCGAACGCACGCGCTGTGGCTTTCGTGGGGAGTGAACTTTGCGTTCAAGACTGCGGCGGCGGTGGTCTTCGGTTTTCCGGTGGGGGGATCGCGGACTTACATGTCCCTGGTAGAAACCTATGCGTTTGGCAGCCGAGGATGGACGGGCGGCAGCTATGGGTTGCTGGGGAGCTGGCTGGCCTTGCCGGTGCTGCTTGGCGCGCTGGTCTTTCTGGTTCGGCTGACGCGCGACTATGCATGGAGCTATACACATCGGCCGATTACGCCGGGTGGATACCCGGTGGAGGTCGCTCCACCGGCGGCACACACAGCCATGGAGCAGCAGGCGGCGGGGCAGCCAGCACCGCTGGTGCAGATTCTTCCATCGACGCCAGGCTCACCCTCGCTGCTGCCACGCCGGGATCCAGCTTTTTCGGAAAATGAGCCAAACTAAACTTCTGTTGAGGGCATGGTAGGCAGATTGGCAAAAGTTCTTGTCAAGGCCACCCGTGAAGGTGCAGTCTGTGAGGTACCAAGAGGTGCCCCATGGCGCTCCCCACGCTACGTCCACCCCATCTTTGTCTCGCCGTGGCCCTGCTGGTTTCTTCGGCTGGCGCCCAGGTCTTTGTTGTTGGTGAAAAGACGGCCACGGCAGACATCAGCACAGATTTCAAGCCCACGGACCTCTCCTTGCCGGATGGCAAGCTGAACGAGCGCGGCCGGCGGGAGCTGGTGCGGATGCTGGAGGCCGAGCAGGGATTTGCGCATCGCGCGCTGCCGGTGAGTCCGAATGTGGCGCTGCGGGCGAACGGTCCGTTGAGCCCGGGTCCGGAGCAGTTCAAGCGCTTGATCTACGAGAAGGGCGAATCGGTGGCGCCGGGAGATCGCGTGGTGATTACGGCCATGCAGGTGAAGCCGGACCGCATTATTTTCGACCTGAATGGCGGCCCCTATGCGAAGCATCGTTTTCTGAGCCATGTGCAGTTGAATGGCAACAACATGGCGACTCCGGATCCGGAGCGCGCGAGTGGGTCGCGAGTGACGCTCATTTTTGAGGGGCAGATTCCGGAGATTTCCGGGCCTGAGGTGAAGGCGTTGCTGGCGCCCGTGATCGACTTCGGCGCAAAGTCGGGGGAGCAGGCCTATGCGGAAACGCTGCCGCCCTTTGTGAAAGAGGCGATTGCCGAACACAATGTCCTGGTGGGCATGAATCACCGGATGGTGCTCGCCGCGCTGGGTGCACCGGACAGCAAGATTCGCGAGCATGCCGGCGAGAACGGTTCCGGAGCGCATTACGAGGAGTGGATCTACGGCCATGTGCCGGAGACGGTGCAGTTCATCCGGTTTGCCGGGGACAGGGTGAGCCAAGTGAAAACGGCTCCGCTCGGCAAGCCGGTGGAGGTGCGCGACCGGGATGAGATGAACGGCTTCAGAAACCCGGTGCCGACGCGCGAGGTGGCAATGGGTGACACGCAGCCGACCGCCGACGCGGAGACGGGGAAGGCTGGGGCACCGCCTACGCTGCGCAAGCCCGGAGAAGATCTTCCGGCTTCCACGGCGGGCGGGAGGACAGACAAGGTGCAGATGCCGCCGGCCAAGCCGGACGACGGTCCGGTGCCGCTGGCTGGGCCCGGTTCTCCTATGCCTTAGTCCGCACGGAGCTTCATGTAAACTTGAGATTGCTCGCAAACAGTCGTGCCCAGAGGACGGGATCGCGACGGAACGAATGGCACGCCCCTCAGCGTATTGCCGCGTGCGGAGCAAGGGAGATGAAGCGAGATGGCGAAGATTGCCAAGACCGGCGACCGCAAAAAGGTCATGGATACGAACAAGAGCACGGATTGCCCGAAGTGCTCCAAGCCCACGCGCATTGTGAAGCGTGTGAAAGATCGCGAGCGCGGCACTCCGGGCGGGGTGTATATCTCGTGCTCTGCATGTGACTTTTTCGAAAAGCTGTAAAGACAAAGAGAACCGAACGGCAATGGCCAGGGGCGCGATGCCTGCTGGCCATTGTTGTTTTCTATGACTGCGGGCTACGGGTCGCCCGGGAGATCTCTTCCAGCTGCGAGGCGAAGGCTGCGGCGGGATCGGCAGACTGGGTGATGGGCCGGCCGACAACAAGCATGCTGGCCCCGGCGCGGATGGCCGTTTCCGCCGTGGCGACGCGGTGCTGATCGCCGAGGGTTGCGTCGGCTGGACGGATGCCGGGTACGACGAGAAGCACGTCCGGCCCGAGCCGTTCCCGCAGGAGGCCGACTTCCTCGGCGGAGCAGACGAGACCGCGGACACCGGTGGAGAGGGCGAGCTCTGCAAGGCGAAGCACCTGATCACGGGGGGATGCTTCTACACCGATCTCACGGAGCGCCTGGAGATCCATGCTTGTGAGCACCGTCACCGCCAGGAGCTTCATGTCTCCGCTGTGCTGGCGTGTCGCGACGACGGCGGCCTCCATCATCGCGCGGCCACCGGCTGCGTGGATGGTGAGCAGATCTGCTTCAAACGAAGCAACGGAACGCACGGCGCCTGCGACGGTGTTGGGAATGTCGTGCAGCTTCAGGTCGAGAAAGATGTGGAGGCCGCGGCCGCGAAGCAGATGGAGGAAGGGCAAACCGGCGGCCAAAAAAAGCTCCAGGCCAACCTTGACCCAGCGGCAACAATCGCCGAGGCGGTCGACCATGGCCAGCGCGGGATCGGCGGCAGGGAAGTCGAGGGCGACGATGAGTCTGTCTTCCGGGTCAGCGTTCATGTGCAATCGGTCGGTTCCTCTCCCGAGCAAGCTCTTGCGAGGGTATCACCGCGGCTCCACGGGTGAGGCGTTTTCGGTACCCTCAGAACTATGCCCATTCTGCTGACGATCGCGGGTTTTGATCCCTCGTCCGGTGCCGGCATCTCGGCGGACCTGGCGACCTTTGCGGCGCACGGATGCTATGGCACGGCGTGTCTTACGGCGCTCACGGTGCAGTCGACGATGGGCGTTCGAGCGGTGCAGCCGGTCGCAGAGACGGTTGTGGCGAGTACGCTGAATTGCCTCCAGGAGGACCTTCCGGCGGACGGGATCAAGATCGGGATGCTCGGGTCTGCGGCTGTGCTGGAGGAAGTTGTTCGGTTCCTGGAGCGGATGCTTGCGAGGTTCCCGCGGGTGCCGGTGGTTCTGGATCCGGTCCTGTGTTCCAGCTCCGGGCGAGCGTTGATCGAGCCTGCTGCTGTTGAAGCACTCCGCACGCGACTGCTGCCGCTGGTGACTTGGATAACGCCCAACCTGGACGAACTGGGCGTGCTGACGCATCGGGAAAAGCTGGGCAGGGATGATCTGCTGGGGGCGGCGCGCGCATTGCAGCAGGCGCATCCACAACTCGGCCTGGTGGTGACAGGAGGGCACATGCATCCACCGGACGATCTGGTGGTTCCCAGTGCCGGGGAAGTCTGGGTTGGGGGAAAACCGATGCTGCGGAGCCGGTCGACCCACGGAACGGGATGCGCGTTCTCGAGCGCTTTTCTTTGCGGCTTAGTGTCAGGACTTGGACCGGTGGAGGCTGCTCGTGAGGCAAAGGAGTATGTGTACCGAGCCATTGACTCGGCACCGGGCCTTGGAGCGGGGCGGGGACCGCTGAACCACCTTTGGACACGCCCTCTGAAGAAAGATCTTCGCTAGCCCTAAAGTTCTCCGGTGATCTGCCGATATGGTGCATAACGGAGATTCGCATGACACAGGCCTTGCCCCTTGCTTCAGCCAGCCCAACGCTTCTCACCCCTCCCACGGACACTCGCTGCATGAACACGGGCGTTCGGACAGACACCGGACGAAAGCCGATCGCACGACGCCCGACCGTGCAGCAAGGCATCGCTCTTGAAATCCTTGGACATGCGATTGAATACCTCGTGGACACGAATTTCTACCATCAACGGTCCGATGTGCCGGCTGTGAAGGACGCGATCGCGATCCTGAAGCAAAGTAACCGAGAGGTTTTCGCAGAGGCTCCCGAGGTTTTGCCTGCCGGGGCACGAGCGATGCGCTGGCTTCGCTCGCACAGGTCTACGCCGGTTTTGGCGGCGAAGACGACCGCGCACCTCGTCGTGGTGAAGCGCTAGCAGCCGGGTGCCTGCCCAGCGTTGGCGGCTATGCTGATAGCCTCGACGCTATATGGCACTTCAGATTACGCTGAACGGACAATTGCGCGAGCTGCCCCTTGGGGCAGGGGGTGTTGTCAGCGAACTGCTGCAGCATCTTGAACTGAAGGGTGACCGCATTGCCGTCGAACAGAATGGGGCGATACTGCCGCGGTCGAGCTGGGACACGACGGCAGTGGCAGAGGGAGACCGTTTCGAGATTGTTCACTTTGTTGGGGGAGGGGCGCCGAACGGAAGCGTGAGCCGATGCAGCAGCTCTTCCCAGCGCTGGCCGTAACTTTCCCAGCCGCCCAAGGCTTTGACACGCCTGAGTGCGGCCTCGCTCATGCGTTCCCGCAAATCGGGGTCGTCGCAGAGCTGCTGCAGGGCATCCGTGATCTGATCGGGTCGCCGTACCGGAAGAATGAACCCCTCGACGGCGTGGGTGAAGAGGTCTTCGGCGCCGGTGTTGGAGGTGGCGATGACCGGGCAACCACAGGCAAGCGCCTGACCCTGCACGAGGGCGAGGCCTTCCTCGATGCTGGGCAGCACCGTCACGTGGCTCGTGCTCATAAGGAGCGGCAATCGGTCCTGAGGCACTGCGCCGAGAAACTCGACGTGCTCCTGCGGGAGGCGGCTTAGGACGCCGCGCATTTCGTCGCTGAGGCTACCGACAACACGTAACCGCTTTGTTCCATGGTGCAGGCGGGAAAACGCCTCGAGGAGATAGGGGACGCCCTTTCGCAGGCCGACGGAGCCGACGAAGAGCACCTCGAAGCAATCCTGAGGGGGGGTGTCAACGGGGCGGAAGTTCTCCAGCCGGACCCCGTAGGGAATGACGTGGAGCTTGTCTCGGGGGACGCCTTCTTCGACGAACGAAGCGGCAGCGAAGCTCGAGGGAACGGTGATCGCGTCAGCTACCTCGTAGATGGCCATTTCGCGGCGGGTGTCGCGGGGATCAGAGGACGGCTGCGTGACGCCCCACCGCCGGTACTCCTCAGATACGATCCGGTCCTGGAATCGCTGGTGGGACGATCCACGATCGCAGACGAAGAGCCCGCCGCGCTGCTGGACCGAGCGGCCGGTGGTGAGACTGGATCCGGAGATGCCGATCAGGACATCGGGGGCGGGCCGCCGGTGCAGGGCGCGGTTTGTCCATGCATCGAAAAGAAGGGCGTTGCTATAGCCGATGTGGTCGAGCAGCCACGCCGGATCCGCACCGTACCGCCGCATCAGCATCTCCGGGGTATGAAGCCAGGGGAAGGTGGCGACCTTGTCCCGGGGGAGTCCCTCTCGTCGGAGCCGGGCCCAGGGCCAGGTGGAGTAGATGTGATCGAGGTAGCAGCGCTGCGCGAGCTGGCGTGCGAGTTCGAAATGATGGAACACGCCAAAGACTGTCTGCACAACACGCATCGGCTTCCCAGAGGCTCCGTCCTGCCTTGATGCTAGCAAGCCGCTCCGAGGCACGTCCCCATCGCGGAATTGGGAGCAAGTCGACTTCTACGGGCCACAAAGCCTGTGGGCTTGGCTACGGAACTATTTTGTCTCGGGACGACGCTCTTCGGGCGGTGCGTAGTTCTCAGCGATCTCGGATGCAGTGATGGCGATCGTACTGTTCTGACGAATGAGGGCGGCAATCTCCTGATCGCTTTTGCCACGCAGCCTAAGCGCCTCGATCTCGTCGCTGATCATGCCGACGAAAGCCTGGATAGGAAACTGCTCGTCGGGCAGACCAGCTGCCTCGCGCAAGGATTTCTGCGCCTTGATTGCTTCTTCGAGGGGAAATGTCCTGGGTGCGCTCATTGGAATCGGTCCATTCTACTCACACCGTTCACGAGAGAGCGAACGAGCAATGATCTCGTCGACGACGCACGGCCGCGTGCGGTGTCGGAGGCGTCGAGTATTGGGCGACAGCGCTCAAGTGAACATAATATGTGTTATCAGACATAAAGTTCCGGAAGATGCGCTTGTCATGAGCGGCTACCGAGTTTGAGAGCTATTCTGAGTTCCGGAACGTCCTACAGATTTCTGATGGATTCTCAGCGCCGACCCCGTCCTGCTCCCGATCAATGCGTTTGGGCTACCGTGTTTCTGCTTGGAGCGACGACGGTTGCGCTCCGTGGGCAAGTTACGTCGGGAGCCGCGCAGACGGGATCCGCGCCGGAGACCGTCACGGGACGAGTTGTGAATGCGATGTCCGGTGCCCCGATTCCCCGTGTGCTGGTGCAGCTTGGGCCCCAGGCGGCGTTTACTGACCACGACGGCAAGTTTGTTTTGCCGGACGTTCCAGCGGGCAACGCCACCGTGGAGTTGACCAAGCCCGGGTACTTCACCAGTCCCGAGCATACGGACCCGCCGGCTGTCTCGGTGACGCGGAGCCAGCTGGCGCAGACGCTTGAGCTGCGGCTCTATCCGGAGGCGGTGTTGGCAGGGACGGTGATGGCACAAGATGGCGTGCCGCTGAGCGGTGTAGAGGTGGTGGCGTGGCGGCTCGGCACAGAGGACCAGGGTCGCAGGTTTGAGTCGGTCGCCTCGGCTGCGACGGACTCACACGGGGCGTTCCGGCTCGCGGTCCCGGCTGGGGAGTACCAGATCGCGACGCAGTATGTGCGCAGCGCGCCGGAGACCGGCGTGTCCATTTTGCCCGCGCTCGTGCCGTCGGGGGCTGGCGGGGGTACGGTTCACGTCGGCAACGGTGAGCAGCAGCAAATCGAGCTCAGACCGCATACCGGAGTTGCGCATGCAGTGAGGTTGGATGTGCGAGGTTTGCCGGAC
The DNA here is from genome assembly GCA_964249375.1 of uncultured Acidobacteriaceae bacterium. Taxonomy (GTDB): domain Bacteria; phylum Acidobacteriota; class Terriglobia; order Terriglobales; family Acidobacteriaceae; genus Edaphobacter. Next base: position 7,700 of record CAXUCK010000005.1, read on the forward strand.
GATCGGTCGCCCATGCTCACGCTTTCGACAGCGAATGGAGCGACATGGCAGACCAGCCCGGAGTCGGAGGGCGAGGACCAGGTTACGGTGCGGCTTCCAGCGGGCAGCTACCACCTGAGTGTTTCGGCGAACAATGGCGATGCGTATCTTTTTGGCGAAGCTCGCCTGACGGTGCCGGACAGGGACAGCTCCGGCTTTGCGGTGCAGATGGCGCCCGTGCCGCCGATTCCGGTGGAGGTGAGCATGGATGCCCATGCTTCTGCCGCGGCCGTTCCCTCGGCTCAGGAACTGGGCCTGCAACTGCTCCCCGAGCAGCAGGATCATGCATTTCGGCGGGAAGAGACGATTCGCGTCCAAACACGACCCGGCCATGGCCCCTTTTTGCAAGCGCATCCTGGCCGGTTCCGGCTGGTTGCCGCGGCGCGCGGCTCCTGGTACGTCGAATCCGCGAGCTATGGCGGCGCCGAGATCCTTGGCCAGTCGATGAACGTGACCGCCGGAAGCGGCTCTTCCCCGCTCCAAGTGGTGGTAAACAACGCCGTGGGCAGCATTGACGGGCAGGTAACGATGGGTGGGTCGCCGGCTTCGGCCTGGATCGAGTTGATGCCGACGTTCCCGAGCGCCACACCT
>CAXUCK010000005.1:8339-34445 GCA_964249375.1 uncultured Acidobacteriaceae bacterium
GATTCGCGTTCGCTCCGGAGCTGACGGCAGCTTTTCGCTTCCGTCGCTCGAGCCGGGCAGCTATCTTGCGCTTGCGCTGGAACACCGGAGCGGTGCTGATCTTGGGGATCCGGCCGTGCGCGAAGGCGTGGGCTTACGCGCGGAGACGGTGAATGTGCAGGCCGGGACGAAATCGGCGCTCAATCTCGAGATCCCGGGCGGCGGAGCGTCCGCGCGGTGAACCTGCTCGCGTTTCTGTTTCTCTCGCTGTGGCTGGTGAGCGCGGCGCCGGCGACGGCCCCGGTGTACAAGATCACCGGCACGGTGCATAGCGCGCGCGATGGGTCGGTCATTCCCCATGCACATTTGCTGCTCTCGCCAACGTACGAGGGGGTTGAGTCTACGTCTGATAATGCGGCTCCGGAGGAGACTTTCAGCGATGCTCTCGGGCACTTCGCCCTGTCGGCGCCGGGCGCGGGACGATGGGTGATCACGACGTCGGCTCGGGGGTATCACGCACAGGGCTACCTTCAGCACGAGCAGTTCCAAAGCGCGCTCGTGCTTTCTCCGAGCACCCCCGACCTGGACCTGGATCTGCGGCTTCAGCCGGATGCCTCGATCAGCGGAGCCGTGCTCGATGAGGCGGGTGAGCCCGTGCGCGACGCACAGGTGACGCTGTTTGCGGCACCGCCTTCTGAATCCGAGCTGAACCTCGCGCCGCGGGGTGCCCTGCAGGTGCGAACGACCGATGATCTCGGCCACTATGAGTTGAGCGGGCTGGAGCCCGGAGCGTACCGGTTGTCGGTGTCGGCGAAGCCCTGGTACGCGTCCGCGGCACGCCCGCAGCAGGGTGGCTCGAGTGGGGCGAGCGCGGCGCTGGACGTCATTTATCCAACGACCTGGTACCCCGAGACGACGGAGCCGGATACGGCTGACTTGATCGTGCTGCAAGCCGGCGACGCACGGGAGGCGGACTTCACTCTGCTTGCGCTTCCGGCTACCCATCTGCGGCTGGATCTCCCCACCGCGCCACGGAACGGCCAGAATCCAGGGCGACGGCAGATCTTCGGGATGCCGCTGCTGGAACGGATTTCGGGCGCAGCGATCTCCTATGTGCCGCCTTCCATCGCCTTCAACCAGGCGGGGCAAACGGAACTGGGCGGGCTTGCCCCTGGGCTATACCGCGTGCGGTTCGCCGGCAATTCCGGCAGCTCTGAGCCGCTGTTTTTGCGGGTGACGGCGAATTCCCCGCGCGAGGTCGACCTGAGTGCTGCCCTGCCGGCCGTCCACGTGTCGTTCACGTTCACGGGCCTGGCGGCCGGCCGGAACGCCCAGGTATCCCTGACAGACGTCGTGACGGGCGCACGATTCGACTTCACCCCGCCGCTTCACGACGCGCCAGGAGCTCCGCCGGACGGCCAGTCTCCAGGGCAACGCCACCGATTTGGTGGACGTGCTGGCGAGGGGCGCACTTTGGATCTGCCGACCGGCCGGTACCGCGTGTCAGTCTCCGGGTCAGAGGCGCTTTACCTTACAGGGATCGATGGGAGTGGCGTGTTCGTGCACGGCGACCTGGTCGATCTACGGGAGACCGCGGCGACGCTTGTGTTGCACGTCGGATCCGATCCTGCGATGATTCGCGGCTTTTGCCGGCTTCATGGTCAGTCGGTTGTTGGGGCGATGGTGCTCCTCGTTCCGGCCAGCTTAGGCCAGACCGGGAGCATTCCGGTGATCCGTCGCGATCAAAGCGACTCGGACGGCAGCTTTGCGCTGCCACGGGTGATTCCCGGGCCGTACATCCTGGTTGCTCTCGAGAATGGCTGGGGGGTGAACTGGCGGGACCCCGCCACACTGCAACGCTACCTCCTGCACGGCATTGCGCTCTCTCCCGGCGGCGGAGCGACGGTACGGCAGACGGTGGAAGTGCAGTCGCCTTGAGGCCGGACGTACCGGTAGCCGATGTCTCAACTGTGCTAGATTCAACAAGTCCCACCTGGCGCGGAGAGATGGCCGAGTGGCTGAAGGCGCACGCTTGGAAAGCGTGTATACCGCAAGGTATCCAGGGTTCGAATCCCTGTCTCTCCGCCAGTCCTCTAAGTGCTTTGGAAGAACGCGGATTTCGGCTGGACACTTTTGCTCGAGTTCGCTGATCCATGAGGCCGATGCACCGCTGCTTCGGACATCTCACACAGAGGGTCTTGTGAAGACGCCCATTCCGAAAGCTGCGGTGACGTCCGATGTGAACCGTGGCAAGAGGGTGTGAACTCCGCGACCTGTTCACGATCAGGTGCCTTCCCCCCCCCACTCGTTTCTACCTGCTGACATCTTTCAGGCCGTTCGTTCGCGCGTCCGCCAACATTTCTTCTACCTCCGCCAGCGACGGCATGGACGGCTGGGCACCTGCCCTGGTGACCGAGAGCGCCGCCGCCGCCGCCGCGAAACGAGCACTCTCGATCGTAGTTTTGTTCATCAGCAACCCCGCCGCAAAAGCCCCATTGAAGGCATCTCCGGCTGCGGTCGTATCGACGGCGGATACGGGGAGCGAGGGCAACATCGTTCCCGGATCCGTTCCGCTGGCGAGATATGCTCCGCGGGCACCCAGCTTCAGAACCACACCCCGAGCACCCTTGCCGAGCAGCATCGCCGCAATCGCCGCAGGTTCGCGCGACGGCTCCGAATCGCGACCGATGAAGAAGTCCGCTTCCGTTTCGTTCGGAGTGAACCACGTCAGCTTTTCGAGCAGACCTTCCGGCAGTTCCTGTGCCGGTGCGGGATCGAGGATCAACGGCACGGACGCCCGATTGCAGATCATCGCGAGATGTTCCACTGTCTCAAGTGGGATCTCCAGCTGGGTCAGCACCACACGCGCAGACCGCAGAACATCGATCTGCGCATCCAGGTCGGCCGGGCTTAGCAGCGCATTTGCTCCTGGTGTAATCACAATGCAGTTTTCTCCCGCATCCGAGACCAGGATCACGGCCACGCCCGAACTCCCGGGCGATGTCGTGACGCCGCTGATATCGACACCCGCCTCTTCGAGATGCTGCTTCAGCTGCGCTCCAAAGGCATCCTCACCCAGCCGACCGATCAGGCGGACCTCCGCTCCAAGGCGAGCTGCCGCCACAGCCTGGTTCGCCCCCTTGCCCCCAGGATGCGTCTGGAAACGGCTCCCGATCACGGTCTCGCCTTCCACTGGAATACGCCTTGTATAGGCGACCAGGTCCATGTTGATGCTTCCGACGACGACCACTCCCCTTTTTTCAGTAGCCATAGAGCTCCTCGAATTAGCAGTGGTCAGTATGACTTCCAGAGAATGGGAGCTAACGCGATCGCACTTAGCCCCAGCACAAACAATCCAAACATCCAACGGAGAAACAGCCTGGCCCGTTTTGGCGCGCGGGCAAATTCCTTCCAGATGAACACACCCCAGGCTGCCGAGATCATGGTTGCGCCCTGGCCGATGGAGTACGACACCGCCGGACCAACAATGTGAGCACGCGACGCGACGAAGTTGAAGGTGGCCCCGGTGCACCAGATCACGCCGCCGAGGATGCCCCACAGGTGATACGAGCTTCGCGCTCTCGCATAGCCAGCCAGCAAGACTGGCCGGCTGCCATCGAGTGGATTTCGCATGAGCAAATAGTTGAACGGGATCGCGCACAGAGCGACTCCAAGTACGAAGAAGAGCGCCGCCGCATATGGCCCGGGCGCCCCATCTCCCGACATCGATCGCGAGACGAAGGGATAAAAGCTGCCCATCAGGAGGCCAGCAATGAGGCTTATCACGAGGCCCCGCATACTCAGCGACCTCCTTTCTGTCTCGCGCAGGCGATAGGCCATGGCATCGAGTACGATCGCCCCGACGACCAGAGCAACGCCGCCGAACAACAGAGGAGCATTTCCGCTGGGCGCGATCATGTAGCTGCCGATGGCGCCGACGACCAACGCGAGACCGATTCCTACTGGGAACGCGACGGCGAGACCTGCGATCTCGATGGCCGCGACGAGCAGCAGATTGGCAATGTTGAAGAGGGCGCCACCGAGCATCGCGAGAAGAATGTGATGAGAGTCCGCGTGGGCCAAGTCGGCGAAGAACGGCCGCCCCACGCTGCCCAGGCTTCCAAGCGTGACACCCCACAAAGCGGCTCCGGCAGGGAGCCCGATCACATAGTCCCAATAGAAGAGCTGAAAGCGATACCCCGGGCAGAGCTTCATGGTATTTGCCCACGAACCCCAGCAGAGCATGGTGGTGAGCATCAGGACGAGCGAGATCGCGTAGGTTTGAGGTTGAAACAAGGTGACCGACTCCGTTCGCTCCGCAGAAACGGCCCATCTACTTTCAAGTGGCAAGCACGGGCGTGAAGGCTTTCAAGACAAGCCTTGGAAGCATAGAAACGGTCTGCGGCAACGTCAAGCGTTCTTTTAGCAGGCGCTCTCGCGCGAGATACTTTGTCGTGCGACCGGTGAGGGTTACCAGTTCCCGATGCGCGTTGCACCGGCCAAAGAGCAAACGAAACGGCCCCGGCGGGAGATCGCCGAGGCCGAACGTGGGGGGTGGACCGATTTCTAGAAAGTGACCTTTGCCCCGAACTGCGTGTTGAAGGCTTCGCCGGCACCGATGCCAGGGGATCCGTTGTAGTCGCCGATTGTGTCGCCGAGCGTGTAGTCGCCGTTGACGGAGACATAGCCCTCAGCCGGGGGGGCGTAGTTGACGCGGTTGAAGACGTTGAACATCTCGGCCCGGAGCTGCAGCGCGATCCGCTCCCCGAAGCGGACGTCCTTGAACACTGACAGATCCACGTCGTTGTAGCCGGGTCCGTAGTAGCCATTACGCCGGGTAGTTCCGAAGGATCCTGAAGCGGCGTTGGTGAATGCAGCGGGATTCAGCCAGTTCGCTCCTGGATGCTCACCCTGGTAGCCCTTCTGAGGATCGGCGATTTGCACTGCCCGATCGAACCCTTCCCCTGTTCCGCTGACGTCTCCGTCAGCGAAGACCGTGAACGGTTGGCCACCATGGAACGACATGAGCGCGTTCGCGACCCATCCGTTGGTGAGTGCACGGAACCGTCCAGACGAGCTTGGAACGGCATAGCTCAGAAACGCGGTGAACGAGTTGCGCGTATCGAAATCACTGTTGCTGTAATCGCCCTTGAAGTTGTAGCTGTTTTGCGGGAGCGCGCCGCGGTATGCGGTCACCTCGTCCATGTTGTGGCTCCAGGTGTACACGAACTGGCCAGACAGGCCGTGAACATTCTGGATCTTGAGCGTCGACTGCAACGCGTTGTAGTTAGACGTGCCGATGCTCTCGATCTGGTTGATGTTGGTGTAATTGACGTAGTTGTAGGGAGCCTGGAAGTAGGGACGGGTATTTTGCGTTGTCCCCTGGTTGATGTCGAGCAGACTCAGAAGATGGCGACCTTCGCTGCCGACGTAGCCAAACTTGAAGATCACGTTGGTCGAGAGAATCTGCTCGACGTTGAAGGAGTAGTTTTCGTTGTAAGAAGGGCGGAAGTTGGAGTCGACGGAGAAGAGACCGCACTGCGTCGTACCCGTCGTCCCGTTGCAGACTGAAGTCGTCGAGCCGAAGATGTTCTGGCCGGAAACGATGTTGGTTTTGCCGGAGGAAAGCGCAGTACCGGTGAAGGGATCTGTGATGCCTGGAGCGACGATTCCAGAGACCGGGCTGGGCCCGATCGGGTTGCCTTCCACCCCATTCGGAGCCGAGTTGCCGGGGCGGTTGTCCAGGAAGGGATTGAGGTTGGGGCTATCGAAATACCAGCCATACCCGACGCGCAGAACGGTGGTTGGAGAAAGCTTCGCACTGAGGCCGACGCGTGGGCTGACGGATGTTCTGTACTGCTGGTAGAGGTTTGCAATCTGAACGCCCTGAAGCGCAAGACCGTTGGTCGTGGTCAGGTTAGGGCGGAACACAGACATATTTTGCTGGCTGTTGTGGAGCGGGCCGGTGTAGTCGTAGCGGACACCGTAGTTGACGTTCAGCCCCTGGTTGACCTGCCAGGAATCCCCTGCGTTGACGAAGAAGGTGTTGACGAAGACCTGGCGCTCGGGATCGCCGACCTGGATGCTGGCCGACGAAGTGAAGCCGGCAAGGTAATCTGCAAGCGGGGCGACATACCCGTCTGCGGTGTAGCAGTTCGTCGCTGTGGGCGTCGAGCCCGCGCAACCAGGAATGCGACTGTTGATGATTCCCGAGATGCGTGTGCCGTCAAAGGTGAACGCGCCGGTCGCGTGGCGGTGATAGAACTCGTCAAGTTGCGCCTGCCGATATTCGCCGCCGAACCGCAGCTCGTGCGAACCCTTCACGACCGAGAGCTGATCGGTCAGATGTCCGGTGATGTCGTTGCGACCCTCCGGCGGGGTCGGGCCAACGCGATCAAAGTTGCCGATCTGGATGTTGGGTGAGTTGGCGTAGTTAGAACCGGTAATGAAACCGAGACCTTGAACGCCGAAGTTGGTCTGATTGTCATTGAAGATCTGATTGAAGTAATTGACGCCGGCGAGGAGCTGGTTGGAGATATGCGTCGAGAGCTGCCGGTTGTACACGATAGCAAGATTCTGCACGTGAATGGGAGCGACCTCGTAGTACGGCAGAAGAGCGTAATGCGTAAGCGGAGCGACCTGGTTTCCCTGACCGACAAACCAGTGCACGCTGAGATTGTCTTTGCTGGTGAGGTGCCAGTCGACTTTTCCCAAGCCGTTCCAGCTGTAACCGAACTCGGGATCGTTTGAGTGGTAATTGAGCTGCGTGCCAGTGGTGTCGGCCGAAAGGTTAGCGTGGCCCCAGAGTGAATCGAGAACGCTCTGCATCACCGGAGCCGTGGGAATGCCGTTGCTGCTGAGCAGGGCGAGTGCCTGGGACTGCCAGCCCACCGAAGGTTCCGTGGCGTTCCCGGATTGACCAATGACGAAGCGCTGGTGCTCAAAGGTGAGAAAGCCAAAGAGCTTGTCTTTGAGGAACGGGCCACCGACGGAGAAGCCTGTGTTGTAGTTCCGTACCTTCTGCTTCGTCGTGGAGAACGGGCTTTTGGCTCCGAACAGTTCATTGCGATTGAAGTAGTAGACCGTGCCATGGAGCGAGTTGGTGCCCGCCTTGAGGGTTAGATTGATGGTGCCGCCTGGATTGCGTCCGCCTTCTGGGCCGGCCTGCGTCTGTGCCGAAAACTGGTCCACGGCATCGATGGGCAGGATGATGCCGGCGATGCCGGAAACGCCGCCCTGATTGACGGCAGGGATGTTGTGCCAAAGGTCGTTGTTGTCCACGCCGTCAATCTGCCAGTTCATCTGGTTGGCGCGCGTTCCGTTCATCGACCCGTAGCCGCCGCCGACGTACCCGGCGTATCCCGGAGTCAGCTGAATCATCTGCGTGAAGTCGCGGCCGTTAAGCGGCAGGTTATCGACCGTTTTCGCGTCAAGAACGGTGTTTTGCGTCACGGTGGTCGTGTCCAGAGCAACGCTGGATGCGTTGACCTCGATGGTCTCCGCTGAAGTGGAAATCGCCAGCTTCACCGGCAAGGTATAAATAACGCCGGCCGAGACGGACACGTTGTCGACCTTGGAGGTTGCAAATCCGGTGGAGGTCACTGTGACCGAGTAGCTTCCGAGCGGGAGATCCTGGAAGAGGAACTCGCCCGCGGACGAGCTCACTGTGGTGAGCGTTACGTTAGTGCCGGTATTGGTGGCCGCCACGGTTGCGCCTGCAATGACGGCGCCCGTGTTGTCGCTGACCGATCCGTTGATACCGCCGCGAAAGGTTTGCGCTGCAAGCTGGGGCGCGGCACCGGCCACCATCAGGAGAACCGCACCTAGAAGAACGAGCCAGCGGCGAAAGCAATGGGACATAGACAACCCTCCGAAAGACATACGGGATCGAACCCGTGCTGTGACGGCGCAGGACGGAGATTTCCGCCGCTTGCAGAAGCACGATCGTTCGTGAAATGAAGCTTCGCCACACCGCCCGGTGAGAAACGGGAAGGGAGCGAGTCTTCAGCGACACGAAAACCGGCGTAAAGTTGAAAAGGTGAGCCCACCCTATACGCGTCTGTTTATGAACGCAACAAAAAAAATGCACAGGGCTGCAACGTCCCTCCGCAGCGACATCCGGGGTATTTCGCCAAAGCCTATAATCGGAGCTTCAGACGGCAGCAGCGTTTCCCCTGAAACTCATACTGCCTCTGAAACCCAAAGGTGTGCCAAATGCCTAGCCAGCTCGCATCCCCTGTGACCCGCGCCCTTGCCCTGCTTGTCGCTGCCAGCATTCCCATATACGCTCAGCAGCCCACATCCGAAGTCTCTGATCAGAAGGCCCCACCGGCGCAGCAAGAGGAGGCAGCGGCAAGCGAGGCCGCTCCTGACCACGCGACCGGCGAATCACTTGCGCGCATTGTTCGCCTGAGCCAGGTGAAAGGCGTGGTCCTGATGGATCGCAACACCGGCAATGGCTTTGAAGCCACGTCCCCGAACATGCCCGTAGTACAAGGTGTTCGGCTCCGGACCAGCGATGGGCTGGCCGAAGTGGAATTTGAGGACAACAGCAGCGTTCGGCTGACGCCTGGTAGCGAGGTCGACTTCCCGGAACTGAAGCTCCGACAAACCGGATCGAAGGCCTCAGCCATCGACGTGAAGAGCGGCTCCGTGTACGTGAGCATGGCTTCCACCCGCGACAATGACTTCGCTGTGCGGTTTGGGGGACACACCCTCACGCTCAGCCCTTCGGCGCATGTTCACTTGTTTGTCGGTCCGCCGGCTACGCGCCTCACAGTGTTTTCAGGGGAGGTGCGGGTAGAGGGACCGGAAGGGACGGCGGTCGCCGGGAAAAAGCAGACCATAACGTTCAGCTCCAGCGGAGCGATGCTGCCCCAGGTGGCGAAGGGCCTGCTGCACGACGACTACGACGAATGGGACAAAAACGAGGTGGATTACCAGAAGCGATATGCACTGGTGAACAGCTTCAGCGGGAGTCCATACGGGTACGGCCTGGCCGACCTCAATTATTATGGCGGGCTGATCAATGCCGGCGGATGCGGACAGATGTGGCAGCCGTACTTCGTTGGGGCAGGCTGGTCGCCGTACTCGGCCGGTCTCTGGGCCTGGTATCCCGGCGCGGGCTACAGCTACGTCTCTATGTATCCGTGGGGGTGGATGCCATTCCATTCCGGGGAATGGGCCTACTGCGGAGCCAGCGGCTGGGGATGGCGGCCGACAGGAGGCTGGAGCGGCCTCACCAATCTGCGGAAACTCCGGGTCACCGGGCCTCCTGGTCTCAAGCCTCCTACGCCGCCGCCACCTCCGCAGCCCAGACAGAAGACGATTGCTCTCGCCAAAGGGAGTGCTCCGCTGCCGCTTTCAGGGATCCAGCCGACCGGGGAGTTCCGTTTCAGCAGCAACTCAGCCGGTCTTGGCGTGCCACGAGGGGCGTTCTCGCGGCTAGACAAGATCTCCGCCAATGTTGCGCAGCGGGGTGTAGTGACGACGACGCCCAACTTCCGCGTGATGAGCAGCGTGAGCGCCACGACGGGCTCTGCCAATGGAGGCCGGATAAGCCCTGGAGGACGGAGCGGATCCTTCCCGTCCACGAACAATGCCTCGACTGGTGCGGCTCACAGTTCCAGCTCTGCCGGGACGTCATCGCATGCGAGCGCACCGGCTACATCGGGCGCCCCATCTGCCGGAGGGTCCCACAAGTAGCAGTAATTTTCTGCACGCTTGTGGCTCGGCGCTTCCCGATCTGAGGGACTTCGGTAAAGTATCGGAGATGCCCATGGACAACATATCCCCTGTGCTGCCGAAGTGCTGCTGCGCTTTGCTGACCGTGCTTTTCGTTTTCAGCATCTCCGGCTGTCAACCACCGTCGGCCTCTCACCCATCCGGCAGTTCCCAGCCGGCCTACAGCTCAAGCAACGAACGGCAGCAGAGCGAGCCACGACGTCCGAGTCGGAGCCACAGCGAGGACGGGAATGCGAGCTTCGACTACTACCTCCTGAATCTTTCCTGGTCGCCTGAGTTTTGCTACAGCCACCCCAACGCAGCCGAGTGCGAGCAGCACCGAGGATTCACGTTGCACGGGCTTTGGCCACAACGGATGGACGGCGGCTACCCGGAGCACTGCTCTGACGAGCCCGGACCACCGGACCCGAACCGCTTCGCTGATATTTACCCCGACGCGCATCTGCTCGAGCACGAGTGGCAGACGCACGGCACCTGCTCCGGCCTTGATCCAGAGACCTTTTTCGAGAAGGCTCGCGCGGCGACAGGCAAGTTGCGGATACCCGCGCAACTGACGAGCCTCGATCACCAAATCTCGATGGCCCCCGCGGGTATTGTGTCGCTCTTTCTTGAGAGCAACCCTTCCCTGCCCCGCTCCAGCCTTGCCCTGAGCTGCGGCAATAACTTTCTGACGGCGGTGGAAGTGTGCCTCGACAAACAGCTGCAGCCGCTGAGCTGCGGTCCCATCCGTTCTTGCCGCGCCAACTCCGTTCGGATCCCGCCTGTGCAGCCCTAGCGATCGGACGATGCCGTCACACGACGACCAGGCCTGCCACCGCCTGCCCGACGAACTCGGTCACCGTCTGCGCCATGAAGTCGAGCATCGGCTCTGTAAGCCCTGGGTAAACGCCGATCCAGCAAACGTTGTTCATCACAAAATCGGTGTTGTTCATCTCCCCGACCACGCGGTACTCCAGGCCCTCGTATGCCGGCTGGCGTAGCAGGTTGCCGGCAAACAACAGCCGCGTTCCGATCTTCTTCGACTCCAGATGCCGAGTCAGTTGATCCCGCGTAAACGGAGCGCCAGACTTGACCCCCAACGTGAATCCGAACCAACTTGGGTCTGCGTTCGTGCCAGGAACGGGAAGCATCAACCACTCAGACAGGGGCTCCAATTTGCTTTTCAGGTAGGCGTAGTTCTGCCTCCGGCGCTCAATAAAATCTGGCAACTTGGCGATCTGGCTGACGCCGAGAGATGCCTGCATATCCGTCGCTTTCAGGTTGTAGCCCACGTGCGAGTAGGTGTACTTGTGGTCGTAGCCGCAGGGCAGTTGACCAAGCTGCCAGTCAAACCGCTTGCCGCAGGTGTTGTCGACGCCAGGCTCGCACCAGCAGTCACGGCCCCAATCGCGGAAGCTTTCAATCAACACCTTCAATGCGGGTTTGTCGGTCAGCACGGCGCCACCCTCACCCATGGTGATGTGGTGTGCGGGGTAAAAGCTCACCGTGGCGATGTCGCCGAAGGTGCCGACCTTCTGGCCATTGAAGGTCGCGCCGAGAGCGTCGCAGCAATCTTCTACCAGCCACAGGTTGTACTTCTTGCAAAAGTCGCTCACCGCGCCCACGTTGAAGACATTTCCAAGCGTGTGAGCGATCATTACGGCCCGGGTCCTTTCGCTGCGGGCTTCCTCCAGCTTCGTGACATCGATCTCAAACGTCGGCAGAATCACATCCACAAAAACCGGCACCAACCGGTTCTGGAAGATGGGGTTGACCGTGGTGGGAAAACCGGCAGCGACGGTGATGACCTCATCGCCGGGCCGCAGCTGGCGATCGCCCAGCTTCGGAGAGGTGAGCGCGCTAAGGGCAACCAGATTCGCGCTCGAACCCGAGTTCACCAGACTTGCGGATCGCAGGCCGAAAAACCGCGCCAACTTGCGCTCGAAGTCCTTTGCCCAGCGACCGGTAGTGAACCAGCCATCCAGTGCTGAATCCACCACAGCGCTCATGTCGGCCGCGTCGATCACCTTGCCCGAAACGGGGCAAGCCGACGAACCCGGAACAAACTCGCGCTGCGGAAAAGCCTCCGCGTGAAACTGGGCTGTTAGGTCAAGAATCTGCTGTCGAAGCTGCTCTGCACGCTCAGTCATAGGCCTGTTTCAGGATACACAATCGTGCCTCCCTCCGAGATGGCATACTGATACCGTTGTCTCCGGCTGCAAACCGCGCACATGGCTGCGCTGCTGCATGGAAATCCCCCCTGTAAGGACGTGGAATGAAAGCCGTCATCCTCGCCGGCGGTCTCGGAACGCGCATCTCCGAAGAGACCTCCCTTCGCCCCAAGCCAATGGTTGAGATTGGCGGCCGGCCCATCCTTTGGCACATCCTGAAGATCTACTCGCAGCATGGCATCAACGATTTCATCATCTGCTGCGGCTACAAGGGTTACGTCATCAAGGAATACTTCGCCAACTACTTCCTGCACACCTCCGACGTCACCTTCGACATGAGTTCGAACAAAATGGAGGTGCACAACTCCGTCGCCGAGCCCTGGAGGGTGACACTGGTCGATACCGGCGAGGCAACCGGAACCGGTGGACGCCTGCGCCGGGTGGCGAAGTACCTCACGCCCGGCGAATCGTTCTGCATGACCTATGGGGATGGTGTCGCGGACGTGAACATTGCCGCATCGATTGCTTTTCACAAACAGCACCAGAAGCTGGTTACGCTGACCAGCGTGCAGCCGGTCGCCCGATTCGGCGCCCTTGGCCTCAAGGACACGCAGATTTACTCCTTCCAGGAAAAACCGCAGGATGAGGGTGGGTGGATCAACGGCGGCTTCTTCGTTCTGGAGCCAGGAGCGATTGACGCCGTGACCGACGACGGCCAAATGTTCGAGCGCGAGCCTATCGAAAAGCTCGTTGCCGCCGGCGACGTGCATGCGTTCTTTCATCACGGATTCTGGCAGGCAATGGACACGCTTCGCGACAAACAGCACCTGGAGCAGCTGTGGAGCGACGGAAGGGCCCCGTGGAAGACCTGGTAAGCGGCGCTCAGAAAAGCATCTGGCAGGGCAAGCGCGTTTTCCTCACCGGGCACACCGGTTTCAAGGGCGGATGGCTCGCTCTTTGGCTCCACGCCATGGGCGCCGAAGTGTGCGGTTACTCGCTTGGTCCCGCCACGGATCCCAGCTTCTTTGTGGTCGCGCGCATCGGTTCCATCCTCACCGACGTTCGGGGCGACATCCGCGACAGCGCCGCGCTCGACCGCGCCATGCGCGACTTCGCCCCCGAGGTCGTCTTCCACATGGCCGCGCAGCCTTTGGTCCGCCTTTCCTACGCCGACCCGATCGGGACGTACGAGACAAATGTCCTCGGCACGGCGCGCGTGTTGGACGCGGTTCGGCGCACCCCGTCGGTGCGCGCCGTCGTTTCGGTCACGACCGATAAGTGTTACGAGAACAAGGAATGGGTGTGGGGATATCGCGAGACTGACCCGCTCGGCGGGTATGATCCCTATTCTTCTTCAAAGGCCTGCGCCGAGATCGTCTCCGCGGCCTTTCGCCAGTCGTACTTCCACCCGTCGGAGCTAGCGACCCACGGAGTCCTCCTTGCCACCGCCCGAGCCGGCAACGTCATCGGCGGCGGAGACTGGTCGGCCGACCGCTTGATCCCCGACCTTGTTCGCGGCTTTCTCCGGGGCGAGGCGGTCCGCATCCGCCGACCGCACGCGATTCGACCGTGGCAACATGTGCTTGAACCGCTGCATGGCTACGTTCGTTTGGCGGAGCAGCTGCTAACCCACGATCCCAGATTCGCGACCGCTTACAATTTCGGCCCGGCTGACGATGATGCGCAACCAGTTGGCTGGATCGCCGAAAAGATGACGAGCTTCTGGGGCGGGGGCGCCTCGTGGATCCTCGACCCCGACCCTGGAGTTCACGAAGCCGGCTATCTAAAATTAGACGCAAGCAAAGCCCGCGCTGAGCTCAACTGGCAGCCCCGCCTGCGCCTCGAAACTGCTCTTGACTGGCTCGTCGCCTGGTACGCCGCGTGGCAGCGCGGGGCCGACATGCAGGCTTTCACGATCGGCCAGATCATGCAATACAGTGAGCGTTTGTAACCTCAACGGATACGTACATCGGGATCAGCGTTCCTGAAGCAGTTCTGTTACCGCGCGGTGTAAAGCGTCCATATCGAACGCTCCTACCAGGATGACTGCGATGCGACCCTCTCGATCAATCAAGAACGTGGTCGGTATCGCCTCGACCTCAGGCCCGATCTGTGGCATCTGCTCCGGTATGGCAATGGGATAGGAAACAGGTGAAGTTCTTAGATATTCCATGGTTTTTCTTCTTCGATCGCCTGTGTCCACATCCACGCCGACAACGTCCAGACCGCGCGATCGCTGGTCAAGCGCAAGCCGGGAGAGCAGCGGAAGCTCGCGTCGGCAAGGCAGACACCACGTCGCCCAAAGATTGAGCAAGATGACGCGCTTACGATGATCCTGGGAACGCCACACCTCACCGGAAAGCATGGGCAAGGAGAACGCTGGAACAGCGCGCCGCGCGGAGAGAGGCAGCACCGATATGGTCGGCGACCGCCTGTGTCGGTCGATGCCCACGATGCCAACACCTCCCACCAAGAGAACACCGATGAGTCCGCGGAATACCGTGCGTCTCCGGTCTGGTATTAACAGTCGTTCCACACGAAGGCTCGCTTTCATTCACCCCTTGGAACATGCCTTGGCGTAGAAGGCAGCGCTGGCCGGTTGCGGGGCATCACACCGATATACATCACCCCGAAAGTTGACACCAAAGAAGATGGACCGTACCCTGCTGCCCGGAAAACCCTACCCGCTCGGATCCACTCCGCGGGCTATTGGAACAAACTTTGCTCTCTTCTCCGAAAACGCGACCGGTGTTTCCGTATGCTTTTTCGACGAAGCCGGAAACGAAACGGACTGCGTCGCGCTTCACGAGCGGACCGCCTTTGTCTGGCACGGGCTCATCCGCAACATCAAGCCCGGCCAGCGCTACGGGTATCGCGTCGACGGGCCGTGGGCTCCTGAAGAGGGTCATCGCTTCAACAAAAATAAACTGCTCCTCGATCCGTATGCGAAGGCGATCACTGGCCAGGTGGATTGGAAAGCGCCGATTTTCCCCTACGACGTGGCGAGCGGCGATGACTTGACGTTTGACGATCACGACTCTGCGCCCGGTGTTCCGAAGAGCATTGTCGTTGATCCACACTTTGACTGGGGCGAGGATTGCCTTCCCGACATTCCGCTTTCGGACTCGGTCATCTACGAGATGCACGTCAAAGGATTCAGCGAGCGGAACAGCGCTGTTCCGGAGAAACTCCGAGGCACCTACGCCGGACTCGCCCACGAACACAGCATCGCTTACCTCAAGCAGCTTGGTGTGACCTCCGTAGAGCTGCTGCCGATTCACCATTTTATTGACGAAGGTCACCTGGTGGACCGCGGCCTCCGCGATTACTGGGGCTACAACACCCTCAGCTACTTCGCTCCGATGAGCCGATACAGCTCGTGCGGCGACAACGGCTGTCAGGTGCGCGAATTCAAGGAGATGGTGAAGGCCCTGCATAAGGCCGGTATTGAGGTCATCCTGGACGTGGTGTACAACCACACCTGCGAAGGCAACCGCATGGGCCCGATCCTCTCCATGAAGGGCATCGATAATAAGACTTATTACCGGCAGGTTCCCGACAACCCGCGGTACTACATGGACTACACGGGCACGGGGAACTCGCTGAATGTAATGAACCCGCAGGTGCTCAAGCTCGTCATGGATTCGCTCCGTTACTGGGTGACGGAAATGCACGTCGACGGCTTTCGCTTTGATCTTGCAAGCACGCTGGCCCGCGAGCTGCACGAGGTGTCGAAGCTCTCGAGCTTCTTCGACACGATTCATCAGGACCCGATTCTCGCCGACATCAAACTCATCGCGGAGCCCTGGGATGTGGGTGATGGCGGATACCAGGTGGGAAACTTTCCGGTTCTGTGGGCGGAGTGGAATGGCAAATACCGTGACACCGTGCGTCGCTTCTGGAAGGGTGACGGCGGGCTTCTCTCGGACTTTGCTTACCGCCTTACCGGATCTTCCGACCTCTATCAATCGGATGGTCGCAAGCCGTATGCCTCCATCAACTTCATCACGGCTCATGATGGTTTTACGTTGTGCGATCTGGTCTCCTACGACAAGAAGCACAATGAGGCCAACGGCGACGAGAACAAGGACGGTGCGGACAACAATGACAGCTGGAACATGGGTGTCGAAGGTCCAACCGATGATTCCGCTATCAACGAGTTGCGTGAGCGCCAGACGCGCAATTTTCTAGCGACCCTCATCCTCTCGCAAGGTGTTCCCATGCTCTGCGGCGGCGACGAGTTCGCCCGCTCCCAGCGCGGTAATAACAACTGCTACTGCCAGGACAACGATCTCACCTGGTATGACTGGAACCTCGACGCTCCCCGGCAGCGCCTCATGGAGTTCACCTCCAAGTTGATCAATCTGCGCCGCAGTCATCCCAATCTGCACCGCCGCAAATTCTTCCAGGACCGTACCGTGCGCGGCTCCGTGGTGCGCGACATCGCCTGGTATGGCACAAATGGCGAGGAATTTCCGGAAGAAAGCTGGAACGCGGAGTGGAACCGATCGCTCGCCATGCTTCTCAACGGCAAGACCCTCGGAGTCACCGACCAGGAAGGTCACCCGATTGTTGACGACAGCTTCCTGATTCTGATCAATGCCTCCGCAGAAGGCGTCGAATTCTGCCTGCCGGAGCCTCCCAACAAAACGCCCTGGACTCAGGTCTTCAATACCGAAAATATCGAAGATCCATTTGCTGAGGAGACATTTTGTGAAAAGGTCATCGTCGGCGGCCGGTCGATGCGCGTCTTCCGTGACGGTAAAAACATCAACTAAACCCACGTATGCGGCAGTGCTCTCCCGCGAGCCTGCCGCACTTCGTCCTCACCCTGTGTTAGCCTAAATCGATCGTTCACGGGCTTCCTCTTGCCCTTGCGTCCCCGTCGTCCAGTGGCCCAGGACACCGCCCTTTCACGGCGGTAACACGGGTTCGAATCCCGTCGGGGACGCCACACTCTCTTGAGCAAGTCTAAATCGCGCGTTCCCCAGGTCCGATTACATCCGCTACGATCTAATCCCGGATTAGACGGCAGTCCTGCGAGGGAGATTCTTGGAAGCCTGTGAGGCTTGCAGGCAAAATCGAAACGTGTTTAATAGCACCGATGCCTGATGTCAGAGCAAACCCCTCCCGTTTTTGAACTCTGTGCTCAAACCCTGCCTGCCTGCCTGGCTGCGAATGTAGGAGGTGCACACCGGATCGAACTCTGCTCCGCGCTTGAAACTGGCGGCCTCACCCCGGAGTTGGCGCTGGTTGAAGCGGTTGTGCGGCAAAGCACCCTTCCGATATATGTGCTGCTACGGCCCGTTGCTGATTCATTTCGGACTTCGACCTCGGTTCTTGCGGCGCTGCGATCTTCGCTGCAGAGCGTTCAGTGCCTTGGTGTCGCCGGTGTCGTTCTCGGGTTACTGCACGAGAACGGCACGGTGGATGTCCCTCAAACGAGTGCTCTGGTCCGCATGGCCGCTCCTCTCCCTGTCACCTTTCACCGCGCCTTTGACGCCACACCTGATCTCTTCCAGGCACTCGAAGACGTTATCGCAACCGGGTGTACGCGCGTCCTCACCTCAGGGGGCGCGGCCGACGTTCTGACTGGTGCTCCAACGTTGGCTCGCCTGATCCGCCAAGCCGGTGACCGGATCGACGTTGCCGTGGGCGGAGGACTTCGCCTGGAAAATGCGGAAGCCGTCGCCCGAATCACGGCCGCACGACATTTTCACGGATCATTGCGGGTGAGTCACGACGACACGAACAACCCAGTGGATCCACCGCCCGAGCGAATCCGGCAAGCGATTCGGCTGCTAACGGCCGGCCGTCGCGCGTCCACCGATAGTGCACCTTCGGCTGGCGGCTTCTGAAACACGAGCACCCGAAGCGGCAGGTTTACGGACCTGCGACGAACATCGCACAATGGAGCATGAATCTGCGCTTGATGAGTTGGTCACGATGGTGCACTGCCCTTCTCGCTCTGACGCTATCGTTCATGACTCCCTTCGGGCACAGCCAGGAGGGACGTCAGCAGATCGCTGACCTGGGAAGCTGCGCTCTCCAAAGCGGACAAGTCATCCTGGATTGTCGCGTCGGCTATCGCACGTTCGGCACACTGAACCTGGCACGATCGAACGCCGTCCTCATGCCAACCTGGCTCAACGGCCGTTCTGAAGATCTTGTCTCGCTGTTCAGCAGCACCGCTGCGGCGCAGCGCATAGTCGACACTTCAAAGTTCTTCGGCATTGCGCTTGACGCTTTCGGAGACGGCATCTCGTCTTCGCCGTCTAACAGCACCCGCCAACCCGGCCCGCAGTTCCCTGTTTTCACCATCGAAGACATGGTGCATGCACAATATCGGGTTCTCACCGAAGTTCTGCACATCAGCCACGCCCATGCCGCGATTGGATTGTCCATGGGCGGCCACCAGGTTTTCGCCTGGACTGTGCTGTACCCGCACTTTCTCGATCTCGCCATACCCATCGTCGGCTCGCCACAGGTCACCCCGTACGACCTTCTTTCGAAGCAGATCGTGATCGATGCCATCGAGGGAGATCCCGAATACCAGCACGGACTGTACAAGACCGAACCGCAGCTCAAGTTAGCCAACGAGATCGGTGCCTTGATCGTCTCCGCTCCTGCGTACCGCAACGCCGATACTACCCGCGATCAGTTTCCTGCCTGGCTCTGCAAGCTCGAAGCACCTCAGCGACAGGACGCAAATGACCGCGTATGGCAGCTTCGATCCATCCTGAGCCAAGACGTGCTGCATGGGCGTCCTTTGCCCGCCGTGGCTCAAAGTACGTTCGCCAAGTTCCTGATCATTGTCGCCGCACAAGACCGCATGGTCGTGCCCGAACCAGCTCTCGCCTGGGCGCACGCCTTGACTGCCCCGACCTATGTTTCACCCGGCGATTGTGCGCATTTGATCATGAATTGCGACGCAGCGAACGTGTCGCAGAGAGTCGAGAGTTTCCTCAACGATGCGCCTTTGGTCACTCAGTAATGAGCGGCCGTTCCCAGCTTCTCTGGAGTGTATGAACGTGGGGCGCCTGCGACCGGAGCGGCCTCTCTGGGTGTGGTGCCCGGGCCGGGTGGCGGGACGGCGCGGAGGCTGAAGCTCGCGACGGCGGCGGGGTTGGAGTCCGGACGGACTTGCAGCGTTCCAAGGACCTCCATCTCTGAAGGGGGCTGGGCACGTAGCCGAAAAACGAGGACACCGGGCTGAACCTCTTTGGCGGAAAGCAGGTTGAAACCGCCGGTCTGCCGACGGAGCTCGATCTGGGCAGCTGCCGAAGAGGCGAGTGCCTCATTGGGAAGAACGCTTTCGAGTGAGGAGGAGTTTTCCTGGTTGAAGGCGGCGAGCCAGCTGTAAAGGAGATGGCCGGCGGGGCTGTCGGGAATGAGACCCACCTGGTCGCCGAAGCGGGGCAGGCGAACGACAACCGTGGCATGAACGGGGCTGACGTGGTCGCCCTTGCGGGCCGGCAAAGGGGCGTCGGCAGGATCACCGAGGACGATGGTGTCGATCTGGTTCGGGTCGTCTTTTTCGTCAGATGGCGGAGCGGCTGCGGATACAGCGGCCGCAGACCGGCCGTCGCTGCCGGAACCAAGATGTGCGTGTCCGGTGTGACCCAGGGCAGAGAGAACAAGAGAGAGCGCACCGACGGCGACTCCGGTCGCAAGCAGGATGGGTGCGGGACGAAGCGGCTGGCGGCCGATGAGATAAAACCTGGGAGTGCTGAGAGGGAGAGCTTGGGTGGGGAGGATTTGCTGCATAGGCGTTGGATCCTTGGGTGTTGCGGCGCCGAACCATCCACGCCGGATCAATTCGAGCGAGAAGACGGCTAACAAGACTTATAGCATCAGGTTTTTTTACTCAAGACAAAGCTCATCCGGAGCCAAGAGACCTACGTTCGTCTTTTTTCCGGCTTCGGCCATCAAGAACAGAGGCGCTTGAGCCTACGTCTATGTCACGGAAGTAATCCACAGCAGTGTGCAAACATTGCGATGGAGCTCTTGCCACCAAGGCTTCGTTAGGCGAACATAAGGCGAATGAGGACGTCTGCCCAACTCATCCTGCAACAAGTTGAGAGTGCTCTCGCCAAGCGGAACACCTCACCCTTCTCGCGAAAAGTTCGCTCAGCGGACACGACCTGCTTCGGGATCTCCGCTCTTGATTCGCTGACGAGCGGTGTGCCGGTGGGGGCGCTCACAGAAATGGTCGGTCCTGAGTCCTCGGGGCGCACGACCGCTGCGCTGTCCGCGGTTTCAGCCCTGGTACACGGGGGTGGTGTGTGCGCCTGGGTGGATGTGAGTGACACGTTCGACCCGGAATCAGCGGCGGCCAATGGACTCAATCTGGAAAAACTGCTGTGGGTCCGGTGCGGCGGATACGCACCGTCCTCTGTCCAGCAACTCGCTCTAGCCGCCAAAAACATTCCTGTTCCCACCGATGATCCACCTCCGTTACAACCGGCTCCTCTGGGTTGTGGGAGCCCTCACCCGCGCTCGGAAGGCCGAAACATGCCGGAAGCGGTTGCCGCGATGCTGCAGACGACGCCCCGGTCTCCAGACGGGCAAACCCGGCGATCCAAGAGGTTGATCGGCACACCCGGAGCGCCAAATCGCCCGGTGTCGTACCGGTCGCAGAATCGGGAGGAACAGGTCAACTCCGACCGGATGCCTGCGCGGCGCGGCGACAATCTCGCGATTCTTCCTCGATGCGCCGAACCGCAGCATCGGCAAGCTCCGAACCCACACTCGATCAAGCCTGGATTGGTAAAACAATCCGACCTGCGGGCAGGCTCAACCGTTACGCCTAGCCTGTGGAAGCCGCTCGATCAAGCCATACGGTCCACAGATCTTTTGCTGCATAACGGCGGTTTCAGCGCCATCGTGCTTGACCTTGGCGGCGTTCCCCCAGAGTTTTCCTGGCGCGTTCCGCTGGCGACGTGGTTTCGATTCCGTGCTGCGTGTGAGCGGACCCGTACCAGTCTGATCCTTCTGACGCAGCACCCTTGCGCACGCAGCAGTGCCGAGCTTGTGCTGCGTCTCCAGCCTGGAAAGATCGAAGCGCATGCGGGGGTGATGAGCGGTGTTCAGTATCAGGCCGAAGTCGAACGAAGTCGCTTTGCTGAGAGCGAACCTCGCGTCGTTCCAATCCGCAAACCGCCACAATCCGAGCGGCCTGGGCAGTGGAAGAGTGGTGCGGCATGGGTGTGAGCAGGCAAGCCGAAGCGATGTATGTCAGCGTGTATGTGCCGGAGTTTCCCGCGCAAGCACTTTTGCGGTTGCGCCCTGACGCGGCACACTCTCCGGTGGTGGTGCTTGCGGGCGACCCGCCGTTTGAGCAGGTGTGCAGCGCCAACGCACACGCGTTTGAACTCGGGGTTGCGCAAGGCATGAGCCGCGCGGAGCTGGACAGCTTCCCCGGCCTTCACATCCTTCGCCGCTCCGAGCCCGAGGAGCATGCCGCGCACACCGCGTTGGTAGAGGCCGCAGGAGCGTTTACGCCGCGTGTGGAGGTGCAGCCCACGGCCGGAGCTGCGTTTGCCATGGTGCTGGATATGACCGGCACCACACGCATCTCTGGCCCGGTCGAGCACGCCACCACCAGCATCGCGCGGGCGATCGCCCATCTGCGCTTTTTTGTCCAGTGCGCGACAAGCGCGAACCTCGACACGGCCGTGTGCCTAGCGCCCTTCGCGCGGAAAACGCCCATCGTTGTTCCGGCGGGAAAAGAAGCGATGTGTTTGCAAGATCGGCCGCTTTCCGCTCTTCGCCTCACAGCGGAGCAAGCCGACACGCTGGCCTTGTGGGGCCTGCGTACGGTGGGGGAACTCGCGGCTTTGCCGGAAGTGGATCTGGTGGTCCGGCTCGGCGCCGAGGGAAAGCGGCTCCGGCTGCTCGCCTGCGGGCAGCATCCGCACCTGATGGTGCCGGAGGAGCCAGCATTCGCGCTCAATGAGTACATCGCCTTCGACGCGCCGGTCGAGCTTCTGGACTCGCTTCTGTTTGTCCTTGGCCCCCTGCTCGACCAGCTGCTCGCGCGCGCACAGATTCGTTCTTATGCTCTGGCAAGCGTGACCGTCAGGCTTGGTCTTGATGGTGGCGGCGAGCACGAACGAACGATCAAGCCTGCTCTCCCCGTGACGCAGCGCGAGGTGCTCCTGCGGTTGTTGCAGCTTGACCTGCACGCACATCCACCACCCGCCGGTGTCCTTTCTGTCCTGGTCCAAGCCGAACCGGGGCATCGCAGCAAAGTGCAGGCCGGTCTTTTTGCTCCACCGCTGCCTGAACCGATGCGCCTGGATGTAACGCTTGCGCGAGTTGCCGCCCTGGTCGGCGAAGGTCGCGTTGGTCGCGTGAAGCTGCTGGACACCCATCGCCCAGACAGCTTTGTGATGGAGCGATTTGTGGTTCAGGCCGACGTATCCCCTGTGCCAACGCGCACACATCATGCAGTGGCTTTACGACGCTGTCGCCCGGCGATCGTCCTTCCTGTGCGGACCGAAGGAAGACGTCCCATCACCTTTCCGTTCCAAGGAAAGATTTACCACGTTGATGAGGCGTACGGTCCGTGGCGTACGAGCGGCGAGTGGTGGAACTCTGAGGTTTGGTCTCGCGAAGAGTGGGATGTGTGCGCGAAGGCAGGCAAAGATGGGATGCTGCTCTGCGTCATCACGCACGATCTTTTGCGCAAACAGTGGCAGCTTGAAGCGCTCTATGACTGAACCTGCCGGAGAGTACGTCGAACTTCACGCACGAAGCGCCTTCAGCTTTCTTGAAGCGGCGTCCCACCCTGAAGGTCTGATCCGAGCCGCTGTTGAAACGGACACACCCGCCATGGCGTTGCTGGATCGCAACGGAGTGTATGGAGCGGCACGGTTTCACTCCTCCGCCAAAACCAATGGCATACGGGCGCACATCGGCGCGGAGATTGCCGTTCGTGATCTGGGCGAGAGCCTGCGGCCGCCGCTGTGGCTGCCCCACCAACATCGCGCCCAGCCGGTTCGACTTCCTGTGCTCTGCGCTTCCGGCACTGGGTACCACAATCTGTGCCAGCTCATTACGCGCTTCAAGATGCGCGAACAAAGCAAATGCGAAGGCACGGCGACAGCGGAGGATATGGCCGAATTTCGCGAGGGTCTTCTCTGCTTGACCGGCGGTGAGGAAGGCCCGCTCGCGGCGGCCCTCGCCACAGGTGGTGTGGCGGCGGGGCGGGAGTGTGTCGAAACCCTCATCCAGATCTTCGGCCGCAGCAACGTCTATGTGGAACTGCAACGGCACGGCGACCGCGCTGAAGAAGCGCGCAACCAGGCCGCGCTGTCTATTGCCCAAAGCCTGCGTCTTCCCGTCCTTGCCACCAACGGCGTCCGTTACGCGACGCAGTACGAGCGCGAAATTCTTGACGTGTTCACCGCGATCCAGCATCACCTTCCACTCGACAAGGCAGGCCGGCTCCTGCAAATGAACTCGCAACGGCAAGTGCGTACGGCGCGCGCCATGCGCCGCATCTTCAGCGATCTTCCCGAAGCCATCGAGAACACCTTGCTCGTTTCACAGCGGCTGAAGTTCGAGCTTGACGACCTCGGCTACGAGTTCCCTCGCTACGACACGACGGCAGGGGAGCCGATGGAAGTTTTCTTGCGTAAACGCGTCGCGGAAGGCATCGAAGCCCGTTACGCGCCGAAGCACGACGCCGATCTGCACGCGAAAGCAAAGAAGCAGGCGGAGCGGGAACTCGCGCTCATTGAACAGCTCGGCTTTGCGGGTTACTTCCTGATCGTGTGGGACATCATCGAGTACTGCAAACGCAACAACATCCTCGTGCAGGGCCGCGGCAGTGCCGCAAATTCGGTCGTCTGCTACGCGCTCGAAATCACCGCCATCGACCCAGTCGGCATGGACCTGCTTTTCGAGCGGTTCTTAAGTGAGAACCGGCGCGAGTGGCCGGACATCGACCTCGACATGCCTTCGGGTGAAAAACGTGAGCAGGCGATCCAGTACGTCTACCGGCGTTACGGCGAGCTCGGCGCGGCGATGACAGCGAACGTGATTACGTACCGTGGCAAGTCGGCCGCGCGTGAGGTGGGCAAGGCGCTTGGCTTCGATGAGGACGCCCTCGGCCGGCTTTCCAGCCTCATCGGGCATTGGGAGTGGCGCAGAAAAGATGAGACCCTGGCGGACAATTTTCGCCACGCAGGCTTCGACCTGGAGCACCGGCGCATTGCCAAATATGTGGAGCTCTGCAGCCGCATGCAGGATCTCCCCCGCCACCTCGGCCAACACTCCGGCGGTATGGTCGTCTGTCAGGGGCAGCTCAATCGAGTCGTTCCGATCGAACGAGCTTCCATGCCGGGCCGCACCGTCGTGCAGTGGGATAAGGAAGACTGTTCCGACCTGGGCCTGGTCAAAATCGACCTGCTCGGCCTCGGCATGATGGCCGTCATGGAGGACTGCCTCCAACTTATTCCCGAGCACTACGGCCATCCCATCGATCTCGGCCAGCTTCCGTCGGACGATCCCGAGGTGTACGACACCCTCTGCAAAGCCGATACGGTCGGCATGTTCCAGGTGGAAAGCCGCGCTCAGATGGCGTCCATCCCACGCAATGCGCCGCGCAAGTTCTACGACCTCGTTGTGCAGGTGGCGATTATCCGGCCCGGCCCGATCGTCGGTAAAATGATGCATCCCTACATGCGACGCCGGCAGAAGAAGGAGGGCATCTCGTACCCCGTCCCGTCACTGGAGCCGGTGCTGAAGCGCACATTGGGTGTACCACTTTTTCAGGAACAACTCCTCAGGATGGCCATGGTCGTCGGCAACTTCACCGGCGCAGAAGCCGAAGAGCTGCGTAAAGCCGTCGGTATGCGGCGTTCATGGAAACGCATGGAAGAACTGATGGTGAAGCTCCGCACAGGCATGGATGCCAACCAGATCGCCTTGGAAACGCAGGAACTTATCGTACAAAGCATTCAGTCGTTTGCGTTATACGGCTTTCCCGAAAGCCACGCAGCGTCGTTTGCCCTCATTGCGTATGCCTCGGCGTACTTCAAGGTCAAACACCTCGCCGCATTTACATGCGCCATGCTGAACAACCAGCCGATGGGCTTCTACACACCAGCCGTCATCGTGAAGGATGCTCAGCGTCATGGCCTGCGTGTGAAGCCGGTTGACGTGCAGGTTTCGGACATACGTTGCACGGTGGAGCACGAGCCGGATGGTTCTCTCTCGCTTCGCCTCGGTCTCAATTACACCCGCAATGTCAAAGCCACTACCGCCGCTCAGCTGGTTGCTGTTCGCTCCACGGATGGCCCATTCGCCAGCGTGGAAGATCTCGCTCGGCGCGTCGCATGCCTCCATCGCAGCGATCTTGCGCAGCTCGCCCGCATAGGAGCCCTCAATCAGCTCGAGGGGGTCGAACACCGGCGCGATGCCATCTGGCAGATTGAGCAAGTCGCTCGCCCGGTCGGTCCACTGCTGCGACCAACCGAAGCTGCACCCCGCTCCACATCCTCACCCTTGCGGCAGATGCAGACGGAAGAACGCCTGGTTGCCGACTACTCCGGAACCGGCCTCACCACTGGTCCCCACCCGATGGCCTACCGTCGATCGGACCTGCGAGGCAGTGGTGTCTGCTCGGCACGCGAACTGCAACAACTCCCCGATGGCAAGTACGTCTGCGCGGCGGGCGCGGTGATCGCTCGGCAGCGCCCGGGAACGGCTCTCGGGTTCATCTTCCTTTCGATGGAGGACGAAACCGGCATCAGCAACGTCATCATCCATCCTGAACTTTATGAACGCGAACGCATCCTCGTGACCCGAGGCAAATTCCTGAAGGTCTACGGCAAGCTCCAGAACAGCGACAGCGTGGTGCATGTGAAAGCGGAGACCCTGGAGCTGCTGGCAGCTGAGTCGCTCGATGTTCGTTCCCACGACTTCCACTGACCTCAGAGCTGAAGCGCATCCCAATCGGAATGGCCGGGCCAGAGTTTTTGCGGCTCGGGACGAGGAGCCTTGCAACGGGCTATACTTGCTCTCCCTCACCGCCCACACGCGACCAGAGCCTCCCCATGCCCGTCACCCGCCGACGCTTCCTCACCCAAACCACAGCCAGTCTTCTCTCCCCCAACCTCCTCGCCCAGGCCATCCCAGCGCCAACCACGCATCCCGATGGTGCCGCCATCGACCACGACCGCATCCTCGCCGCAGCAGACGCCGCGCTCACGCAGTCCCCAAC
>CAXUCK010000006.1:0-14465 GCA_964249375.1 uncultured Acidobacteriaceae bacterium
AAGGAAAGGCCGCCGATGTTGGAGGTTGCCGCAACGCGTGGAGCTTGCGCGGAAGCCTGGGCGGCGCAGCTGTGCTCGGTTGCCCGCGGCGTCACACTGAAGTAGAACAACGCTCCGGCGAAAGTGGAGGTGGGAAACGGATTGAAGGCGAGTTGCGCGACCTCGCGCATGCGCGAGTTTCCGGCGGCAGTGCGGGCGTCTAGCGCGAAGGTGCTCACATCGCCATCCCGCTCGGTCACGTTCCAGCCTGCGGGTAGATCGAATGAGACGCCGTAATGAGCGTCGTGGACGTGCCGCGGGGGTGGCAGGCTGTTGTCTCCAGGCCGGTTGGCCGCAGAAGCGAGCTGGGCGCAGGCGGCAGCCGGGGCGAGCATAGGAATCAAAGCGGCGAGCACGCGAAAGCGCATGGCTTCATTGTGCCTCGTTTTCGGGTCCCCTGGTACGCGGTCAGGCTGCCCGAATTCGGGGATTGACAAACGTGTAGGCGACATCGGTCAGCATATTGACCGCAACATACGTCAAACCGATGGCGAGAAGCGATCCCTGCACGAGGGCGTAGTCGCGGTTGGAAATCGCCGACAAGGTAAGGCGGCCGATGCCCGGCCAAGAGAAAATCGTCTCGGTCACGATCGCGCCGGCGAGCAGACTTCCGAACTGCAGGCCGAGCACGGTGATCACGGGAATCAAGGCGTTGGGAAGTACATGACGGACGACGACGGCGGACTCCGAAAGACCCTTGGCACGGGCAGTGCGAACGTAGTCCTGGCCGAGTTCTTCGAGGGTGGCGGTGCGCACCATACGGGTAAGGATCGCGGCCAGGGAAAGACCGAGGGTAAGCGCGGGAAGAGTAAGGTGAGCGAGAAAATCGGGGAGGTTCCCGGGCGCGCCGACGCCGGAGACGGGCAGCCAGCCGAGGTGAATCGAAAACAGAACGATGAGCAGCGGGCCAAGCGCGAAATTGGGAAAAGACAGGCCGAGGAGCGACACGACGCCGAGCAGGCGATCGGGCCAGGTACCCCGGTGCAGCGCAGAGATCAGGCCGGCGGGAACGGCGAAGAGCACGCCAAGCACAAGTGCGGCGGCCGTCAAAGCGAGCGTGTAGGGGTAGCGCTCCAGGATCAGCCGGGTGACCGAAGCGTGGAGACGCAGCGATTCGCCCAAGTCGAGATGAGCGACACCTCGCCAGTAGTGGGCATACTGCTGGGTGAGCGGGAAATCAAGACCGTAGGTGTGGCGAAGGGCCGAGATGTCGGAAGAAGTAGCGCCTTCGCCGAGCATCTGGACGATCGGGTCTCCTGGGACAAGGTGAATCAGGAAAAAGACGACGGAGACAACAACCCAGAGCACGGGAAGAGTGGTGAGAAGCCGGCGCAGAACCTGCATCCCTGCGGAAAAGCGGGGCGATGCAGCGGAAGCAGGGCGCGACCCCTGGCTCACGGCCGGGTATCCGTGCTGCTTGGAGCAGGTTCGCTGGCCTCTGAAAGCTCCTGGACGCGCACGAGGGTGATGCGTCGAGCGGTCATGCTCTCGATGGTGTAGCGGCGGCCATCGCTGATGACGCTTTCGCCGGGCTGGGGCAGATGGCCGAGTTGGGCGAGAAGGAAGCCGGCGAGGGTCTCGACGCTGGACTCGCGGGGAAACGCCCAGCGGTATTGGGTCACCAGATCGCGCAGTGGCGTCGATCCATCGAGCAGAACAAGGCCCGCGGCATTGGGCGCAAGCGGACGGGTTGCGAAATCGAACTCATCATTGAGCTCCCCGACAACCTGCTCCAGAATGTCCTCCGCTGTAATGAGGCCGACGGTTGAGCCAAACTCGTCAACCACAATCGCCATATGGCTGCGACGGCTCTGAAAATCCTGGAGCAACTCCACGGCGAGCTTGGTTTCCGGAACCACGGTCGGCTCGCGCATCACCTGCCGCACCGTCAGCGGCACGGAGTCCGGCGCTGGGGCGGCGCTGAGGCGAAAATGCATGAGCCGCGAAATGTCCTTGGCATAAACGATGCCGATGATGTGCTCCGGTCCGGTCGCGGCGTCGTAAACGGGAATCCGGGAATGCTGCTCCTGAATGATGGAGGCGCTGGCGCTCTCGATCGGCATGTCAGCCGCCAGGGAAAATACCTGTCCGCGAGGCGTCATAATCTCGCGGACGGCAACATGGCTGAGTTCGATCGTTCGGTGGATCATGGATTCTTGAAATGAGGGGAGGAGGCCCATGCGGCGGGTTGCGGTCGCGATGAGCTTCAGTTCCTCCGGCGAGTGTACGGCGCCTTCCCCGCTGAGCGGGGCGCGGAAAAGCCGAAGCACCACCGTGGCAGAGGCGTTCATCAGGCGGACCGCCGGGCGCGTAATCCGGATGAAGACATCCATCGGACCAGCGACGGCGAGCGCGATGCGGTCTGTGCGCTGGAGAGCGAGTGACTTCGGGACGAGCTCGCCAAGAAGAACTTCAAAATACGTAATGATCGAAAACGCGAGGACGACGGAGGTGCCCTCGACGGCGCGGCTGTGCACCGCGGCAAAGCCAACTGCACGCATGGCGCGGAGAAGGAGCTCGGTAATCGCCGGCTCCCCGAGCCAGCCCAGCGCAAGCGCTGCAAGTGTGACGCCGAGCTGTACCGCGGGTAGGAATTCGTCGATCTGGTGTTTGAGTTGAAGCGCCGTGCGGGCGCCAGGACGACCGAGCGCAAGCAGCTGCTCCATCCGGGTTTCGCGAACGCTGACAAGAGCAAACTCCGCTGCGACGAAGAAACTGTTCGCCAGGATAAAGAACGCGACCAGGATCGTTCGAAGAAGAACAGAGTCCAGCATCTCGAAGCTGAGTCTAGCACCGGGGGCTGAGGGGAAACGGAAACGGCCCGAGTGCCTGAAGGCTCCCGGGCCGCTGCGGTTTGCTTGCTCAGCTTAGGCGTTGACGCTCGTGTTCTGCGCTTCGAGCACTTTGCTCACAGAACGCTCAATCGTGTCTTTGGGGACGTAACCGACAATCTGATCGGCGACCTTTCCGCCCTTGAACAGCAACAGAGCGGGAATGCCGCGGATGCCGTAGCGGGACGGGGTGGCGCTGTTGGCATCCACGTCCATCTTCATCACTTTGAGCTTGCCTTGGTAGCCGGCGGCGACATCGTCCACCACGGGGGCGAGTGCACGGCAGGGGCCGCACCACGCGGCCCAGAAATCGACCAGCACCGGCTGCTCGGATTGCAGCACCTCTTTTTCAAAGGTACTGTCACTTACTTCACTCACAAACTGGCTAGCCATTGGTTTCCCTCTCCCGATCGCCCACGGCGACATATCACTCCCATAGTAGATGCGACGGAGCGCGGGAGGTTTCACAGGCGCAGAAACAGGAAACGCCCGGACCTCTCGAAAGAGGTCAACGGGCGTGTAGCAGCCCTCCCCAGAACTGTCTACTCGCATAGAGTGCCAAGGGATTTGCGTCTCGTAAAGGAATCTTAGGTAACCTATGTCACGTTACTACCTTCAGAAAGGCTGACTCAGCGCCACGCCGCTCGCGATGGACACCGAGAGGATCTCCGGCGTCGGAAGGCCGCATGCGGACAGAATGGCCTGACGGAAATCGGGAGTGATCAACTGTTCGGAAATGAGGAGGATGGCAGGCCCGGCGCCGCTCAAAGCGATGCCCGCTAGTTCAGGGTAAGCCGCGAGAGGAAGCAGCCGTGCCAAGAGCGGACATACCGGCTCCCGGTAAGGCTGATGGATACGATCCTGCATGGCGTACCGGAGCAGCTCGACGCGGCCCAGGGAGAAGGCCGCAAGAAGAAGGGCCGTGCTGCCGATGTTCAGAACGACGTCATGCCGGCGATAGCTCTCAGGCAGCAGAGCACGCGCTTCCTGGGTGGCCAGGCCGGCGTTCGGTAGCACCAGGGTGAGATGCCAGGGCAGCTCGTGACCAAGAGAAGCCGTCACGACCTTCTCGTGATCGACCATGCGGGCAACGGTGAGGCCACCGTGGAAACAGGCCGCGACGTTATCCGGGTGGCCTTCGCGCTGGCAAGCCGCCTCGAGGATTTGCTGCGAGCTCCAGCGGAGGTCTCCGAAGTGGTTCGCCAGCAGAACTCCAGCCAGGAGCGCTGCCGCTGAAGACCCACACCCCATACCGAGGGGAATCTCGTTCTGCACCTGGATGGAGATCGTGGGTGCCGGCAGACCCAGATGTCCAAAGATCTCGTTGTACGTCATCAAGATCAGGTTGTTCTCAAGCCGGCCGCAAACGTTAGCGTTTCGGCCGGTGGCCGTGATGGCGAACTCGGAGGAGGAGTGGGCGCGAACCGTGAGGTAAAGCGACATCGCCAGACCAACGGCGTCGAACCCGGGGCCAAGGTTGGCCGAGGTTGCTGGCAGGCGGGCGTAGAAGTTTTCGGCGCTCATGCAGGCTGCGAAATTCAGACCGAAACCATGCGGTCGGCGGTCACTTCCCTCTCGAGGTGCCGCAGAACCACATCCGCATCAGCTTCGAGGACGAGTGGCGCGTGGCGCAGCCGGTCATGCTGAGCGAGTTCACCGGTGGTAGCGCAGGCGAGTTCCTCGGGACGAAGGAGCGTCCCGCGGTGGTAGTCGATGGTGTACTCGGGATCCTTCAGCGTGTGGCCGGTCAGCAGGAGCACCACACGGTCGTCGCTCGCGATTCTCCCCTGCGCCACAAGTTTCTTCAAGCCTGCGAGGGTCACGGCGGAGGCTGGCTCGCAACCGATCCCCTCGGCGCCGATCTCGGCTTTCGCAAGCGCAATCGCCTGTTCGGAGGCCTGCTCGCACCAACCGCCGGTTTCGACGAGAGTGGCGACCGACTTGCGCCAGGAAGCAGGATTGCCGATCCGGATGGCGCTCGCCCGTGTCTCGGCCTGCACAGGATGGAGATCGCGACCGCCGTTCTCCTGCATGGCACGGAAAAGCGGGTTGGCTCCTTCCGCCTGGATCACGCTGATGCGCGGCTGGCGGGCGATCAGGCCCAGCTGACGCATCTCCCGGAATCCCTTGCCAAGGGCGGCTCCGTTGGCGAGATTGCCGCCAGGGAGAATGAGGTGCTCCGGAATCTGCCAATCGAGCTGTTCAACGAGCTCAAAAGCGACCGTTTTCTGACCCTCGAGCCGGTAGGGATTGACGGAGTTGAGCAGGTATATGGGGAGGCGGCGGATGATCTCCGCCAGCAGGCGAACACAGCCGTCGAAGTCGGTTCTAACCTGAAGGGTAAGGGCGCCGTAGTCCATGGACTGGGAGAGCTTGCCCCAGGCAATCTTGCCTTCCGGAATGAGGACAAGCGAGCGAAGGCCGGCTCGCGCCGCGTAGGCGGCCATCGCGGCAGAGGTGTTGCCGGTGGAGGCGCAGGCGACCCACTGGTATCCGCGCTCGGCGGCCACCGAAAGCGCCGCGGTCATGCCGGTGTCCTTGAAGGAGCCGGTCGGGTTCATGCCCTGATGCTTGGCGAGAAGCCAGTTCAGCCCGAGCGAGGCCGCGGTGCGGGGGAGATCATAGAGCGGCGTATTGCCTTCGCGCAGCGTCACGGCGTGTTCCGGGCTGTCGAGAATCGGAAGGAGGTCGCGGAAGCGCCAAACGCCGCTTTGGTCGATGTTGAGCGAGGAAGACCGGCGCTCCTGCCACAGCCAACGAAGCGCGCTGGGATTGGGCGTGCGCATCTCGGCAGCATGCGCACCGCCGGACCACGGATACACCACTTCGTAGAGCTCCCCGCAGATCGGGCAGCGGAAATCGCACACAGCCTGATCGGCAGCAATCCCGGCGGAGCAGCCGGTGCATCGAAGCTCGTGTGACTTCATCATCCGATCTAGGGTACCGCAAGCAAGTTGGGGCAGTTCGCGTCCTTGTGCTCCTGTGGAGTGTGCTGACTGGGTCTGTCGCTTTCGGAGTGGCGCAAACCCGAGAGTTGCGCGTGGCGGCTGCCGCGGACCTGCAGCCCGTCATGCCCGTGTTGGCTGCGGCATACGAAAAGAAATCCGGGATCAAGCTGCTGGTGAGCTTCGGCTCCTCCGGCTCGCTCGTGACGCAAATCAAGAACGGCGCTCCCTTCGATGACTTCTTCGGGGCGGATTTCACCTTTCCCGAGCAATTGGTTGCTGCTGGATTGACCGACGCAACGGCACCGGTCCCCTATGCGCGTGGCACCCTGGTGCTCTGGGCACGCAAAGACTCCCCTTTACAGCCGCTCTCTGGCAATACGCTGTCAGACTCGAAACTGACTGCTCTGGCGATTGCCGATCAGGAGCACGCGCCTTATGGTCGTGCGGCGGTGAGCGCGCTGCAACAGATGAAACTCTACGACGCCCTGAAGCCTCAGCTGCGGGTAGCGGAAAACGTCGCACAAGCCGGGCAGTATGCGGCGACGGGCAACGCGCAGGCAGGTCTCATTTCGCTGACGCTCGCCTCGTCAGGCGACTTCCGGACGAACGGCAGCTATGTGGTGATCCCGCCGGTGTACCCAGAGATTCGGCAGTGCGCGGTGGTGTTGAAGCGGTCCGAACATCAAAAGGAAGCGCATGATTTCCTGAACTGGGTACTCTCAGGCGAGGTACAGGAAAACCTTGCCAAGCTAGGTTTGCAGCCCGTCCGATAGGTCTCTGGATTTCGACCGGTGGATGAGCACACCCGACGCAGTTCTGTAGACTGCGCTAGATGGAACGCGACGCGCTTCTGCTGACGATGCGGCTGGCTCTGGCAACAACCGCTGTCCTGCTCGCTGTCGCGGTTCCGCTTGCCTGGTGGATCGTTTCCGGTCGTGGCGTCGTGCGTGCCCTGGTGCAGGCGGCCGTGGCTCTCCCCTTGGTGCTCCCGCCCACGGTGCTGGGCTTTTACCTGTTGGTGGGCATGGGGCCCCTGACAGCGCCGGGCCGCGCCCTCATCCGTCTTTTGGGCCACCCGCTCGCGTTCAGCTTTTCCGGTTTGCTGATCGGTTCCTGCATCTACAGCCTGCCGTTTGCAGTCCAGCCCCTGGTGGCCGGCATGCGCGGGCTCGACCCGGCGGTCCTGGAGGCCGTTTCCAGCCTGGGTGTGCGACCGGCGAAGGTGTTCTTGGATGTCGTGCTGCCGATGAGCCGCGCCGCCGTGCTGACCAGCACTTTGTTGACCCTGGCGCACACCATAGGTGAGTTTGGCGTGGTGCTGATGCTCGGCGGCAACATCCCGGGTGTCACAAGGACGTTGTCCATCTCCATTTACGACCTGGTTGAAGACGGACGCTATGCCGCCGCGAACCGGGCGTCGATGCTGCTGCTCACGATCTGCGGAATCGTCCTTCTGGTGATTTACCTGCTCCCGGCGCGGCGAGGGGCAACCGGTGGATACCGTGTCGGCTGAGGGGCGTTGCGCTCAGGAAGCCTTGCAGCCGTTTCTGGCGTGCAGGATGTCGCATCGCCTTGGGTCGATGACGGTCGCGGTGGACTTTCACTTACGCGCACCCTGGACCGTGCTGTTCGGGCCATCGGGGAGCGGCAAAAGCACCGTCCTGCGAACGATCGCCGGGCACGTTCGACCGGAGATGGGCAGCGTCCTGTTCGGGCCGCTGGATCGCCCGTTGCTGGACACGGCTCGGCATGTGGATGTGCCCCCACACGAACGTCCGGTACGCAGCGCTCCGCAAGCGGCTCGGCTCATTCCCCACCGGAGCGTGCTGGGCAACCTGCGTTACGGCATTGCGCCTGGTATTCCCGAGATCGCGGCACGCGAGATGGTCGACGAGGTGCTCGCCTTGTTTCGGCTGGAGTCTTTGGCAAGGCGATCGCCCCAGCACCTGAGTGGAGGGGAAACGCAACGCGCGTCCGTGGCACGGGCGGTCCTTTCGGCAGTGACCTACGGCGGTCCAGAGCGGGCCGTGTTGCTGCTGGACGAGCCCTTTGCCGGGATGGATTCGAGCTTGCGGGACGAACTGGCGGTGGGGCTCCAGGCGTTTTTGCGCCGGTGGCGGACACCGGTGCTGTCGGTCTCGCACGATGTCGCGGAGGCCTACTTGCTGGGAGCTGAGGTAATCCGGCTGGCGGACGGGCAGGTGGTCGAGCAGGGATCGGCCGCCGGGGTGCTCGCCACGGAACGCGAGCGGATCCTGCGGCAGCTTGGGCCATCAAGGCGAGATTTCTAGGGCGTGACTCCGAATGCCGAGCAGGCCCCGAGCTCGACCGGCTCCTGTTCGAGCTCGATTCCGAAACGCTCCCGCACCGTCCTCCGGATCAGGTCTCGCAACGAGACCAGATCCGCCGTACGAGCGCCCTCGCGGGTGATCAACGCGAGGCTGTGTCGGGAAGAAATGCCCACAGGACCCAGCGCGAACCCCTTGTGAAATCCGGCGCGCTCCAGCAACCACGCTGCAGGAAGTTTCACCTTGCCGGCCCCGGCAGGCCAATGAGGCACGGCATCCTCTTGCATCGTCAGCGCTTGCGCGATGCGGGGGAGATCCTCCGCTGGAAGGATGGGGTTCTTGAAAAACGATCCAGCACTGCGGCAGTCTGGGTCACCAGGGGTGAGGACCATTCCCTTGTTCCGGCGGATTTCGCGAACCGCACGGGCGACCTCCCGCGGGGAAGGCGAGGCGTCGCTGCCGAAGTGCCGGAGCAGATCGGCGTAGGTGAGGCGCGGGCGGGCGCGCAGGTCGAAGCGAAAGCTGACCGCTGTAACAAGGTACCGCCCGGGATCGACCGCGTTGAAAAGGCTGCGGCGGTAGCTGAACTGGCAGGCTTCGCGCGACAGGTCAACAAAACTTCCGGACCGAAGATCAAGCGCCCGCACGGAATGGATTGTTTGTGAGACCTCCTGTCCATAGGCGCCGACGTTCTGCACGGGGGTCCCGCCGGTAAGTCCGGGAATACCAGCGAGGCACTCGACGCCAGTCAGGTCCTGCTCGCAGGCCTGGTCCACAAACTCTTCCCACGGAAGTCCAGCAAGGGCCCGAAGTTCTCGGGTGACGGCGTCAATCTCGGTTGTCTCTGTCGAGCCACCTACTGCAAGCTGAACCACCAGGCCCGGAAATCCCTCGTCGCGGACAAGCAGGTTGCTACCCCCTCCCAGCACAAACAGCGGCAAGGAGCGCCCTTGGGCGAACCGGACGGCCTCCAGCACCTGCCCCTCGGTCTCTGCATGCGCGAAAAAGCGAGCCGGTCCGCCAAGCTGAAGCGTCGTCAACGGGGCGAGCGGAACGTTCTCACTCACGGAAAGGGGCTCGCCTGACCTCACACTGCGGTTATACCAAAGCTGGGTTACCGGTGGCGGCCTGGGTGGGTAGCCTCTACAATCGAAGGAGGCGCGGATTTCCGCAGCCTGGAGGAGACTCGATGTATCCAGAGATTATGGTGATTCCGATGCGTGAGGAATTGACCCGCGCCGGCCTGAAGGAGGTGCGCAGCGCCTCCGAGGTGGACACGGCCGTGACCAAGAAGGGCACGACGATGGTCGTGGTCAACTCGATCTGCGGATGCGCGGCAGGAAAGATGCGTCCGGGCGTTCGGCTGGCGATGCAGCACGACACGCGTCCGGACCAGTCCGTAACCGTGTTTGCCGGTCAGGATCGCGAGGCAACCGAGCGAGCCCGCAGCTATTTTGGCGGGCATCCGCCGACGTCACCCGCAATTGCCATCCTGCGGGATGGACAGCTGGTTTACCTCATGCAACGGTCCGCCATCGAAACGTCGACGGCGCCGGCGATTGCACAGGAGTTGCAGCGGGCGTTCGATACCTACTGTGCGCCGGCCACGGTTTAGGGCTTCTCATCGTCAGCAAAGCCGGATCTTCGGATCCGGCTTGTTTTTGCCCTAAAGTTTCTCCCAAGTTTGCCGATAAGGTCAGTATGTTGACGACGCTGATCGACGGCACTCCCCGGCTACGCGCCTCGGATCCTAACGTTTCCCCTTCCCTGCTCCATGGTCAGAGCCCAGCCACCTCGAGCCTACGGGCACGGCTTCGCAGTTTGGCTCCGCATTACCGCACAGCGCTGATCACGGGTGAAGCAGGTGTGGGCAAGCGGCGCGTCGCTCGTCAAATCCACTGCCTGAGCCGTCCTGAAGGCCCCTTTCTGCTGCATCGGCCAGGGCAGAGGACCTTCTCAGCATCGCCTTCCCTCTCATGCAGCGAGGTTGGAGCGCTTGAGGGCATGTGGCGCGAACTGCTCGAATCCGCTCAGGGCGGAACCCTGGTCATTGAAGAGCTGGGCGATCTGTCGTCATCCGACCAGGGATGTCTGCTTCGGCTCCTGCGGGAGCCCGGCTGGCGCAACGCGGGTTGTGCCAGGCCCCAGGTCATCGGGATCAGCCGGTCTGAACCGCGGGTGCTGTTGACCAGCGGGAGACTTCGGCAGGATCTCCATATGGTCTTTTCTGCGGTTGATATCCGTGTTCAACCCCTCCGGAACCGTCCCGAGGATATCGAGGCACTCACGCACGAATTTATCACCGAAGCCGCGGGGGAGTTTGGCTTGTTCGAGTCACAACTCTCGCCCGAGACGCTCACCGCGCTTCGGAGCCGGCCGTGGCCGGGCAATGTTGCGGAGCTCCGCTCGGCAGTCCGGCAGGCTCTCCTTGGCAGGGAAGAACCCATGCTGACCATGTCAGCCGCTGAGCCCGCGCCGACGCCGTCCTCAGAAGCACCCCCGGCACGCACATCCATGTCCCTCCAGGACGTACTCGACAACCACGTGTGCAAGGTCTTAGCAATCTGTGGCGGCAACAAGCTGAAGACTGCGGAGTTGCTGGGCGTGAGCCGGTCTACGCTCTATCGCATGCTTGATGGCCTGTCCCGAGGTCCGCAGTGAAGTCGTCAGGACCGTCTGATAGCCTCAGGCCATGACGCACGATGCGGCAGAGGTCATTCGCCCGCTGGACAGGCACATCGCCATCCTGGGAACCGGAAAAATGGGCGGTATTTTGTTGCAAGCCTTTCTCAAGCAAGGCTTGGTGCGACCGGAACAGCTCCACGTGACGGTGCGGCACTCGGACCGGGCCGCGGCGCTTGGGCGGCAGCTTGGAGTGGTCGTCTCGACTGGGAACCGAGAGGCCGTCAGACATGCTGACGTGATCCTGCTTGGCGTGAAACCAAGTCAAGTGCCGGAGGTGGTGGGAGAGGTCGCGCAGGAGTTATCCCCTGCCAAGCTGGTGCTCTCCTTTGCCGCCTCCGTACAGACGCGCGCCATCGAACAAGCTGCCGGCTGCGACGTCCCGGTTGTGCGAGCGATGCCGAATACACCCGCTGCGGTGGGAGAAGGAATGACGGCCCTGTGTGGCGGGCGATTCTGCACGCCGGACCACATGGCGCTGGCGCAGCGCATCTTCAGCACCGTTGGCCGGACCGTGGTGGTCGACGAAAAGCACATGGATGCAGTGACGGGGTTGTCGGGTTCAGGACCGGCGTTCTTGTACATCATCATCGAAGCGTTGGCGGAGGCTGGGGTGAACGTAGGTCTGCCCCGCGATGTAGCCACCCTCTTAGCCGCACAAACAACACTCGGGTCGGCGCAAATGGTGCTCGAGACCGGGTCTCACCCGGCACTCCTGAAGGACGCCGTGACGACCCCGGCTGGATGCACGGTGGACGGCATCCTCGAATTAGAGGAGGGCGGCTTGCGTGTGACGCTGATCAAGGCGGTAAAGCGAGCCACGCAACGAGCTCGGGAGCTCGCCGGATAACGGGA
Source organism: uncultured Acidobacteriaceae bacterium (assembly GCA_964249375.1). Lineage (GTDB taxonomy): Bacteria > Acidobacteriota > Terriglobia > Terriglobales > Acidobacteriaceae > Edaphobacter. The sequence goes on from CAXUCK010000006.1 coordinate 11,644, forward strand.
GCCTGCCTTCGTCGCCAGCTTCGGACGCAGCTTTCCGCTCCACCTATTCGACAGGCAGCTTCGCCTTATACCCGTCGCGGGCTATGACCGAGTACTTCAACGGTTTGCCCTTCTCGTCCTGCATACGCAGCGGGTGCCCTTCGTTGTCGACCAGATCCACTTTTACGTGACGGAAGCTGCCGTCATTCTTGGTGTTGGTGGGGGTGTAAGTGAGCACGTACTGGTTGCGGATCGAATTATTGATCTGGGCAAAAATGTCTGGCAGCGCACCTTGAAACATGGGATTGAAGCTGAGGCCGCCTGTCATCTGGGCGAACGTGCGCAATTGATTATCGGCCTGCAGATAATCCATGCGCGTGATCGGGCCCAGGCGGCCACGGGAGTCCGCGATCTCGCGCACATACGCTCCGGTACCGATGGTGAAAATCGTGACATTCGGCGTCGCCTTGATCTTGGCAAGTATTTTGTCGAGCGTCAGCTTTGAGAAGGTGTCTCGACCGGTGCCGATCAGAATGATGTACTTGCGACCCTCAATCCGGCTCACGCGGTCCAGCGTTTCATACAGCGCGTCGAAGCAGTCGGTGTCCGAAAAGCCCGGGATCACAAGAGACCGGAGCGCGTCGCCAATCACCTCTTTGTTGTTGGTGAAATCAGTCAAAATGTGGGTGCGCAGATCGTAGGTGATGACGGCGACATAGTCGTCCGGTCGCAGCGTACGAAAGAAGCTGGCCGATGCATTCTGCATGTCGTAAATGTAGTAGTAGCTGTTGGAGGCAAACTCAAGCAGCATAACCGCCGTAATGGGCGTCTGCGCCATGCGAAGGCTCGTGATCTTTTGCGGTACGCCGTCCTCGAGCACCTCGAAATTGCCCGCTTTCAGCCCTGGGACAAACTGGTGCGTTTTGTCGAGCACCACATTCACGTCCAGATTCACGATGGGCACGTCCACGCGCAGGGAGTAGGTCTCGTTGTTGGGGTTTTTCACCTTGGGCTCGGCGGGCGCGGGGGCAGGCGTCTCCGCAGCGGGCTCCTTCTTTTTGAGGATGATCGAACCGTTGTCGGTCTGTGGTCCGGCATCGGCATCAGGGCTGGGTGGGGCCGGTTGCTGCGCCGGCGGCGGAGCTGGCTGCTGAGCATGGATCGGGGCGCCCAGGCCGGCAATGGACAGAATCAGACCGAGCGGCAAACCGCCGTGCATACGCATAATCACCAACTTTACCTTGTGCCTCCCCCGGCGAGCCCGGCCATCTTTGCTGACGAGCGTCACTCGGGACGCGACCCGGGGGAGCTCACCGTCTGCTCTAATCTGTAGACGTGAACGCCAGTCGAAGGGTACCGTCCCTGCTCGCCGCGGTTTTGCTGTGCTCGACATTGCCGTGTGTGCTTCCGGCGCAGGCACCCGGACCAGCGCCGACGGGCGCGGATTTACAGTTCTTCCCCTTATCTGAGGTCCGGCGCGGGATGCACGGGGTGGCGTACACCGTCTTCGAGGGGGTGACACCTGAGCCGATGGATGTCGAGATACTCGGTCTGCTCCATGACGCGATCGGACCGAAACAGGACATGATTCTGGCTCGGCTTCATGGGACGAAAGCCGAGTACACCGGCGTGGTTGCGGGTATGAGCGGCAGCCCGGTGTACATCGACGGGAAATTAGTGGGTGCCCTGAGCTTCCGGATTGGCCAGTTCAGCAAAGAGCCGATCGCAGGAATCACCCCCATCGCGCAGATGCTGGAGGTGCGCGACGGCGTTCCGCAGCCGGCGGCGGCACCGAGGGCAGGCGAAGGGCAAGCGGCTCAGGAATCTTTTCGGCCGATCGAGACGCCCCTGGTCTTTTCCGGGTTTGATCGCAGCACGGTCGACCGCTTCACAAGCCGCTTTACCGCTCTTGGGCTCGAGCCGGTTTCGGGGCTGGGCGGAAGTGCTCCCAACGATGTTCAGCCAGGAGCACTGCTGCCTGGCAGCGCGGTCAGCGCCGTGTTCGTTCAGGGTGACTTTTCCATTGCGGGCACCTGCACGGTCACCTACGTCGACCCGCGACGGCTGCTTGCGTGCGGGCACCCTATCACGCAGTACGGCAGCATCAGCATGCCCATGGCGAAGGCTGACGTGCTGGCGACCCTGTCTTCACCGTTGAACTCTTTCAAGATCGTCAACACCACACAGACAGTGGGCGCTTTCACCGAAGACCGGCAATCAGCGATTCTCGGAAGGTTTGACGAAACGGCGCGCATGATCCCCGTCACTGTAGCGATCAAACCCATAGGTTCCGCCGCGACGGAGCGGACCTACCACTTCAGCGTGCTCGACAACCGGCAGCTGACGCCGTCAGCGGTGCTGGTGTCGATCTATCAAACACTTCAAAGCACCAACGTCTCCGCTGCGGAGCTCAGTTATCGGCTTCACGGGACGATGACGGTGGAGACCGGGACGCCGAGCGGGTCCACACCTGCAGCGCCGCAAACAGTTCGGATGGACGGCGTGATAACCCAGGGCGAGTTCAATCCGGCAGCCATCTCGGCCGCGATCTTCGTCAATGAGCGGTTCAGCCGGATTTACGACAGTTCGACCGAGCAGCCCCGAGTGACCGGCCTTAAGTTAGCGGTTGACGTCATGCAGGGGCAGCGGAGCGCCGCCATCGACCGTGCGCAGGCGGCGACAACCGACGTGCAACCAGGGCAGACCCTCGAGATCTCAGCCGTGCTGCATCCGTTTCGCGATGCCCCGCGGCCGGTTCGCCTGAGCGTGCGTTTGCCGGCGTGGGGGGGGGGGCGCAGGCCCAAAACCGGACAGAGAGGAGGCGCGACACGACGGAGAGAAGG
>CAXUCK010000006.1:14475-34055 GCA_964249375.1 uncultured Acidobacteriaceae bacterium
CGGCGGGGGGGCGGTGGGGGGGGGGGTTGCCGGGGGGCCCCCCGCCGCGCCCCGGGGGGCGGGGGGTGGAGCGACGGCGCAACGCTTGACCGGCTCTCGGCGGGAACGGCGGCGACGGCGCGCACAGCCACGCTGGCCGACGCTGTAGAACAGCTAAACGCTTCACACGATAACGATCGGATCTACGTCACAGTGCTGGATCGCGAGGCTCAGGCGGTGTTGCCGTCGGGAGCGCTAGCGGAGTTGCCGCTTTCCATGGCGAACGTGCTCCAGCCCTCGAAGGAGACACGTGGCATCCAGCTGAACGGCGAAAGCCTGCTGACGCTGGCTTCGCAAATGACCGATTTCGCGGTCTCCGGAGCGCAGGTCGTTGAGCTGCAAGTGCGCTGAGCTCTTAGGAGCGGGCAGCCAAAGCAGATCGGATCGCCATGCGACCATAGATCGTGATGACGCTTCGCAGCTTGCTTGGGGGAATGGTTTGGCTCGTGTTCGCTTCGATGGCCGCCTTTGGCCAGGGAACAAAGCTCTGGAGTGTGGAACGCTTCGACGAGATGGAGCGAGGGTCCGCCGACGGCGTCGCGATCCGGAGCGACGGCCGATTGTCCGCCGGCCCGGCAATCTCACTCCGCTATAGCTCGGACGCCAGCTACATCTGGTCGCTGGCAACAAGCCCGGAGGGTGTCAACTACGTGGGGTTGGGCGGAACCACGGCTGGGTCTGCCGCGGTGATGCAGGTGCAGCCGAACGGCGTCGGTAAGAAGATTTTCTCAAGCGGGGAGCTTTCTGTGCAGGCGCTCCGACGCAGCCCGGACGGCAGTCTCTTTGCGGCGACCGCGCCCGACGGTAAGGTGTACCGGATTGCGACCGGCGGAGGCGAGGCACAGGTCGTGTTCGACAGCAAAACGGTCCCGGAGAAGCCGCGATTCCTGTGGGACCTCGCCGTCTCGCCTGCGGGGGACCTTTACGTCGCAGCAGGCGCACCCGCCGCGGTATACCGGGTTCATCTCGGCAAAGCGAAGGCTCCGGAACTGCTCTTCCGCACGGCCGATCAGCATATCCGCTCTCTCCTGCTAGCGCCGGATGGCACGCTGTGGGCAGGCTCTGATGGCGAGGGCGTGATCTACCGTTTCGATACGGAGGCTGCCGGATCGAAGCCGGTCGCCGCCTACACGGCGACCAAACGCGAAGTGACCGCGCTCACGATCGACGCAGCAGGCGATGTCTTTGCCGCCGGCGTCGGCAACAAGGGGCCGGTCAGTGCATCGGGGTTGCCGCCCTTGCCGGTAACTGGGTCCGTAGGCGTTTCGGTGGCGTTTGTAGCGCCGGGTTCGGCCGGAGCCGCCACCAGCAACTCGGTCGTGGCGGACGGAAGCGAGATCTACCGCATCGCTCCGGATGGAACGCCCAGTCGGCTCCTCAGTCTTCATGACGATGTCGTCTACGCCTTGGCATTTCGCAAGGGGCGAATTCTGATTGGCAGCGGCAACCGCGGAAGAATCTACGAGGTGGATCCGCAGCAGCCGGGAACCTACACGGACGTGGCTCACCTCGGAGCGACACAGGCGACGGTCTTCGCCGAGACCAGGGACGGGTTGCTGGTCGGCACGAGCAACACCGGCAAGCTCTACCGAATGGCAGACGCTCCCGCAGAAAAAGCGAGCTACACCAGCGAGGTCTTTGACGCAGGGGCGTCTTCACGTTGGGGTCGTCTGGAAGCGCAGTACGAGACTGCGGGGTTCAACCTGTTCGTGCGCACCGGCAACGTACCCAACCCACTCGGCGGCTGGAGCGATTGGGTGAAAGTGCGACCGAACGAGGGCCCGGCCGGTGTACCAGAGGGACGATACGCTCAGTGGCGGGCGGAGTTTCACGGCGCAGCGGAACTGAGTGCAGTCGGACTGAATTACCTCCAACGTAACGTCGCGCCGGTGGTGGACGAGGTAGTGGTTGCTCCTGGCGCACGGGTCACCAACCCCTCCCCGTCCTTCGCGCTGGGGCAGCCGGCGACCGTGCAGATCGTAATCCCGTCCACCTCAGCGGGAGCGCAGGCAATCAGTCTGGCGCAGGAGCCGCGCAGCACACCCCTGACAGCGCAGAAGGATCGAACCGCAATCACCGTGCGTTGGACAGCGCACGATGACAACGGCGATGATCTGCTGTTCCGTGTGCTCTACCGTGGGCAGGGCGAGACGGTCTGGCGACTGCTGAAAGACAACCTCTCGGACCGCTTCCTTAGTTTTGACTCCGCCCTGTTGCCTGATGGCCCGTACCAGCTAAAAATCGTCGCGAGCGACGCTCCGGTCCACCTGGACGCAGACACTCTGACGGGCGAGCGAGTCAGTTCCGGGTTTGTCATCGACACGGCGCCCCCCGCCCTGACAGTCCTCGCCGCGACGCGGGCCACCGCCGACCGCCTTCACGCGACGTTTGAGGCGCGCGACCTTACCTCGCCGATTGCGCACGCGGAGTACAGCCTCGACGCGGGGCCCTGGCAGTACTTGGAGCCGGTTGGGAGCCTATCGGACTCTCTGCTCGAGCGGTACGACTGGACAGTATCGCTTCCCTCTGATCGGCCCGCTGCACAAGCAGAGCACGTTCTGGCCGTACGGGTCTATGACCGTTTCGAAAATATGGCGAGTGCAAAGATCCGAGTCCGGTAGGAGCTGGGCTCGCTCGTTTCAAACAGAGCACACGCTGCGCATGGCCGCCTCAATCGGGCGCACATTCTCAAGCGGTGCGCGGAGAGTACCCTAAACCTGTGCGATTTGAGCTTTTTATCGCCGCCCGGTACCTCCGGGCAAAGCGGCGGCAAGCGGTAGTCGGGGTCATCACGACGATCTCGGTAATCGGTGTTGCTGCCGGGGTGGCGTCACTGATCGTGGCGCTCGCCATCACCAATGGAATGCGCCGCGATCTGCAGGAACGGTTGCTCGGTTCCACTGCCCACGTAGACCTTATGCGGGTATCCGCCGACGGCATCCGCAACTGGCGCCCGCTGCTGGATCGGTTGCGCACCGTCCCTCATGTCATCGCGGCAGCCCCGGGGCTCTATGGCCAGGTGCTAGTCTCGCGCGAGGCACGCAGCGGTGGTGCGCTCATCGAGGGGATCATCCCCGCCGAGCAGGAAAAGGTCGCTGATTTGCTGCAGTCCATCCGAGCCGGTTCGGCGGCAGAGTTGGCACCCGTGCCGGTCGAGGCCGCACCCGCGTTCCTCCCAGCCCTTCCCCCCATCGTGATCGGCAAGGATCTGGCCGAAACGGTCGGAGCGGCCGTCGGTGACACCGTCCTTGTAACCAGCCCGCAAGGCGAACTGACCCCGCTCGGTCTGGTACCGCGGTATCAGCGATTCCGCGTGGTCGGCATCTTCGCCTCGGGCTTCTACCAGTACGACTCCAGTTATGCCTTCGTGCGCCTCGCAGATGCGCAGAAGCTTTTCTCAGAAGCGGATCTGATCTCGGTGATCTCCTTCAAGCTGGACGACCTGTACCGTGCCCCCGAGGTGGGCCGAACCATCGCCGCGCTCGCCGGACCAGGTTTCGAGAGCACCAATTGGATAGAGCAAAATCGCGAACTCTTCCGCGCGCTCCGGCTGGAGCAGGTCTTCACCTTCATCGTTCTCGCACTCATCGTGTGTGTGGCCGCGCTCAACATCCTCATCGCCCTCACCATGATGGTGATGGAAAAGACGCGCGACATCGCGGTTCTCATGAGCTTTGGCGTACGAGCCGACCAGATCCGCCGCATCTTCCTGCTGCAAGGACTTCTGATCAGCGCCATCGGTACCAGCCTTGGATTGCTGGGCGGGTATGCTCTCAGTTGGGCCGGCGCCCACTACCGCTTCATCCCGCTGGATCCGGCGGTGTATTCGATCGATCACCTGCCCTTCGCGCCGAGGCTGCGCGACGCGTTGCTCGTCGCCTTCGTCAGTCTTGGCCTGAGCCTGTTGGCGACCCTCTATCCGTCGATCTCAGCAGCGCGTGTGCTCTCGGCGGAGGCGCTGCGGTATGAGTGAATCCTCGCTCCCCGCGGAAGCAACCGTTCCTCTTCCTGCACCGGTGGTGCTGCGCGCCGCATCGCTCTCCAAGGTTTACCGCCGGGGTGCAACCGAGCTTTCTCTCTTCCGCGACTTGGATCTTGAAGTCCGGCAAGGGGAAATGGTGGCGGTCGTTGGTGAGAGTGGCGCAGGAAAGAGTTCACTGTTGCATCTACTCGCCGCCCTCGATCGCCCGACCTCCGGTGAGGTCTGGGTTGGCCAGCAGCAGCTGAGCCGTATGACCAGCCGCCAGGCAGCCAATCTGCGAAATCGTTCAGTCGGCTATGTGTGGCAGTTCCACTATCTTCTGCCGGAGTTTACGGCCGTCGAGAACGTCGCGATGCCACTTCTGGCCCGCGGCATCGACCGGACCTCCGCTCTTCGGTCGGCTCGCAGCTGGCTGGGGGAGGTGGAGCTAAGCGGACGCGAGCAGCATCGCTCGGGCGAGCTGAGCGGCGGCGAGCAGCAGCGCGTCAGTCTCGCGCGCGCTCTCGTCACCGAGCCGACCGTCCTTCTGGCCGACGAGCCGACCGGGGATCTGGACGAGCGTACCGCGGGCGTCGTCTTCGATGTCATGCAGCGACTTCACACCGCTCACCGATTGGCCAGCGTGCTCGTCACCCACAATCTGCAGATCGCCGCGCGCTGCCACCGCACCTTGCGGTTGAGCGGGGGAAAGCTTACCGCGGAAGCGGTCATTCCGCCCCGGGAAAGCCTCCGGTGATCCATTTTGGTACGTCGGGGCAGACGGATCGCGCTTCACGCCGGAAATTTCGCTCCGGACACGTCCTGTTCGCGATACGGTAGGCGTACGTTCAGCCTCGCTTTCGTTCCGCTGGCGCGAAGGGCTACACTGATAGCACAGGATAGCTGCCCGGTTCCACGGGTAGCTGAGGGTTCCGGCAAGCCGGAATGAGTTTGGACAGGGTCTCCGGGCGCCTTCATCGCAGGGCGTTTCGGGGCCGGCTCGAAGGGGTGCAGATGTTCGAACGCTATACAGAGAAGGCACGGCGCGTGATCTTTTTCGCACGCTACGAAGCAAGTCAGTTTGGGTCACCTTACATCGAAACAGAGCATCTGCTGCTTGGGCTGCTGCGGGAGGACAAGGCGCTGACGAACCGCTTTTTGCGGTCGCATGCTTCGGTGGAGTCCATCCGCAAGCAAATAGAACAACACACCACCATTCGCGAAAAGGTTTCGACTTCCGTCGACCTGCCCCTTTCCAACGAGTGCAAACGCGTTCTGGCCTATGCCGCCGAAGAAGCGGAACGGCTGAGTCATAAGCACATCGGCACGGAGCACCTGCTGCTCGGGCTGCTGCGCGAAGAAAAGTGTTTCGCGGCGGAGATCCTGCAGGAGCGCGGTCTGCGCCTGCCCGCAATACGCGAAGAACTGCAGCGCACCACGCAGGAAAAGGCGCCCGCGCAAGGCAAACAGAGCGGCGGCCGAGCCGAGCAGAGCATGCTGGCGGAGTTCAGCCGCGACCTGACGCAATCCGCCGCTGATCAGCAGCTCGACCCACTGGTGGGCCGTGATGTCGAGGTCGACCGTGTCATCCAGATCCTCTGCCGCCGCACCAAGAACAATCCGGTGCTGATCGGCGAGCCTGGCGTTGGGAAGACGGCCATTGTCGAGGGTCTGGCGCAGAAGATCGCTGACGGCGAGGTGCCGAGCTTTCTAGCGGACAAACGCGTTCTGGCGCTCGATCTATCGCTCATCGTCGCCGGCACAAAGTACCGCGGGCAGTTTGAGGAACGCCTCAAGACCATCATGAAAGAACTGATGGAAAACCAGAACTCCATTGTCTTTATCGATGAGCTACACACGCTGGTCGGCGCCGGATCGGCTGAAGGCTCGCTCGATGCCGCCAACATCCTCAAGCCCGCGTTGAGTCGCGGCGAGGTACAGTGCATCGGTGCGACCACGCCGGCGGAGTATCGCAAGTCGATCGAAAAAGATCGCTCGCTCGAGCGCCGGTTCCAGGCCGTGAAGGTCCCACCTCCGAACGAAGAGGATGCCATCAAGATCATTGGCGGCATCAAGGACAAATACGAGAAGTTCCACGCCGTAAGCTACACCGATGAAGCGATCACCTTCTCAGTCACCCATTCCAGCCGCTACATTCCTGACCGGTTCCTTCCCGATAAGGCCATCGATCTCATCGATGAGGCTGGAGCTCGTGTCAAACTTCGCCAGACAACCCTGCCCGAAGAACTGACCGAAGTACAAAAGCGGATCAAGTTCATTGTGCATCGCATGGAAAACGCGATCGCGAATCACGAGTTTGAGAAGGCACGCTTCTACTCGGATGAAGAGCGGAAAGAACGGGAGAATCTGCGCGCTCTGCGGGAAAAGTACCACCTCGACGATTCCTCAGCGGGCATCGTAACCCGCGAAGACATCGAAGACGTCGTGAGCCGCTGGACAGGCGTGCCCATCACTTCGCTCAAAGAGGAAGAGACGCAGCGGCTGTTACGCGTCGAAGAAGAGCTGCACAAGCGGGTCATCTCGCAGGAGAGGGCGATCTCTGCTCTGGCTCGCGCCATTCGCCGATCTCGCGCAGGTCTCAAGAACCCAGCTCGGCCAATTGGCAGTTTCCTCTTCCTCGGACCGACGGGCGTCGGCAAGACGGAGATGGCGCGCACCTTGGCCCAGTTCCTCTTCGGCTCAGAGAAGTCTCTCATCCGCTTCGACATGTCCGAGTTCATGGAGAAGCATTCCGTTTCGAAGCTGATCGGTTCGCCTCCAGGCTACGTCGGCTACGAGGAGGGCGGCCAGCTCACGGAGCGCGTCAAACGTTCCCCATACTCGGTCGTTCTGCTCGACGAGATTGAGAAAGCCCACCCTGACGTCTTCAACCTGCTTCTCCAGGTGTTTGAAGACGGCCAACTCACCGATGGTCTCGGCAACACCGTCGATTTCAAGAACACCATTCTGATCATGACCTCAAACATCGGGGCCAAGCACCTCATGAAACGCGAGGGACTCGGCTTCCAGTCGAACAAGGATGAAATGGTCGCGGACAAGATGGAGGAGCTGGTGAAGGGCGAGGTAAAGCGCACCTTCAATCCCGAGTTTCTCAATCGTCTGGACGAAGTCATCATCTTCACAGCCCTGTCGGATGCTGACCTGATGCAGATTCTTGAGCTGCTCGTCCAAAACCTGAATCAGAACCTCGTCCACAAAGCAATCACGCTCAGCGTCACCGACGAAGCCAAGAAGTGGATCCTGCAGAAGACCGTGGTCGACCGCAGCTACGGCGCCCGCCCCCTTCGCCGAGCCCTTCAGCGGTACATCGAGGACCCGCTTTCCGAGGCGCTTATTGCCGGCGGCATCACGCAGCGGCCTGCTTTCCTCGAGGTCTATATGGAGAACGACCAACTGTTCTACCGGCCGATCTCTGTCGACGGCGAGAACAAGATGGAGGGTCTCGCTCTCACGACCGTCTAAGACTGCATTCTGCACAAGAAAGACCCCGGACCAGTCCGGGGTCTTTCGTTGCCCGTCTTTCGGTTATGTCCGTTTGTCGAGCATGTCTCCTTCGCGAAGCGCCGCAATCTGTGACCGCAGCAGCTTCGCGGTCAGCGACCGCGTGAGTGTCTCGACTGCTTCACGTTGTGCGTCGGTCAACTGCGTCAGCTTCGGCGCGGAACGCGCGAGTTCCTGCTGCCGCAGCGCCTCAGCCGAGACTTGCAGCGCTTTGATCGCTTCGATATTCGGCTGGACACTCAGACGCTGCTGGTACCGGTCGACCTCAGCCGCCACGATTGTCTCCGCGGCGGCAGCCTCCCGTGACCGGCTGGCCAGGTTGGCGGCCGAGGCTTGCTGCAGGTCGTCGATGTCGTAAACGAAGCAGCCCTCAATTCCGTTCACTGCCGGGTCCACATCCCGCGGCACGGCGATGTCGACGAAAAACATGGGTCGGTTCCGCCTGCGATCGAGAAATCCGCGAGCCTGCGCAGGTGTGATGAGCTTGCCTGGCGTCCCACTGCCGGCTCCGAGGCCCGTGGAGGTGATCACAATATCCGCTCGATGCGCGTGTGCGTGCAGTTGATCGAACGGCAGAATCGTCGTCGCGATTGGGGCTGTACTGAACTGGCGCGTCAGCCGTTCAGCCACTTCTCGTGCCCGCGACTCGGTCCGGTTCGCAATGAGCAACGAGGTCGCGCCATGCTCGAGCAGATGGCGCGCCGCCAGTTCCGCCATCTTTCCCGCGCCCGCAATCAGCACCTGTTTGCCCGCGAGTGTGCCGAAGATCTTACGCGCCAGGTCAACTGCGACTGAAGCGATCGAAACCGAAGAGGATCCGATCTGTGTCTCCGTGCGCACGCGTTTGGCCACCGAAAACGCCTTCTGCAACAGCGGATCAAGGGTAGATCGAACGGCGCCGACGGTACGCGCGGCTGTGTAGGACTGTTTCACCTGGCCAAGGATCTGCGCTTCCCCAACAACCAGCGAGTCCAGCGAGCACGCCACACGGAAGAGGTGCCGGATCGCGTCACCCTCGTGGAAGGCATACAGGTGCGGCTCAATCACGGCGGCCGGCACGGAGAAATAATCATGCAGAAATCGAAGCTGCTCGGGACTCCCTAACGCGCTGGCGTCAGAGCCGGACGCCACTCGATCGTGCGTGGTCAGCAGTTCCACGCGATTGCACGTAGAAAGGATGAGCGCTTCCCGGACACCGGGCCGAAGGGCAAGCGTACGCGTCGCATCTGCCAGGCGTTCCGGAGGGATCGCCAACCGCTCACGGATCTCGAGCGGCGCTGTCGTGTGATTCACCCCGATGAGCACCAGGACAGGGCGCAGGCTGGCCACGTTTTCGGGCGGGCTAGTTAGCTGGTCGTCGCGGTGGAAACTCATGGGGCGGTAAACCTGTGCACGGCAGAAAGCTGGTTGGCCGACCAGACCGCCAGGACGAAGAAAAAGACGAACGCGGAAAGATAGATCGCGCGACGACCGCGCAAGCCGGCGTGCTGACGAATGTGCATCATGCCGACGTACACCAGCCACATGGCGAACGATAACAGTACCTTCGGATCGCGAAAGTAGGCGGGACCAACCGTGATTTCGGCAATCGTAGCGCCGATCAGCAGGCCGGCAGTCATGCACGGCAGACCCACCAGCAGAGCTCGGCGAGCGATCCCATCGGAGGTTTCAAGCGCGGGCAATCCCCGAAGCGACGGCTGCTTGCGCTTCAGGCGGCGTTCCTGGATGAGATAAAGAACGCTGGCCAGCAAGGACAGAAGTAGCGCCGCATAGGCTGCCAGCAACAGCGCAATATGCAGGAATATCCAGTTCGAGTGCGCTAGTGGCAGTGTTTCCGAGCCCGTATGGAGAGCGGGCTCCAGCATCAACAGAACAGCGAGCGGCAGAAGAAAGACACCGAGAGCCAACGTACCGTACCGCAACGACACGCCGACAAAGGCGAGAACAAACAGCAGCGCCAGAAAAGACTGACTCTCATGCCGCCCAACAGGAAAAGCGTGATGTTCCGCAGCGAGCATTTCAACGAGAGAAACGAACTGAAACAGAGCGCCCACCAGCGCAGCTGGAAGCGCTACGAAACGCCATCGGGGGCGATCGTACAGGGCTGCAGGCAGCACAGCTAAAGCGGCCAGACAATACAGCAGCACCGCGACTCTGAGCCAAAGGAGGGACATTGGAGGGCCTGCGCCCCGGTCTAGGCGCAACAACTTAGTATATCGAGCCGCTCGCAAAGTTACAGCATTCGGCAGACGTTGATGTACAAGTCGAAGGAAGCCAGGCCAGTCGTAAAGCGAGCCTCACTCAGCAGCGGCGCTCAACCACTCTTCCACCTTCTTTTCACAGTATTCGGTACTGATGAACACCGGTTTATCTACAATGTGGATTGTGAGAATGTCGTTGTAGTGCGTATAGCCAGCGGTGACTCCATCGCGCGTGATCTGACCTGCCGGGTCCGTCAGGGTAAGGCCAAATTTTTCATTGAGCTCTGCGGCTCTTCTGGCAAACTCGATTGGGGTCATCTTGACCTGGATCATTCCACAGACTCCTCCGCCGCTAAGGGGCGTCGCGCCCGCCTGAAGTGGCTGACGCTACAGGCAGATAGACGGACGTACCCGGCATCTGGATGCCCCACCCGTGGGTATTCTCCAGATTTGAGGCGCATGGAAATGGATGTAAAACCAAGCTCGTCGGCAACGGATGGTGCACTCACTCCCGCGATGCAGCAATATCGCGCGGCCAAGGAGGGGCACCCGGAAGCCCTGTTGCTCTTCCGGATGGGCGACTTCTACGAACTCTTTTTCGAAGATGCGGTGGTCGCCGCTCGCGAGCTTGAGCTGACCCTCACCGCCAGGGACAAGCTGAAGCAGGTGCCCATGTGCGGCGTTCCCTACCACGCAGTCGAGGTTTACCTCCAGCGTCTGCTGCGGCGCGGATACCGTGTCGCCATCTGCGAGCAGATCGAAGATCCTCGGCTCGCCAAAGGCGTGGTGAAACGTGAAGTCACGCGCGTCGTGTCGCCAGGCACGGCCATTGACCCGGGTCTGGACGGAAGTGAGAGCTGCTGGCTCGCGTCTGTCATACAAACAGGGAACGGGGCGAATCTTGTCGTTGGCCTTGCCATGATCGACCTTTCTACAGGAGAGTTTCGGGCGACCGAATTTGCAGGTGCCGGCGCCTGGGCGTTGGCGGCCGATGAGCTGGGCCGGCTCCGACCGGTGGAACTCCTGCATCCCAGCGTTGGGTTCGCGGGACCCGGCGTTCCGCAAGAATCGTCGTTGCACTTTGGCATCTCGCGATCCCGCCCGGCGGAATCTGGATCAGACGGTGGCCAGCCCGAGAGGAACGACCGGCAGAATGGGCTCGGCAGCCTCGATGCGATCCGGACCAAGACCTCGATCGAGGACTGGGTTTTCACCCCTGATCACGCCATCCCTCTGCTGCAACGGCAGTTTGGCGTGCAGTCGATCGATGGCTTGGGTCTGGCTGGGCACGCCGCCGCCCTCTCGGCTGCGGGCGGCGTGCTCGAATACCTCAGGCGTACCCGGCAGGGCGCGCTTGAGCACGTCGAAGGTGTTCGCTTCTACGAGCGATCCAGCTGTCTGCAACTCGATGCCGTGAGCGTCCGTAATCTGGAGCTGGTCGATCCGCTGTTCTCGGCCGAGGGCCCCGAGACAACCCTGTTTCGCGCCATGGACGCCTGCCTCACGCCCATGGGCAAGCGCTTTCTCAGATCGACCTTGCTCCGGCCCATGAGCAGCCCGGCTGAGATCGACGCCCGCCTGGACGCCGTCGCGGAAGCGGTCGGTGATCTGCGGCGGCGGGAAGATGTGCGCCGATCGCTGGACGGCTTCCTCGATCTGGAGCGCCTTCTGGCGCGCGTCGCTCTGGACTCCGCCGGCCCGCGCGAAGTCTTGGCCCTGGCAGCCACAATCGGTCGCCTCCCAGGGCTTCGCTCCTCCTCGAGCGCTCTGTCCGCTGCGCGCTGGCAAGAGCTGACCACCGGTCTCGATGTTCTCGAGGACGTTCTGGAGCGGATCACACGAACGCTCGCCGAAGATCCACCCGCCTCTCTCGCGGAAGGCAATGCAATTCGCTCCGGCGTCTCGGCGGAGCTCGATGAGTTGCGCGAGTTGCAACGCTCAGGGCGAGGCGCCATCGCCGCCATCGAGGAACGCGAGCGAGCCCGCACCGGCATCGGAAGCTTGAAAGTCCGCTTCAATCAGGTTTTCGGGTACTACCTCGAGGTCACCAAGGCGAACGCGCGCGCCGTCCCGTCTGACTATGAACGGAAGCAGACTCTGGTGAATGCGGAGCGGTTCACCACACCGGAGCTTAAGGATCTTGAGCGCAAGATCCTCACCGCGGAGGAGCGCTCGGGCGAGATCGAGCGTCTCCTTTTCGCTGATCTGCGGGCGGAGGTGCTCGCAACCGCGTCCCGCATTCGCTCCACCGCCCGGCGCGTCGCAGAGATCGATCTTCTCTGCTGTTTCGGGCACTTGGCTGCGATGCACGGATGGGTGCGGCCCAAACTGGAAGACAGCGGCGTTCTGGAGATCGCGGCCGGGCGCCACCCCGTAGTAGAGCGTCGCCTTGTAGAGGGTGGGGTCGGCCGCTTCGTACCGAACTCCCTATTCGTTGACGCTGGAGCAGACGGCCCGAGTGTCCTCCTGATCACAGGTCCCAACATGGGCGGAAAGAGCACCTACCTGCGCATGGCCGCGCTTCTCGTCATCATGGCGCAGAGCGGCAGCTTTGTTCCGGCCGAGCGGATGCGCTTCGGCCTGGTCGACCGCGTGTACACCCGGATCGGTGCCACCGACAATGTGGCCCGTGGACGGTCCACGTTCATGGTTGAGATGACCGAAACAGCAGCCATCTTGAATACCGCAACCGATCGCAGTCTCGTTCTGCTCGATGAAATGGGCCGTGGCACCGCAACCTACGATGGGCTGTCTCTTGCGTGGTCCGTCGTCGAGCATCTGCACCATCGCGTTGGCGCTCGAACGCTGTTTGCGACGCACTACCACGAACTGACCATGCTTGAAGATCAGCTCGCCCGGCTGCGGAATGTCCGCGTCACGGTCAAGGAAAACGCCGGCGGCATCGTCTTTCTGCACACGGTGGAGGCGGGCGCGGCAAGCAAAAGCTACGGCATCGAGGTGGCGCGACTTGCGGGCATTCCCTCTGGGGTCATCGCGCGTGCACGCGAGGTCCTCCGCGTGCATGAGCGCGCCGAAACGCAGCAGGCTCGCGAGGTGACCTCACCCACGTCGGGCTTGCGCGAACCTCCATTGCAAATGACCATGTTCACGCCACTCTCACAGCGAATCGTTGACCGCATCGCCGCGGCCGATGTCGATGGCATGACACCACGTGAGGCCCTGGCCCTGGTCGGCGAACTCCAACGCGAGCTGCAGCCGTGATCCGGGCCGTGGGTGCCGCAATGGTCGTTGCCGGCGTCATGAGTGGTACCTCGGCCGACGGCGTCGACGTCGCGATCTGCCGCATTCGGCGTGACTCTGCTGGCGAACCCCGTCTGCGTCTGCTAGGCCACCGTCAGTTTCCTTACGTCCGCGCTGTCCGCTCGGCGGTGCTTGCCGCCATGGACAGCAAGTCCACCAGCGCGGCAGAGCTCAGTCGTCTGCACTGGCGCCTGGGTGCACTCTACGCCCAATGCATCGCACGCACTGCGGCGGATCTCGGGGTACGCGTTGCCTTGGTCGGCTGTCACGGCCAGACGCTGTACCACCAGGCTCGACCTAAGCGCTATCTGGGTACGCCCGTGCGATGCACCTGGCAAATTGGCGAGGCGGCGCTGATCGCGGAAAACCTGCATTGCCCCGTCGTCAGCGATTTCCGGCCGGCCGATCTCGCCGCCGGAGGACAGGCCGCGCCTCTGGTTCCCATGTTGGACTGGACGCTGTTCCGCAGCGCCCGCACAGGCCGCGTGCTGCAAAATCTCGGCGGCATCGCGAACCTGACAGCCCTTCCGAAAGCCTGCACGCAAACCGGCGTGCTCGCCTTCGATTCAGGTCCAGCGAACATGGTCGTTGACGGATGCATGCGTCGGCTGTTCGGAAAGGAGTTCGATCGTGCCGGCGCGGTCGCCCGGGCCGGCAGAGTGCTGGAAAAAGTCGTCACTCGCCTGCTCGCGAACCCGTACTTCTCTGCACCGCCACCCAAGAGTTGTGGCCGTGAGCAGTTTGGCGACGGCTTCTGCGAGGCTTTCATCAGAAGCTGCCGAACCGCGGGCGCGACGGACCCCGACATCGTCGCAACGGCCACGGCCCTCACCTCGTCTTCGATCGTGCAGGCTTACGGACGTTTCGTTCAACCGCACATGACCCCTGGATCAGTGGAGTTCTCCGTAGCCGGCGGCGGGGCGAAGAACGTAACGTTGATGCAATGGCTGGAGGAGGGCTTGAAACCGCTGAAGGCACGTGTGCGCCCGATCGAAAAACTGGGCATGGCGTCCGAAGCAAAGGAGGCTGCCGCGTTTGCTCTGCTGGCGTGGCTCACCGGTCAGCAAAGACCCGGCAATCTGCCTTCCGCTACCGGCGCCCCCCGCCCCGTCATCCTGGGAAAGGTCTCATTCGGCTGATGTGGCCATGTTTTTATCGTCCGCTTGTGCCTGGCCGGTTCACGCGTTCTCTGCTGCTCGGGGTGGCGGCACTTGGGCTTGCCGGTTGTCGCGCCCGCACCGAAGACGCGCGCACCGTTGTGATGGCGATTGAGTCCAGCCCAAATAATCTCGACCTCCGCGTCGGCACGGATGCGCAGTCCGAGCGCCTGGGCGCCTTGCTGTTCGATGCCTTGGTCCGCAAGGATGAGCACTTTCAGTTGCAGCCGTGGCTCGCCGAGCGCTGGGAACAGCCGGATGCGCTGACCTGGATCTTTCACCTGCGCGACGGCGTTCGCTTCCACGACGGACGTCCGCTCGAGGCGGCTGACGTGGCTTGGACCGTACGATCGATGGTCGATGGCACCGTGATCACGTCGAAGGGGGGCGCCTTCACGCAGGTTAAAGACATCGAGACACCGGATCGCCTGACGCTCGTTCTCCGCCTCAAACGGCCTGACGCTGGAATCCTCTTCAACATGAGCGACGGGCTCTTCGGCGTGGTTCCGCGAGGATCTGGTCGCGACCTGGGCCAGCATCCCATCGGCTCCGGCCCATTTCGCTTCGTCACCGCCACCGAGGACAGGGACGTGATTGTGGAACGCAATCCGGCCTACTGGGCGGGCCCGCCCCAACTCGAGCGCGTCCGCTTCGCCGTCACTCCTGACGCGATCACCACCGCACTTGAGCTTGAGCGCGGATCAGCGGATGCGGAAAGCAACGCCATCACGCTTGACGAGGTCCATGCCCTGGAAGGCCGGCCAAAGCTGCGCATTGAAACAGTTCCCGGCTCGGTCGTCGTTTATGCGAACTTCAACGTCACGGATCCCGTCCTGCGTGACCCCCGGGTGAGACAGGCCATTGCCTGCAGCATCGACCGCCAGGCCATCGTGGATGCTCTCTGGCGCGGCCGTGCGCAGCTTGCCAGCTCGCTTCTGCCGCCCGGCCACTGGGCCCGCGCTCAAGACTCCGATCTCCCCTCGTACCCCTACAACGTCGCGCGTGCGACCCAGCTGCTCAATCAGGCCGGCTACCCGCCAGGCAAGGATGGGATCCGTCTCCACTTCACCCTCAAAACCAGTACCGATGAGACCACGCGCCTGATGGCCGCTGTGCTGCAGCAGCAGCTGCGCGCCGCCGGCATCGCCCTCGAAATCCGCTCAGCTGAGTTCGGCACCTTCTACTCCGACATCACCAAGGGCGCCTTCCAGATGTACGTCCTCCGATGGATCGGTTCCAACGAAGATCCTGACATCTTCCGTTACGCGTATAGCTCTGCCTCCATGCCGCCCAAGGGTGGCAACCGCGGACGGTACTCCAACCCGCGCGTCGACGCCCTCCTGAACGAGGCGGCCGCAACAAACGACCAGGGCGTTCGCCGGGAAGCCTACGTGGCTGTTCAGAAGATCCTGGCGAACGATCTGCCCGGCCTCCCCCTCTGGTACCCCAACAATGAGATCGTCCACAGCGATCGGCTGGAAGGCGTCCATGTCAGCTCGAGCGGCAACTTCGCCTGGCTGGCAAGGGCACGTCTCCGGTAACAACTCTCCGCCCCCGCAGGCATTGGTTGCCCCCCAGGGATTCGAACCCCGATTGATCGGTTCAGAGCCGACTGTCCTACCATTGAACGAGGGGGCAACAGACTGGAGCCGCGCCGTCGTTCAGCGCCGCCTCTGTGAGTGTAAGGGTGCAGACTGGATGGGGTCAAACCTCGATCCGTCTGACCAGAAATCCGTCATCCCCTCAGGGAAGCGACCGTTGCAGATACGTCACCACGGGACCGCCGCCACCCACGCCGACAGGTCGGAATTCCGTAAATCCTAGTCTCGTGTACGTGCGGTACGCCGGCTGCATCGACGTCGGCTCGGTATCCAGCATCGCTGTCCCAAATCCTCGCTGCGCTGCTCGGCGAAGCGCTTCGCGGACCAACAACTCCCCAAGCCGCTGGCCGCGCAACTCCGGCACAACGAACAGCCGCTTCAGCTCGCATGTGCCGCCACCCGCAGCCCTCGCAGCTAAGCCCAGGGAGAGAGCGGTGTCCCCTTCCACCGCCCGGTATCCAAGGCATCCCACGGCCCTGCATCTTGCCCCCTCTTCCTCGTCCGCGACTGCCATCAGCAGCTCTCCTCCCCGCCCTGTGTAGGGCATCGGCAGTGCGGCCGTCTCCTCCGCGAAACGCGCGAAGTCGAATGCATGGCAGGCTGCGATCGCGCCCAGAAATTCCGCATACCGCCGGAATAACTCCTGAGCCGCCGCAATCTCAACGCCTGTCGCGTGTTCGGTCAAAGCGTGGATCCGGATCACGGCCTGCCCCCGTCGTCTTCGAGGCGAATCAGCTGCGGATGCCCCGGGTAGATCTCCGGTTGCACAGCAGCTGCCAGGCACGCAAGCCCGTCCAAAAGTACGGGTGCAGGCGTATTCAGCAGCTCATCCGGAACACAGTAAACCCGGCGCTCACGAACCGCGCGCATCTGCTGCCACCCGCGCTGCGCAATCACCCGGCTCAGCGGTACCCGGTCGCCGGCTCCACACCAGGCGAACACCAGAACGTCTGGATCGCTCGCCGCCACCTCCTCTGCCGTTGCGTGAGCGCCCGGTGTGCCCAGAAACTGCCCGTTCGCTGTCGCAATCAGTTCCGCTACCCAGGGCTGCGACCGGATCAACGGCTTGCCCCATTCTTCGCAGTAAACCGTGCGCTGCTTCGAAGCACTCTTCGTGTACGTCCGAACCCCCTGCAACGTTGCTTCCGCACTGGCAACCAACATCTCGGCGGTGCCACTCGCGCCGGCAATCGACGCGATCAACCGGATGTCCGCAAACACGTCGGCCAGCACCTTCGGAGCCAATGCCAGCACCGGGTAGCCGGAACGCAAAAGCGCCGTTACGGTTTCCATCCGGTAAGGCACACTGGCAATCACCAGATCCGGTTTCGCCAGCGCCAGAGTCGCCTGCGCCGACCTCAGCTCATGCGGCTGGCTGCCAAACGACCATGAATCCGGAAGCACCGGCAGACTGCGTGCCCTGAGTTCCGGCAGCGCCTGGAGGCAGTACCGCGTGCAGGCGCAGATCGTGTCCAGCCGGCCAAGTGAGGCCAGCGTCATCGCGACCGACGGCTGCAGCGAAGCTATGCGCACTGTCAACAGGGTACCGCCCCCGAAGGCCGTGTTCGGCCTAAAATCAGAACATGATCCCGGCGCCCTCCCAAACGGACCCCCGTGAGCTTCCCCGGTCCAGCATGTGGTTCCGGTCGCGCCGGCTCGCGGAAACGTTTGGCTGGGCCGTCGTGCTCTATAACGTCCTGGTCATCGTCTGGGGAGCTATGGTGCGTGCCACCGGATCAGGCGCCGGTTGCGGCAATCACTGGCCGCTATGCAACGGAGACGTCATCCCTGTCTCGCCCGGCATCCATACCGTCATCGAGTTCACGCACCGCGCCATGACCGGCGGCTCGACGATCGCGATGCTGGCCTTGCTGCTCTGGACCTTTCGCGCCACGCCACCTCGTCACGCCGCCCGAATGAGCGCACTGCTCTCCATGCTGCTGCTGCTCAACGAGGCCTTTCTCGGTGCGCTTTTGGTCAAGCTCGGTTATGTCACCACCAACCAAAGTGTCGGTCGGGTGATCCTGCTGTCCATCCATCTCAGCAATACGTTGCTCTTCCTCGGAGCTCTGACCCTCAACGCAGTCCTTCTCGGCACAGAGCTCCGTCGGCAGGATCTGCTCATCTACATCCGCCAACCCGAGCACAGGCGAACCCTCCACTTGGGCGTATGGACTTTGTTGTCCACGCTGCTGGTCGGTGTCAGCGGCAGTCTCGCCGCGCTGGGCGACACCCTGTTCCCGTCCCAGTCTCTCCGCTCCGCGATCGCGGCGGACCTCTCAACCGGCGCCCCCGCCCTCATTCGCGTCCGGTGGGTCCACCCGGTGTGCGCTTTGGTGGCGGCGCTCTGCCTGCTGCAGCTGCTCAGGCGCAGTTGGGCCCGTCGGGAAACCGCGCAGCCTGCCCGCTGGATCGCTTGGCTGCTGCTGCTCCAACTCGTCCTTGGTGTCGCCGACGTCCTTCTGCTCGCGCCGGTCTGGCTGCAGCTGGTGCACTTGGCTGGAGCAGACCTGTATTGGGTCACCCTGGTCGTACTCTGCGCTCGGCCTGCGTTGCCTCGCCTCGCCACCCCGAACTTCTCCGCTCGGGACCTGGAAGCTCGCCCTGCCCTTGCCGGATGAAGTGACCCGCACCTTCACCAAGCAAAAACGAGGCTCACGCGACGTAGCGTGAACCTCGAAGTATCTTGCCGACCAGCGACTTGTCCTCCCGACCAGCCTAGTGCGAGGGATTCGTCGCGGCGTTATCCGGCTTACCGTCGATCTTATGCAGGACCTTCTTCGTGCCGTGCTTGGTCTTGTGATACGCCTTCTTGGTGCCTTTCTTGACGCTGGTGCCCGCATCCTTCGCGGCATCCTTGGTCTCAGTTCCAGCGTTCTTGGCGTCACGCTTGGCGCCGTTATCCGTGCTCTGAGCGAAAGTGACTGCGGCCGGAATCGTAGTGGTCATAGCAGCCGCGAGGGCAAGTCCACCGAGACGACGAAGTTTCATGAGGTGATCTCCTTTGCGGGCGAAATGGACCACCCGGATGCATCTAGCTTCGCCGATGCGGTCACCAGTTGCAAGTCTCAGCCCAGCTTCCCAGCTCCTTCGGCCCCCCATCCACCCTGCCCCGCTCGGACCAACTGCCGTCTCTCCTTCGCCAGCGAACACCAGTCACAAGCTCGGCTTCCGGGCTGCGGCTACCCCTTCCCCATGCCCGGTGGCATCCTAGTCTTCATGGCACGTTCACCAACGTGTGACCAAAATGGGCAGTCATGGCGAAGAAGAAAGCGCTCAAGCAAAGACAAAGAAAGGCAGTCCGCACCGGACCCTCGGTCCGCGTCGCGCCCGCATCGTCCGATCTCGCGGGCGCAATCGCTCGCTCCACCTCGAGAAAGAAATCCCCTCAGAAAAAGCACATCACCAGCCAAAAGATTCGATCCAAGAACACCGCAAGAGCCGAAGCTCCGGTGCGCTTCTTCGGCCGTGACGAAAGCTGGATGCGCTTCAACGTCCGTGTGCTCGAAGAGGCGGAAGACGACAGCAACCCCCTGCTCGAACGCGTGAAGTTCCTCGCCATTACCGGGAGCAACCTCGACGAGTTTTTCGAAATCCGCATCGCCGGCATCCTCCAGCGCATCGAGGACGGCATGGCGTCCGAACGCGACGAGAGCGGCATGAGCCCGCAGGAGCTGCTCGACCGCGTCAGCGTGCAGATGGAGGAATTCGTGCGCAACCAGTACCGCTGCTGGCGCAAGCAGCTGCTTCCCGCGCTCGAAAAAGCCAGGATCCGCGTGCTCGCCTGGAAAGATCTCACCGACCGGCAAAAAGCCTTCGCCGTCAACTTCTACGACGC
>CAXUCK010000007.1:0-32637 GCA_964249375.1 uncultured Acidobacteriaceae bacterium
GGAAAGTACCCCAGGAATGGCGACGTGATTGTTCGTCATTGTCCTTGCCGTCGCCGCCGCAGCCATCTATCACGCCCGTTCCGAAGCCGCCGCAACCGCCTTCGGCGCCGCCATGGCCGACTACCAGACCCCCCTCGCCACTCCCGGCCAGCCCGTTCCTCCAGGCGTCAAGACCTACAGCTCCGTCGGCGATCGCGCCAAAGCCGCCAACGCAGCCTTCCTCGACGTTGCCAACCGCTACGGCCTCACACCCGACGGCAAGAACGCCCGCTACTTCGCCGGTCTCACCTGCATGGAAGAAGGACAGAACGCCTCGGCCGAGAGCACCCTCAAGGACGTCGCATCCTCCTGGAACCGCAACCTCTCGAACCTCGGCAAGCTCTCGCTCGCACAGCTCTACCGCCAGACCGGCCGCAACCCGCAAGCCGTCGATCTCTACAACCAGCTGACCGGCAAGCCCTCCGACTCCGTTCCCGCCGGTCTCGCCCAACTCCAGCTCGCCGAGCTCTACGACTCCGAAGGCAAGCCCGATCAGGCCCGCAAGATCTACGCCCAGCTCAAGGACAAGGATCCGAAGGGTCCCACCGGAACCCTCGCCGCCCAGAAGCTAAACCCCAGCGCCGCTCCCGCTAACCCGCAGACGGAGCAGTAAGTACCATTGGTCGTTCATCTGTGCACACTGTCGTGCAGGTACGCCGATGTGGACTCCCTCCAGATGTGATCCGCTGAAGCAAGCAGATCTGGCTGCGACCGCAAGGCTGAGATCTTCTGCCAATGGTCGCTCTTGCCCGGTTCCGCGATCCACGACGGCAAGCTCATTTCCAGGTAGTTCGCCAGCGCCGTCGCTGAAGGCTCGTACAGCAGGCGCAACTCCCGCAGTCGCGCCTGGGCACTTGCGTCCCCGCACAGCAGAACCTTGACCTCACCGGTCGACGCACACAGCCGACGGTAAACCTCCGGCGGCAGCCGTCCCATATCGCCCTGATGGGTCAGCGCCTGCTCCACCGGTTCCAGGCGAAAGACATGTACGAGATCGATTAGCGCGTGTCGTCCCAGCGCAAAGGTCAGCTGCGCCTGTCGCGCCGAGTCCTGTCCTTCCGGCCCAAGCGTTGCCGAGATCAGCAGAGCACACGCATCCAGAACCGCCGTCAGCGCCGCCAGCCAGCTTTGGTTGTCGTGCTGCGACCGGTAGTAGCACAGAATTGGGTAGGAAATATGCGACTCCAGCAGCTCGGCCGCCCATCGCTCCCACTCCGCCAGCACAGTGATTAAGGCGTCCTGACCGCCGCGGAACGCGTGCCGCCGCAGCAACTCGGTCGCGGTCGGCGGAGATCCGGCGCGCGAGTCCAGCAGGGCTACACTGACCTCACGCCGCGAGAACGACTGGTACAGCACGGGAATGTAGCCGATCACCATGGCCACAAACCCCAGCCCGGTCCCGCTCTCGACAATCATGAGCCAGCGTGCCGCGTGACTGCGCGGGATGACATCGCCCGGACCAAGGGTGGTCAACGTCGTTCCACTCACATACCCATCCGTCCGCAGCTGGGTCCACCAGTGCGCCCCAGTCCCGGCGCCGGCATCCTGAAACGGAGTTCCCATCGCGAAGAACAGGAACGAAAATCCAACCGTCAGGATCAGCGCCCACAACACCAGGAGAAAGAGAAGCGAGATCGGCCCGAAGACGCTGTAAAACTGGTCCCGCTTACGGTCGTCCTTCATGTGCTTCGCGATCCAGACCCACGGCTTCCAGGTCGCCCGGTAGAAGAAGCGCGTGATGCGAAACCGGCCGACTGGACGACGCGGAAGGATGATCGTCTGGAATGCGTCCAGCATGACGCCACCGCAGCAAAACAGACCGGCAAAGAGGGCGACCGTACGCATCGAAGACCTCCGGTGAGCTTCCCGCTTCCCTGAACCGATCCCATTGCTTTCATCAGGACGCATGAATCGCGTGGTTTCGCGGGGAGTTAGACAAAGCTACAGAAATTTATTAGACAACAGCTGCATCGCGGGACTACTTATAAGGAACCGATTCTGTTTATTCAGCGGGTCGATCCTGAGGCCTTGATGGCCGCTGACCGAAACGGATCTTCTTAGCAGATTCCGCCCTGGTGAAATCGATGCACCGGATCCTGATTGTCGACGATGAACACGTCATTGCGGACACGCTGAGGGTGATCTTCGGCAAGGGCGGCTTCGACGCGCGGGTCGCGTATTCGACCGATGATGCTCTTTTAAGCGCCCGCGAGTTTCCCCCGGAGCTCCTGCTGTGCGACATCAATATGCCTGGCCGCGATGGCCTGGAGCTCATCCACGAGCTGCTGCGGGAGCAGCCCGATTGCCGCATCATCGTCCTGACCGGGTCGGTACGAGGCATGCGCCGCGTTCGCGAGGGCACCCGCGGCTTGTCGCGGACGCTGCCGATCCTCGTCAAGCCGTGTCAGCCAGACGATCTTCTGCGCGAAGCCGGCCAGATCCTGGTCAGCGCCTAACCGATAGAGCAAATGCCTGATCTCAGTCGCATCCTGATCGCTTGCGGAAGTCTGCTGCTAGTTCTAGGCGTGCTTGCCATGCTGGCGGCGCGGCTGCACTTGCCGCTCGGTCGCTTGCCAGGCGATTTCACCTGGCGCGGCCGCAACACCGTCGTGTTCCTGCCGCTGGCCAGCTCGGTTCTGGTGAGTCTTCTGCTGTGCGCCTTGTTCTGGATCCTCCGTCGTCTTCGTTAGCCTTCTTGGCTCGACCTGAGACAACATCTGGGCAGTGCTAGACTCAGTTTCGTTATGCCTGGTGAGGAAGAGAAGCCGGCGAGCTTAGCCAGCCTGCGCCTGGGATCGCGACGCGTTCCTCCCCGGTCTGCGGCCGTTTCCGCGGAGCCGCTGCGCCCGCAGCTGGATCTGTTGTTTGGTCAGGAGTCGTCCGTGGCGGAGCGGGCTGGGACCCGCGCGTCATCTCCTGTTCTGGTAGCGTCTGCGCCCGTCGCGGAACGCCGCGTTTGGACGGTTCGCTCACTGGTGGCGGAGCTGCGGCAGCGCGTCGAGGCAGGTTACACCGATCTCTGGGTTGAGGGCGAGTTGTCCAACTGCCGTTCCGCGCCCTCCGGACATCTTTACCTGACGCTCAAGGACGGCGAGGCACAGTTGCCGGTCGTGCTGTTCCGGCGTGAAGCGCTCCTGCTGCGTTTCCGTCCCACCGACGGCATGTCCGTGTTGGTGCGCGGCCGGTTGTCGGTCTACGAATCTCGCGGGCAGCTGCAGCTGATCGCCGATGCGATAGAGCCGCGCGGAGCCGGAGCGTTGCAGGTCGCGTTCGAGCAGATGAAGCGGCGGTTGACCGCGGAAGGATTGTTTGAGGCAAGCCGTAAACGCACTCTGCCTGCGTTTCCACGGTGCATCGGCGTGATCACTTCACCTCACGGAGCGGTGCTTCGCGACATGGTGACCGTGGTGCGACGACGGCATGCGCGGCTGAACCTGCTAGTCTACCCGGCCAGTATGCAGGGCGTGCATTGCGCTCCTTCGGTCGTGCGAGCGATCCGCTGGTTCAACCGGAACCCCGGGAGTGCCGATCTGATCGTGATTGCTCGCGGCGGCGGATCGGCGGAGGACCTTGCCGGCTTCAACGACGAGGCGCTCGCGCGGGCGATTGCCGCGTCCGATCTGCCCGTTGTGTCGGCTGTTGGACACGAGACTGATTTCACCATTGCGGATTTCGTTGCCGACCAGCGCGCGCCAACGCCCTCGGCCGCCGCTGAACTGGTCACGCAAGCGCTTCATCGGATCGAGTTGCGTCTGAACCAGCTGCAAGCGGCGGTTTTCCGTTCCGGGCGCTTCCATCTGCTGCAAGCGCGCGCGCGGTACAACCGGATTTCGGCGGACGCTCTGCTCGGCCGCGTGCGGGATGCGGCGAATCGGCGCGCTCAGCGGGTCGATGACTTACGGCAGCGACTGGAGACAGCGTCCGTACGCCGCCTCCGCGGACGGCGCGAGCGGCTCGCGTCCGTGACCATACGGCTTGACCGGCAGGATCCGGAGCTGCGCCTGACCGTGGGCGGACGTCGCCTGCAGAGCGGTCGCGGTTGCGTACAGCGACTGGCTTCCGAGATCATTGCTCGACGCCGGCTGCGGCTCGAACACGCCGCTGCTCGCCTGGAAGCGCTCTCGCCGGTCGCCGTGCTGGCGCGCGGCTACGCGCTGGTTTACGCAAGCGACGGGACCCTGCTGCGCGCCGCCAAGGCAGCGAGGCCAGGGGAAACGATTCGCGCCCGGCTCGGCTCCGGCGCACTGACTGCAACTGTTACGGAGACACACACCCCATGAAGAAGCTCTTCGGCACCGACGGCATTCGCGCCGTTGCCGGCCAGGCTCCGCTTAATGCGCCCACGATTCACGCGATCGGCCTTGCCTTGGCCGAGACACTGCGCACGGGCACGACCACTCCGCGGGTGATCCTCGGCATGGACACGCGAGAGTCGTCTGAAGGGATTGCCGCAACGCTTACCGCTGGACTGACGACGGGAGGCGTCGATGTGGCGAACGCAGGTGTGATCACGACGCCGGCGATTGCGTTTCTGACGCGGACGCACGGCTTCAGCGCAGGCGTTGTGATCTCGGCCTCGCACAATCCGTGGCAGGATAACGGCATCAAGCTGTTTGGCCCGGATGGCTACAAGCTGCCGGACGCGACGGAACTGGCGATCGAGGAGCGCATCTTCCGGCAGATGGACAGCGGAAGGAAGGCGCCGCAATATGCGCTGGCGCCGGAGATCGACGACAGTTTTCGCGCGGACTATGTGCGATTTCTGCTCGACGCGGTTCCAGGGATGTCGCTCGACAACCGGGCCATCGTGATTGACTGCGCTAACGGCGCGGCGAGCTCTGTGGCGCCTCAACTGTTCGCGGATCTGCAAGGCGAGATCGCGGTGACCCACGCCTCGCCGAACGGACGCAACATCAACGAGTCCTGCGGGGCATTGCACCCGAAGGTGGTGGCGGGCGAAGTCAGCCAGCGGAAAGCCGATCTGGGCGTAACGTTGGACGGCGATGCGGACCGCTGCCTGATGGCCGACGAACATGGGCGCGTTGTGAATGGAGACGCGATTCTGCTGCTGGCGGCGCGCGATTTGCAGGCGAGAGGTCTGTTGACGAGTTCGACCGTGGTGGCGACGACCATGTCCAACATGGGGCTTGAGGCCGCACTGAAGCGGTCAGGCATTGCCATGCTGCGCGCGCCGGTGGGCGACAAGTATGTGCTGGAGCAGATGCAGGCTACGGGCGCGGCGTTAGGCGGGGAGCAGTCGGGTCACATCATCTTTAGCGGACGATCCACGACGGGAGACGGCTTGCTGACCGCGCTTCTGGCGCTGGATATCATGCACCGCTCGGGGAAGAGCCTGGCAGAGTTGACGGAGGATCTGAAGGTGTTTCCGCAGGTGATCGTGAACGTCCCAGTGCGCGAGCGACAGCCGCTCGACAGCATTCCGTCGGTGGTAGAGGCCATTCGCGCTGCGGAGAAGGAACTGAGTGAGTCGGGCCGCGTGGTCATTCGCTATTCAGGTACGGAACCACTGGCCCGCGTCATGATCGAGGCGGAGAGTGAAGAGGCAATGCGGGTGCATGCCAAGAGCATCGCCGCGGCGATACGAGCTGAACTGGGCGTAGCGAAAGCGTGAGACGAGAACAAGTGAGCGGACCGGAGAATAAGGCTGTTCCGGTCCGCTCGCTTGTTGGGTTGCGTTTGCGTTAGTCGACGTTCAGAGTGAAGCTGGTCGAGGACGTCAGGCTGGAGTTGGTGGAGCTGGTTCCAGTGACGGTGATGGTGTAGTTCGTTCCGGTCGTTCCGCCACCGCCGCCTGTCCCGGAACCGCCACCGCCAGAGACGGGCGAGGTGGAAGCGCCGCTGCCGCAGCCCATTCCGGGGATCAACGCGGCGCAGAGCGCCAGGGTAAACAGCAGGGGCAGCCGGGTTTTGCGGCGAAGGGCGAAGCAGCCGAGCAGAGCACCGCCAAGCAGGATGGCAGCCGGCTTGCGGGGAAGCTGCGGCACGGCCGGCTGCGACGTGGCGGCGAGCTTCTTCGGGGCTGCGTTGCGGATGGGGATGCGTCCAGCCGTCGCGCAGTCGGAGGTGGAAGTAAAAATTTTCATCGTCGCGGTGCCCCCGCTCGATGTCACCGTGGCGTTGGGGAGCGTGTAGCAGGCATTGAGCGCTCCGGTTCCCGAGGCAGAGGCGACGAAACTGACGACGCCGAGGAACCCTCCCGCGGGTGTCGCCGCGATCGTTTCGCTTCCGGAACTGCCGGAAGTGATGCTGAGGGTTGCGGGTGTCGACGCAAGCGAGAAGGTTCCGCTGCTGCTGACCGAAGCGCCGACGATCAGCGTGAGGGTTGACGTTTCCCCGCGGTAGTTGCTGTCACCCGAGTAGGAGGCAACGACCGTGTGCGTCCCTGCCGCGGTGAAGCCGGCAGACACGGCGTAAACGGCGGAGCCCCTGGCGAGCGTCTGCGTTCCAGCGACGGTGCCGTCGATGGTGAACTGCACGGATCCGGTCGGCACGACGGAGGACGAGCCGGAGGCGACAGTCGCCGTAAGTGTCACGGCTGTGTTGATGACGGGCGCAGCGGGATTCGCTGAGACGGTGAGTGAGGGCGCAACCGGCGGCGTCGGGACCTGCGCGGCCAACGCGGTAGCGAGGGCAGCTCCGTTCACCGATCCCCAGCCGGTGGTCTGGTCGTAGCCAACGCCGGCGACGTAGCCCAGCGTGCCGGAGGTGCAGTCCGTCGTTCCCACAATGCAAGGGACGATGTTGTTTCCGATGGTGACGTCGTTGAAGACGCTCGAGGCGCTTGCACCGCCAGCAATGCTGTAAAGCGGGATGTTAATGTTGCCGAGGCCGCCCGAGGCGTTTTTCTGTTCGATGATGGCGAGCATGGCGGCGAAGTTCGGTGCGGAAAGCGAGGTTCCACCCACTTGAAGGTCGCTGAAGCTGGACACAGTACAGGCTTCCGGCTGAGAGACACCGTCGGGTGTTTCTGCTGAGCAGTACTGATACGGGTCATTGAAGACGGCAGCGCTGAAAGCTACATCCGGGAGGTCACGCGCTCCATCGTTCGGGACGCCGGTGCCGGTCTGCCATGAGGGCTTGCCGAACAGGGCGCTCGCGCCACCGCCGGTTCCGACGATGTCCGTGTTGTTGTGGAGGACGTTGTAGGGGTCGTTAGTCTCGTTCCACACAATCTCCGGGATGTATCCGGTGGCAGAGCCGCCGAAGCTGTTGTTGGTGGTGTTCCAATACGTTCCGGAGCCCTCGCTAAAGCGGGTTCCACCGACGGCAGTGACGTAGGGCGAACTTGCCGGGTACGAGACGGTCGCGCCTTCTGAAGCGATTGTCGCCACTCCGGTCGACGAGTCAACGACGTCGCAGGTGGCGGCATCTTCGTCCCCGGCAGAGACGAGCACTGTCTGCCCCTGCGCGTTGGCCTGCTGCAGGTATGGCTCAAAGGTCTGGCTGGCGTACGTGGTGTAGTCCGTTTCGCAGCCGCCGTAGCTCATGGTAATGATGGGGGCGAGATCCTGGGTGACAGCGTAGATGACGGAATCAAAAACACCGTTGTTGCTGCCGTTACCGGTGTAGACGAACTGAATGTTGGCACCCGAAGCGGTTCCACCGGCATACTCAATATCGATTTCCGACTCGCCCTCGTCGCCATACACCGCCGTTGAGGTACCAGAGTTGGGCACAAGCACCAGGGTGGGCGTGGTGGCCGTTTGCCCCGTAAGCTGCTGGAAGTAGCCGATCTGGGCGGTGTTGACGGCCGACTGGCCCACGACGGCGATTTTGACCTGGCCTGTGTATCCGGCGTTGACCAGGGTATTGAGCCCGTAGATCTGGCGGAAGTCCCACGGAACGAGCGAGTGATTACCTGCAGTGTCACTGTACTGGGGCGTACCGGGCTTGACGGACGGCTTGGGGCGACGGACCAGATTGGTTGTCAGACGGTAGCTGGAAAGGCTGGTGACACCGCGCACGACGTTCGAGAGCGCCGCCGGCACCTTAATGTTGCTGCTGTTCTCAAAGAACTCCTGGCCATCACGCCGGTATTGCTGCATGGAAACGCCGAACGCGCTCTCGACCGTGGCGGCCGACCCGGAGAAAAAGATGGTATTCCGGCTGGCCGGAACAGAAACAATGTCGAATCCCTGACTCGTAAGCCAGCCTTCGATCTTGGCGAGATCGGCGTCCGAGACACCGAAACGCGCGCCGAACTGGGCCGGCGTCAGCCATTTGTGGAAACTGGCCGAGGATGGGTTGAGTTGGTCGGTCAACAACTTTTCCAGGTCGGCCTGCTGCGCCGCGGATGGAGCAAGCACCAGTCCCATGCGGGTGAGCGGCGTATTGCCGGGCAGATGCCCGATCACGGTGGACGTGGACGGGCGGTGTGTGGCGGTCCCGGCAAGCTCGACCTGCTCCGAGGAGTTGATCTGCCCGGAGATGC
Source organism: uncultured Acidobacteriaceae bacterium (assembly GCA_964249375.1). GTDB lineage: Bacteria > Acidobacteriota > Terriglobia > Terriglobales > Acidobacteriaceae > Edaphobacter. The sequence continues at coordinate 8,492 of CAXUCK010000007.1, forward strand.
GGGAGGGAAGCTGGACCGCGCTCGAGCAGGCGCACAGCCACGCCGTTGCTGCCAATGCACCCACGACGGATTTCAGAATTTGCTTCATACGGCCTCGGGATTAGGGAAGGTGGTCGTGCAATCTTGAAGGGAGTCGCCCACGGGAAGGACTCAGGTGTTGGCACACGTCTGCTGCCCCCTGCTCACGATATAGACGCAGAGTGAGGAAACAAGTTTTGCGGCCGGCAGCGAGATTGTGCCTGGTGTTTGCCCCGTCAAGGGGGCTCGGCTAATCTAGGGGCATGTATGAAGACTTCACGGTGAACGACCGCTGGACTGGCGAGGCCCTGCACTGTACGTGGAAGGGCACAATCGTTGCCATTGCAACGCGGCATGCGGACGCGACTGACATCCGGTTTGCCGTGAATGGCCGTCCGGTATGGATCGCGATGCCGAACACGGCATGGGTGGAGCAGAAGCGGAAGAACGGCAAGGTGATTACGGACGCTCTGGCGGCGCAGGCAGCCGGACGATACCTAAAGAATGCCATCGAGTCCGGATACGATAACGGGCGCGAGCTCTACACGATGACCGTGCCTGAGGTGCTCGAGCACGTGGAAGCGGTGGTGCGAGAAGCTGGGAGTACGGCAAATCTGCCCACGTTGCCGGTGATCAACGATGACATCAAGCCGGAGAGCTACATGGGGGAACTGCCGGGTGACCCTGGAAGCAGGGCATACGTGGGTACGCCGAAGCCGAGCGAGAACGACCGGGAAACGCTCTATCCAGCAAACTCGCAGAAGAATTAGCAGCAAAGCCAGGCCGGGAATGTGCACGCCGGCCTGCTTGCTACAGCCCTAGTTGAGGGTTTTCAGGTCGATCACAAAGCGATACTTCACATCGCCCTTGAGCATCCGCTCCCAGGCTTGTTCGAGGTTGTGGATGGACGTGATCTCGATATCCGAAACGATGTTGTGGTCGGCGCAGTAGTCCAGCATCTCCTGCGTTTGCTGCATGCCACCGATCATGGACCCTGAGAGGGACCGCCGGTTGGTGACGAGAGAAAAGGCGCTGACCGGCAATGGCTGGTCCGGGAGGCCTACCTGGCACAGGTCTCCGTTGAGCCGGAGCAGGCTGAGGTATTCGTTGAGGTCATGCGGGGCGGATACGCAGTCAAGGATGAAGTCGAACTTGCCCTTCTGCTTCAGCATGGCGTCGGGGTCTTTCGAGAGGATGACCTCATCCGCGCCCAGCCGCTTGGCGTCTTCAGCCTTTGCGGCGCTGGTGGTGAAAAGCGCGGTCTCCGCCCCAAAGGAGTGGGCGAACTTTAGGCCCATGTGGCCAAGTCCGCCCAGGCCAACGATGCCGACGCGCTTGCCCGGGCCGACACCCCAGTGCCGCAAGGGCGAGTACGTGGTGATGCCGGCGCATAGCAAGGGGGCAACCGCGGCGGGATCGAGTTTGGGGGAGATCGTGTGGACGTAGTGCTCCGGCGCGACGATGTTATTGGAGTAGCCGCCGTACGTCGGCTCGCCCCCGTAGGTTTTGGCGTTGTAGGTGCCAACCATGCCCTTCTCGCAGTAGGGCTCCGCGCCGGCCTTGCAGTTGTCGCAGACCTGGCAGGTTTCGACGGTGACGCCCACCGCCGCCGGGTCGCCCACTTTGAACTTCTTTACCTCGGAGCCGACCGCAGTGACCTTGCCGACGATCTCATGGCCGGGCACCATCGGGTACATCGACCCGCCCCACTCGTCGCGCGCCTGATGCAGATCCGAGTGGCAGATGCCGCAAAACTCGATGGCGACGACGACATCCTTTGGACCTGGATCGCGGCGCTCGAAGCTGAATGGCGCGAGAGGCGACTTCGGATCCTGAACTGCATAACCTTTTGACTGAATCATTGGTTCTCCTCTAAGCCTGTACTACATGCTTTCGTGATCTGATGCAGAAACCGGATAAAGCTGTTGCGGTCCAACCGTTGCTGTTGCGATGGGAGTCTGAGTCTGAAGACTGGATTGCACTCAAACTTTCCCTTGCGTTGGTTCCCCGCAGCGTGTAGAGTCGCGCAATTTGGAACGGAGCGTGCGTATGCGTGTCCTTAGTCGACTAACATCTTGTGCCCTGTTCCTTCTTTCTTCCGGCGCATATGCGCAGCAGTGTATGAACTCTAGTATTTTGGTGAGTAATGCGGCAAACACAAATCCAAGCGGAAAAGACGGTAGCACGCATGTCACGTAACCCTTCGTAGATGCGAGCGGTAACGTCGCGACACCAGACTCGACTATTGCTGCAGCGTTCAAAGCAGCCGTGGGAGAATGGAATGCTCTTGCAAGCAGTTCTCACACGCAATTCGATCCTCTTCCGAATGGAATGCCGGACGGGTCGGACATCCAAGTCCAATCTCCAGCGACGCGAAAGGCTACACAGGGGGTGCGCCTCTTACAAACCAGCGAGTTCGCGCGTATATTATGGCGAGACATTCATGAAAGCTGCGCAGGTTCTCAGTACAGGTACTACGATCCTTGCTCACGAGTTGGGTCATGCGCTTGGATTACTCGATGGCGGGACTAATCCGAACCCGCCAAGCATCATGAACAATCCATCAAATTCACTCCCTGGAGGATGCACCGCGCCAGTTGTGCCTACGACTACTGTGCAAAGCGGGGATGCAGCGACCATACCAGTCTGTACGAGGGCTGCTCGAACAAAGCTAAATCTGCAAAAATGCTAACCAACACAGGGCCGTGCACCACGCCCTACACTTACTACACATATACGCCTGTCTGTACGTACACGTACTACACGGAAAACTATTACGTCGATGGTGAATTTGACAGTTCTTCTCAATACTTGTACGGCGTTTCTTGTTCCTGATTCGGGAGAAAACACATGAGCAAAGTCCACTACTGCGCCATTGTTTCAGCAATTTCGCTTGTCATAGCATCTGGGCGAGGGCAACAACCCTCCTCAAAGCAACCAACGATCAACCCCGTCGAACAACGTTCAATTCTGCGACATCCGAACGGCTTGCAAAACTTGAGCGCGAAAGTCGGCGATGTCAGTCTTACAGACTTGGAGGAGCGCTGGGGTGAGCACGACCTTCGATCTCTGGCGCAATCCAGTCAAGTGATCATTTCGGGAACGTTAGATAAGGCCAAAAGTCGGCTGACCGATGATGGAGATAGCGTTAGGACGGAGTATCAGATACAAGTGGACCACGTCATAAAAGGTATGGCTTCTAAGACGATCACTTTTGTTTCTGAAGGTGGCCAGGTACAGCTTGTTACAGGTCATACTGTCACGCTGCACACGCCAGCATGGGATAATTTGAAAACCGGAGTCACGTACATCCTTTTTCTGGAAAAACCGGACTCCTCGTATCGGCTAACGGGTGGTAGTCAGGGCTTGCTAAAGGTCGATAGCGCAGATAGGAGCGTGCACCTGATCGATACCGATCTAGCTCATACCCCTGAGTTGAGGAAGCGGGCGGAAGGCGTAGATCGTACGGTAGTAGAATCCGATGTACGGAACCTGGCATCATATTTAGCTTTGTCACTTGATACTCTGAATGCCTTCGCGACAGGTACTATTCGTCGTAGTGCAGAAGGCTGAAGACGTCGTACTCGGGGAATTTGTCGCGGCCCTTGAGGAAGTCGAGTTCGATGGCGAAGCCGAGTCCGGCAATCTCCCCACCGAGCTGGCGCACAAGCTGCACGGTGGCCTGCATGGTGCCGCCGGTGGCAAGCAGATCGTCGACGATGATGACGCGCTGACCGGGTTCAATGGCGTCGAGGTGGATCTCGAGAGAATCGCTGCCGTATTCCAGATCGTAGGTGACCTTGGCGGTTTCGGCGGGCAGCTTCCTGGGCTTGCGGACGGGAACGAAGCCGGCGTTCAGACGATAGGCGAGAGCGGGTCCGAAGATGAAGCCGCGGGCCTCGATGCCGAGCACGAGGTCGATCTCCTTGCCGATGTAATAGGCGGCGAAGGCGTCGATCAGCTGTGCCATGCCGGCCGGATCTTTGAGTAGCGTGGTGATGTCGTAAAACAGGATGCCCGGCTTGGGAAAGTCCGGAACTGTCCGGATCAGAGACTTCAGCGGATCGCAGTTGATGCTGTTCGGCATGCGGTATTTACCAGGCTCCCTCGATCTGAAATGGGCCGAGCGCGCTGCCTTCGGCCTCGTCTAGTGTGTGTTGCTGGACGGCGTCGACGCGACTGCCGCGCGAGCCTTTGCGGATCGCTCGCGAAAGCTCTTCGACCAGGTCGGGCTCGCCTGCGACGACGGCTTCAACACACCCGTTGTCGGTATTGCGTACCCAGCCGCGCAGGCCGAGATCGGCGGCTTCGCGATGAACAAACCAGCGAAAGCCAACGCCCTGAACCCGGCCGCGCACCATGTAGTGGCAGACCATCTTTCTAGGATGGCAGAGGAGGGGATGTCGTGCAAGGAACGGAACCGCTGAGCCGGTGAGGACAATCTGTATCCCATGTGCGCGTCCGCCCCTCACGATTGTAATTCGCTACGCGCGGCTCATGTAGGCGCCTTCGGCCGTGTCGACGCGAATCTTCTCCCCTTCGTTGATGAAAGGTGGCACCTGCACCACAAGGCCGGTTTCGGTCTTGGCGGGCTTGGTCACGCTTGAAGCAGTCGCGGACTTGATGCCGGGTTCGGTCTCGACGACCGTCATCTCGACGACGCCCGGCAGTTCGATGCCGACGGCCTTGCCATCATGGAAACTCACGTCGAGCGAGAGGTTCGGAAGCAGGTAATCGACTGCGTCGCCGAGGGTGTCGCGCTTCAGCACGGTCTGCTCGAAGTTCTCATCCATGAAGTAGTAGTCGTCGCCGTCGTTGTACAGGTACTCCATCTTGATCTCATCCACGACCACGCGATCGATCGGGTCGGGCGAGCGGAAACGCTCGACAAACATGGCGCCGGTACGGACGTTGCGCAACTTGGCCTGGATAAAGGCGCGCAGGTTGCCGGGCGTCCGATGCTCGACTGAGAACACCAGATGGAGGTCGTCTTTGAACTTAATGATCATGCCCGGGCGCATCTGCGTAGCGGGAATCGACATGGAAGTACCTCAAATCGTGAGAAAGATTTTCGTTGTGAGCGGAGGTGGGGAGATGCCGTGGGGGCGTCACGCGGCCAGGCGGTCGCAACGGGTCTGATTGTATCGCAGCGGCTTGGCCGCACCCCGCTACACCGCGGGCGGCGGCCGTTTGGGCTAGTGGACTGCCTCGCCGGCCGGCGCTCCCTGGCCGGGCCGATTCTTGCTGAGCAGGAATGCGAATCCGATCATGATGACGGCCATCCAGCACAGCAGCCGGAAGATGTCCTGGTACGCCATGGCGCCGGCCTGCTGGTTCAACTGGTTGTAGATCAGGGCCTGTGCGGTTCGCTGCCCACCTGGGCCACTGCCGAAGAGGCCGCTCAGCGCGTTGACCCGGTCGCTGAAAGCTGGATTGCCGGACTGCATATGATTTTGCAGGCGCGCCTGGTGGAAGAGCGAACGGTTAGTGACCATCGCTCCCGTGACCGCGATGAAGATGGAGCCACCAACGTTGCGGACGAAGTTGATGATGCCGGAGACCTGATTGGACGACTCGCGCGGTAGGCCAACGTACGCGGCGTTGGTAATGGAGATGAAGCAGAACGGTATGGGAATCATCAGGATGATGCGCAGCCACGCGTTCATGCCGAACGACAGGCCCAGGTTGAGCGTGGTGGAGATGTAGTAGAAGGCAATCGCGAAGGCGGCGAAGCCAATGGCAGCGAGGTTACGCGCGGCAAATCGGCCGGTGGCAATGCCGGCCAACGGCATGACGAAGACCAGGGCGATGCCGCCGCCGGTGAGCGCTTCGCCGGCGCTGGTGGCCGTGTAGCCGAGCAGGGTCTGCATGAACTGTGGCTGCAGGACGGTCGACGCATTCAACACGCCGCCGACCAGCGCCATCAGGAGGCAGCAGATGGCGAAGTTCTTGTACTTGAAGAGCCGGATGTTCATGATCGGGCTCTTATGCCGCCACTCCCACCAGATAAGGCCGGCCATGCCGAGCACAAACATCGCAGCAAAGGCGCGAATAAAGTTTGAGGCGAACCAGTCATTCTCCTCGCCCTTGTCGAGCATGATCTGCAGCCCACCCATGGCGAGCGTCAGCAGACCGAGGCCGAAGTAGTCCAGCCGGCGCAGGTTTGCGCGGTCGGCCTTGATCCAGGGCGGGTCATCGACAAAACGGGTGACAAGAAGAAAGGCAAGCAGGCCGACGGGAATGTTGATGTAAAAAATCCAGCGCCAGGAGTAGTTGTCCGTGATCCAGCCGCCGAGGGTGGGTCCGATCGAGGGCGCGAGAACAGCTACGAGACCATAAAGAGCAAAGGCCTGACCGCGCTTTTTTTCTTCGAAGGAATCCGCCATGATGGCCTGGGCCATCGGCTGGAGACCGCCGCCACCAACGCCTTGGATGACTCGCGCGATCAGCAAGATCGGAAGCGAGGGAGCGATACCGCAGAGAAAGCTAGCGACCGTGAACAGCGTGATGCACGAAAGAAAGAAGTTCTTCCGGCCGATGACCGAGGAGGCCCACGCTCCCGCGGGGAGAACGATGGCGTTTGAGACGAGATAGGACGTAAGCACCCAGGTGCCCTGATCTTCGCTGGCGCCGAGGTTTCCGGCGATATGCGGCAGGGCGACGTTGGCGATCGAGGTATCGAGCACCTCCATAAAGGCGGCCAGCGCAACGGTCGCGGCGATCACCCACGGATTGACGCGCGGCTTCCATTGCTGGTGTTGATCGGCGGCTGAGGCGATGGGGCTGAATCTCCGTTCGAGGGGGGCTTACACCAACAGGATGAGCCGAGGGGGAAGGTGGATGCAAAGTTTGTGGCGGAAGCTACTGTGCGGAACGCATGCGGCGGACAAGGTCGTCGGCCGCTTCAGACCAACCCGGGACGCGAAATTCGAAGCCCTGGCGGAGAAGCAAAGCGGGTACAACCTGACGACTTTTCAGGATCAGTTCGGTTTCTGTCCGGAGCAAGACGGCGCCGATCTCGAGCATCCAACCAGCGGCTGGGAGGCCAAGCGACTCCGACCAGGCGCGGCGAAGCTCACGCATGAAGTCTCGGTTAGGAAGCGGACGCGGCGCAGCCATGTTCACGACACCCCCGGTCTCGTCGGCAATCTCTGGATGCGCAAGAAGCAGGTCAGTAGCCCGGCAGTAGTCCAGGTCATGCATCCACGAAACGAACTGCGTTCCCGGCCCCTGCGTGCCGCCGAGACCGGCGCGGACAAGACCGGAGAGCACCGAGAACACCCCACCGGCGTCCGGACTCATGACCATGGACGTGCGCAGGGCGAGCTTTCGGGTTTGGGGCGTACTCGCCTCGCGCAGGGCTCGCTCCCACTGGTATCCCACGTCGGCGGAAAACGCCCAGGTTTCGGGAAGTCCCCGCTGCTCCGATGTGGCCGGACCACCGGTTCTGCGACTGAACTCTCCCGTGAACTCGTCCTGTGGGCGATCGACCGCGTGCCGGTAGAGGGTGGCGGTGCTGGCGTTCATCCAAATGCGCGGCGGAGTACTCGCGGCGGCGATTGCCTGGCCAACGAGTCGCGTCGGGATAAGCCGCGAGTCATAAATCTCCCGGCGATGTTTCGGGGTGTAACGCGTGTTCACGGTGCGCCCCGAAAGATGGATCACGGCGTCTGCACCGTCGATCTCAGAGGTCCACGCAGGATCAAGCGTCAGTGCGTCCCAGCGGATGACGCGCCAGGGGACCGGCTTTTGCTGCGCCGCTGAGGTGCGCGTCAGGACGAGTACCTCGTGACCCTGAGCGTGCAAGTGTCGTGCGAGCAGGGTTCCGATCTGTCCGGATCCGCCAGGGAGGACGATTTTCATGGAGGATTCCCTTTCCGCGGGAGGCGGATCAACACTACTCTTTAATCGCGACTCCCAGAGTCTTCATCTTGCGATAAAGATGCGAACGCTCGAGGCCGAGCGACTCGGCGGCCCGCGTCATGTTGCCATGATGCTCATCGATCTTCTTGAGGATGTAGTCGCGCTCATATGCCTCCCGCGCTTCCGAGAGCGTCGGCGAGCCGTCATCGGCGGGGTTGAGCGAAAGGCGCAGCGAAGCGCCGCGGGCAGGGTCGCGCGCCGGTTCGCGGTAGACCAGCATGGGCAGGTGTTTGCGTTCGATCCGCTGCACGCGCGGGTTAAGAATGAGCACCCGCTCGACCAGGTTGCGCAGCTCACGCACGTTGCCGGGCCAGTGGTACTGTCGCAGCGCGGCCAGCGCGTCCTCGGTAATTTCAACATGCTGGCGGCCGTACTGCTTGCCGAACTCGGCGAGAAACTCGCGCACAAGTGACGGAATATCTTCTTTGCGGTCGCGCAGCGGCGGCACAAAGAACGGAATCACGTTCAGGCGGTAGAACAGGTCCTCCCGAAAATTGCCCCGGGCGATCTCTTCTTCGAGGTCCTTGTTGGTGGCGGCGATGACGCGCACATCGACATGGATCGGGTGCGTTGCGCCGACTGGCAGGAAGCGCTGTTCGTCGAGCGCTCGAAGCACCTTGGCCTGGGTCTTCAGGCTCATGTCGCCGACCTCGTCGAGGAACAGCGTGCCTCCGTCGGCGCGTTCTAAGGTGCCCCGCTTTTCTGTCGGCGCCCCCGAGCCGGCCGGCGAGGCGCCATGGCGATAGCCAAAGAGTTCGGAGTCGATGTGATCTTCCGGAATCGCCGCGCAGTTGAGCTCCACAAACGGCCGCTCCCTGCGCAGGGATTCAGCGTGCATCGCGCGACCAATCAGCTCCTTGCCCGTGCCGGACTCGCCGTAAATGAGCACGCGACCGTTGGTGGGCGCCATCAGCCTGATCTGTTGGCGGAGCGCCTTGATGGCTATGCTTTGACCCGTAACAGTGCTCTTGAGCGACAGCTGCCGGGCGAACTCCTGGTTGTCGTCGCGCATCTGCCGGGCACGCATGGCGTTACGCAACACCAGCAGCGTGCGATCGAGGGACAACGGTTTTTCGAGAAAGTCGTAGGCCCCCAACTTGGTTGCGCGAACGGCGGCCTCGATGGTTCCGTGGCCGGAGATCATGATCACTTCCGGAACGGTCCCGAGATCCGTGGAGCGGATGTCGGCCAGGAGATCCAGGCCGTCGCGGTCGGGCAGCCAGATGTCGAGCAGAACGACGTCATAGCTGGCGTCGCGGATCAGCGCGAGCGCCTCGGCGGCGTCGGCAGCGGTGGTCGCAAGGTAGCCTTCTTCGCTCAAGATACTGGCGAGCGACTCACGAATCTCTGCCTCATCGTCGACGATCAGGACGTGGTTCATAGGATTTGAGATGCCCTCTCGGCCAGCGTTCCGAGCAGCACGGAATGCAGCTCCGGGTCGGAGTCCGTCGCGGTCGTCGCGGGTCGAAGTTCCAGGATGAATCGCGCGCCGGTGGGGATGTTCGATTCGGCGCGGATGGTGCCGCCGACCTCCTGGATGATCTTTGCGGAAATGGCCAGACCCAGGCCAGTGCCTCGCTGTTTCGTTGAGAAGTAGGGGAGAAAGAGTCGCTCGCGCATCTCGTCTGTGAGGCCGGAGCCGGTGTCGGCGATTGCCAGCTCGACGAGACCGGAGTCAAGCATGGCGGAGGAGACGCGAAGCTCGCGGTAGAGGGCGCCCTGCATCGCCTCGGCCGCGTTGTCGATCAGGTTCGAGAGAGCTCGTTTCAGCGCTTCTGGATCGCCCAGAACCGGCGGCAGATCCGTCGCGAGATCACGCACAATGCGAATGGAACCGAGGCGGCCGGAGAAGAGTGCGAGCGCCATTTCGACGGTCGTGTTCAGGTCCGTAGGCTGAGGGCGCGCGGTGGGGAACTCCGCCAGCGAAGAGAACTGATCGACGAGCGATCGGAGCGTCTCGACCGAGGATGACGTGACCTCGGAGCAGCGGCGAATGGTCGCGATCGATGGGGAATTCAGGGCATGGTTTTCCAGCAGGCCGCCGAGCCGGTCAATGTGTCGCCGCGTCTGCTCAGCCGAAAGGGAGATTGGTGTCAGCGGGTTTTTGATCTCGTGCGCCACGCGACGCGCGACCTCTTTCCAGGCCGACTGCCGTTGGGCCCGCAGCAGCTCCGTGGCATTCTCAAGCACGACGACGTAGCCGCGGTGCTCGCGCGGGTGGCCGGCCAGGGGCGACGCGGATTCCAGCAGGGCGACCGTGATCAGCAGCTGCAGCGCCTCTCCGCGCGCACTCGGCAGCTCAAACTCATTCGTTGCCGAGCCCATCCGATGCGATCGGCGGATGAGCCGGTCAAGCACCTCGTCAAGTTCGGGCGGGACGACCTCAGTCAGGGTCCGGCCGAGAAAGGGGCGCTGACCGCCAGGATCGAGCAGTTCAGAAAGAGCACGGTTTGAGAGCAGGATCCGCCTCTCGGGAGAGAGTGTCGCGACGCCATTGGGAATTGTTTCCAGCATCGTCTCGAGTTCGCCACGGCGCGCCTCCAAGGCAAGATTCGCCGCTGAGAGCTGCACCGTGGACTCTTCGACAGTGCGCCGGCTCTCCTCGAGATCCGAGGCCATCCGGTTGAACGAGCGCACCAACTCACCAAGTTCGTCGGTAACTGAAGCCGCCACGCGGTGGCCGTAGTCTCCCGCCGCGATCAGGTCCATGGCGTCGGCGAGCGCCTCAACCGGCCGGGTCACCTGCTTTGAGAGATGCAGCGCCAGCCACGACGAGGCAAACAGCGCCAGGCTCGTGATCATGAGCAGAAGCACCGTATAAAGCCAGCGGATCTGCCGGCGCGACCGGAACAGCGTCCAGTACATGTCCGCCGCGGAGCGCAGTCGCGCCATAGTCGCGGGCATGCCATAGGGCACCGGCATCCCCACGACCACAACGCCGGAGTTCTGCGGCAAAACGGCTGTACCGAGAGAGTAATCCGTACCGGCAATGGCGAAAATGGGTTGATCGGTGCGTTGCGCGGCGGCCAGAAGGGGCCCATCGAACGGATCTGCGACCGCTTCCTGCGAATCCGCAGCCGCGGACTCCGGAAGCCACGACTTCACCAGCGCGGGAGCCGTTCCCGAAACAGGAGGATGGAACGCGGCCACGGGACGACCATGGCGAAAGACGACTGCGAAACCGCTCTGCAGAGTCAACTCATGTTGTCGAAGCACGGCGGCAATTGCTTCGCGATGATCTCGTTGTAGCGGGTGAGGAGTTGCACGGGCGGGTGACGGGGACGACGCGCGCCGCCCCGGAACCGATCTGCCCGCGGCGTTACGCCGGGTCGTCGTCGCAGGGTGCTTTGCAGGCTGGTAGCGCCCGCCGGCGGGCGGCTCCGGAGGGATGCTGGCCGCAATGGATTCGGCCTCGACGCGTGCATTGGCCGCGGCATACTGCGACAGCTCCAGCGCGATGCGGGTCGATTCGTCCCGCATCTCATTCACTGGTTGCGAAAACCACCGATCGACCGCTCGATTCATCAGACCGTATGAAAACGTGACCATGAAGGCGATGGGCACGAGGGAAATCAGGATCGCGCCCCACAGCATGCGCGTCCGCAGGCGCGACCCAAGCACACGCGAGCGCTGGTCCGCGTAGAGCTTCAGCAGGTTGCGCGCAAGCAGCACAAGGATGCCGACAAAAAGAAGGAATGCCAGCGCCGTCAGCCCGGTGAAGAGCAGTATCTCGAGCGTCGTCGAGGGATTCAGAAAGCGATTGTTGAAGGCGTTCAGCGTCGCCAGCACGCAGAAGAGGATCAACAGAGAAACGCCCAGCGCCAACGTGAGGAGCTTGCGGCGGTCCAGTCGTCCTCCCATTCCTGCCAGCTCCCTTGCGATGAGTCGTGCCGTGATTATAGGCGGAGCTTTGCCGGAGGCGGCACTTACAGCAGCGTAGAGACGGCCTTATACTCGCGACCTTGCGCCACCGCCACAGCTTCGTAGGTCACGTGACCGACATAGGTGTTGATGCCCTCGGCCACGCCAGGATCCCCTGCGATCGCGGCCACGGCACCCAGACTGGCCAGGCGCAACACGTACGGGAAAGTTGCGTTGGTCAGCGCCAGCGTCGACGTGTTCGGCACGGCGGCCGGCATATTGGTCACGCAGTAGTGCACCACGCCTGCAAACTCGAATGACGGATCAGAGTGGGTGGTCGGGTGCGCCGTCTCGATGCAGCCGCCCTGGTCGATGGCCACGTCGACAATCACCGCGCCCTTCTTCATCTTCTCGACCATCGCGCGTGTAACGATCTTCGGCGCGGCCGCACCGGGGATCAGCACGCCGCCGATTAGCAGATCCGCATCCATGGCAGCGCGCTCGACGTTATAGGAGTTCGACGCGACGGTAAACACACGGCCCCCGAATATGTCGTCCAGCTCGCGCAGGCGGTTCAGATTGTTGTCAAGCAGTGTCACCTTCGCGCCGAGGCCAAGCGCCATCTTCGCCGCATTTGTCCCCACGATGCCACCTCCGATGATGCAGACATTCCCTGGCGCCACGCCCGGAACGCCTCCCAGCAGAACGCCGCGGCCGCCGTGCTCCTTTTCGAGGTATGCCGCGCCAATCTGCACGGAAAGCCGGCCCGCTACCTCGCTCATCGGCGTCAGCAGCGGGAGCGTGTTGGCGCGATCGCGTACTGTCTCGTAGGCGATGCCCGTAACCTTCTTGTCCAGCAGCTGCTGCGTGAGCTCTTGGAGCGGCGCCAGGTGCAAATAGGTGAAGAGCACGAGTCCAGGCCGGAAATACTGATATTCCTTTTCGGTCGGTTCCTTCACCTTCACGACCATGTCGGCCAGCCGCCACGTATCATAGGCTGACCCGACAATCTCCGCTCCGGCATTCTGGTAGTCGTCGTCCGGCATGGCAGAAAGCGCCCCGGCGTCATGCTCCACCAGCACCGTATGGCCAGCCTCAACCAGCGCCTTGACGCCCGCGGGCGTCACGCCCACGCGGCTCTCGTGATCTTTCACTTCCTTCGGAACCCCAATGATCATAAGGCGATTGTATCCGCCGCCGTGCGGATCGGCGGGTGCTGCCATCGCGGTTTACACTGAAGGAAGTCTCCCTCAGGAACGCTGACCCACTCATGTCTTCGAATTCGTTTCAGACGCGGTATTCCCGCATCAGCAACATGCGGTCGTTGTTCAGCCTGTTTTCAAGCGATCTTGCCATCGACCTGGGAACCGCAAACACGCTGGTTTTCGCGCATGGCAAAGGCATCGTGGTCAACGAGCCCTCGATTATTGCTGTCAATAAGAACACGAATGAGGTCGAGGCCGTCGGCAAAGAGGCCAAGGAGATGCTCGGCCGGACGCCCGGCAACATCGTCGCCATCAAGCCGATGAAGGACGGTGTCATCGCCGACTTCAAACAGACCGAAAAGATGCTGAACTACTTCATCCAGAAGGCGCACAACCGCAAGATGATGGTGCACCCGCGTATTGTCATCGGCGTGCCGTCGGAGATCACGCAGGTGGAAAAGCGCGCCGTCATGGACTCCGCCTACCGCGCGAAAGCCTCCGAAGTGCATCTCGTCGAGCAGGCCATGGTGGCTGCAGTCGGCGCCGGCCTTCCCATCACAGAGCCCGGCGGCAACATGGTCGTCGACATCGGTGGCGGCACGACGGACATTGCCGTGATCTCGCTTGCAGGCATCGTCTACTCGCGCTCCGTGCGCATGGCCGGCAATCAGATGGATGAGGCCGTGATCACCTACTTGAAACGCAAGTACAACCTGCTGATCGGCGAGCGCACGGGCGAGCAGATCAAGATGGAACTCGGCTCCGCTTACCCGCTCGACAAGCCGATCACCATGGAGATCAAGGGTCGCAACCTCATTGAGGGCGTGCCCAAGACCATCACCATCGACGACTCTGAAATCCGCGAGGCGCTCAGCGAGTCCATTGCGACCATCATCAACGCCATCCGCGTCGCGCTTGAGCGCACCCCGCCTGAGCTTTCCGCCGACATCTCCGACCGGGGCATCGTGCTCACCGGTGGCGGAGCGCTCATCAAGAACCTCGACAAGCGGATCCGCGAAGAAACCGGCCTACCCGTGTCCATCGCCGACGATCCGCTCGCCTCTGTTGTGCTCGGCACAGGCAAGATGTTGTCGGATTTCAAGCTGCTGCGCAAGATCTCGATTGACTAAGGCGACTAGGCAGCCGAGGTGACCGTTGTCGGCCGCAGCGAAACACGCAGACGATCGATCCGCCTGTCGGTCGACGCGAGCACCTCCATCCTCAGGCCGTCCTGCTCCACTACCTCCCCCGGCAGCGGAATGTGACCGGCGATCTCCGACACGAGTCCGCCCAGAGTGGTCGCCTCGTAGCTGTTGGATAGGGGCAGCGTGACTTCCTCGCGAGCCGCTGTCGCCACAGACGCGGGTTGCGCTCCGTCGCTTGTTGTTCCGGTCGCCGCCGAGCTGCGTTGTGTTTCGCCCATCGGAAACAGTTCGCGCAGCCGCGACACCTCAAACGTGCCTGGAACCAGAAACGAGCCAGCCTCTTCGGCCATCGGGGCATCCTCGCCTTCCGGCTCGTCGTGCTCGTCGTCGATCTCGCCAACGATCGCCTCGAGCAGGTCCTCGATCGTCACCAGGCCAGCGACGGAACCATACTCGTCGATCACCAGGCGCATATGCTGCTTTTCGCGTTGCATTTCGCGCAGCAGCTCCGCCCCGTTTTTTGTTTCCGGAACAAAGGCCGCCGGCCGCTGCATCTCGGCGACGGTGTGCGTCGGCGCATCCGTGTCCGCTACCTGCAGCAGGTCGTGCGCAAACGCGATTCCCGTAATGTCGTCGAGTGATTCGCCGTAGACGGGCACACGCGAAAACGCATGCTGCTCAATGGCCGCCGTAAACTGCTGCAGGCTCAAGGAACCGGGCACCGCGAACACCTCCGGACGCGGCGTCATCACCTCGCGCACGGTCTTGTCGCCGAACTCGACCACGGACCGCACCAGCTCGCGATCCGATTCTTCCAGAATGCCCTCTTCTTCTCCCGCTTCCAGCAGAGCGTCCATAGCCTCCGCGGCGGAGTCGTCCTCGGTCTGCTCCGGTGGTTCCGGTTCGGCCAGGGCAACAATGGAAAGCAGCAGCTCCAGCAGCAGCGTGACCGGCAGGACGAGGTACAGCAGCGCCTGAATCAGTGGTCGTAGGGTCAAAGTCCATCGCCCGCCTGTTCGGGTGAACAGGATTTGCGGAATGAGACGATCAAACAGCAGCACCAGCAGGACCAGTTCGACCGCCGTCCGGAGGAGCGCGACGGAATCAAACGGTACGCCGGCCCGCGGCAGAAAATGCGCTCCCAGCATCAGGGCCACTGCCGCTAACGACATCTGCCGCAAGAGAGAGGCCGACTCCGCAATGGAATCTCGCGCCAGCAGCAACCGGGGCTCCACGAACTTTTCCCAGAAGTCGATCTTCGCCTGGTGATCGCGCGCCAGAAACTTGCCCATCTCCGAGTACAAGCGATCGATATACGTGGCCAGCGACAGCACGCCGAGCAGGAGCAGCACGGAAATTCCGTATACCGTGTTCATCGGCTACGCTCCCCCCTAAACGCCGACCGTGCGGGAGCCCGCTTCCGAGCGCCGTCCCGACCGTTCCTCACCGGATCCGCGGAGGAACTCAGGGCCCTTTCGATCAACGGAGCCGGCAGGCGCAGCTCGTTCTTCAACGCAAGCTCCCGCTCGCGCATTTCGCCCCCGTCCGTCTCATGGTCCATGCCCACCAGGTGCAGCAAACCATGCAGCAGAAGCACGCGCACTTCGGTGTCGAGCGTGTGGCCGTGCTCAGCCGCCTGCCGCGTGGCGGTATTGATCGAAATCGCAATATCGCCCGCGTGGAGGTCCTTGGCCGGCACTCCTGGAATGGCCTCAGCCGGAAAGCTGAGAACGTCCGTCGCCTTGTTCTTGCCGCGGAACTGCCGGTTCAGGCGCCGAACCTCCGTGTCCGTCGTCAGCAGCACGTCCACCTCGCCTGTGATTCCAACGGCTCGCGAGACACGTTTCAGGAGCCGGTTCAGCGCCGGAAAAGAGAGCTCGGCGGGATCGGGTAGAGCGTCAGGCGCGGCGGAGATCACGGGTGCCCCGCACCCGGCGAGCCGGTCTGCCGGTACACGCGAACATAGTCGATCAGCATTTGCTGCGGAAACGCGGTTGTCGCGTCGGGGTTGCCGGGCCACGCTCCCCCGACCGCCAAGTTCAGGATGGTGAAGAAGGGATGATCGTAAACCCACCGCGTTCCGGGCGGCAGACTCGCCGGCGTCCGCTCCACAATCAGGCGATCGTCAAAATAGAACCGGATCAGCTCCGGCGACCACTCGACGGCGTACACGTGAAAACCCGTGTCAACCGCCTCGCCCGCTTGCAGGGGAAATTTCGCCGACAGTGCGCCGGCACCGCTGTATCCCGGTCCATGCAGTGTGCTGTAGACGACCGAGCTTTCGCCGATGTTCTCCATGATGTCAATCTCCCCGCACTTGGGCCAGCCAGCTCCATCGATGTCGCTGCCCAGCAGCCAGAACGCTGGCCAGATCCCCTTGGCGGCCGGCAGCTTCATGCGCGCTTCCCATCGGCCGTACGCCTGGGCGAAGTGTCCCTGCGTCCGAAGACGGGCGGAGGTGTACCCGCGGGCCACTCCGTCCGGTCCGGTCAGGTCTTCCTTGCGTGCCGTGAGGACCAGGTTTCCACCGCGTTGCTCGGCGTTTGCGCGCCGGTTTGTGTAGGTCTCCAGCTCGTGGTTGCCATAGCCCCCGCCACCCACCTCAAAACTCCACTTCGTCGGGTCGGGCGCCGAGCCGTCTGGACCGTCGAACTCGTCGGCCCAGCTCAGCTGCCAGCCGGGGCGCTCTGCGGGCTTCTGTGCACCGACAGGCGCGCTGCTCCCGAGCAGCATGCCGAACACGACCAATCCACAGCACGCAGTTCTCACGGAAGTCGCAGAGCGCAATCGGGATGACAAACTTGGAGGTTCGATGGAGGTCATAGAAGCATTGGACGCATTCACGAAAGCTGCCGGTTAGTTTTCCCGTCGGTGAATTTCACCGCACCTGGCACGCCCTCACAATCCACAATCTTTAGGCAGCATACGGAGCGTTTTGGGGGTTCACAGAAAGGCGAACGTGCCAGGCGAGTACGGCCGGATCTGGCGCGATCCGGCCCCGACGCAATCCCAGGAAAGCTACTGCGGCTTCGACGCCGGTTTCACCGCAGCGTCTCTGCCCGGCGGCTCGTTAAGGGTAACGCCGTCGACACTGAGCGGCAGCTGTTGTTGTGCGCGGCCGTAGCTGTCATACGCCCGCACGATCCGTTGCACCAGATGATGGCGCACCACGTCGACATCGTCGAAGTGGCAGAAGCGGATTCCTTCCACACCATCCAGGACGTGAAGCGCTTCGAGCAGGCCGGACTTCTTCGGGTTGGGCAGATCGGTCTGCGTCAGGTCGCCCGTAATGACGGCTTTGGAGTTGTTGCCCAGGCGCGTGACGAACATCTTCATCTGCTCGTTCGTGGTGTTCTGCGCCTCGTCCATGATGATAAAGGCGTCCGACAGCGTGCGGCCGCGCATAAACGCCAGCGGCGCCACTTCGATCACATTGCGCTCAAGCAGCTTGTCAACCTTGTCCTGGTCGAGCAGGTCATACAAGGCGTCGTACAGCGGACGAAGATAGGGGTCGACCTTCTCCTGCAAGGACCCAGGCAGGAAGCCAAGGCGCTCGCCAGCTTCAACGGCCGGCCGGACCAGGATAATGCGGGACACCTTTTTGGCCATCAGGGCGGAAACAGCCATGGCGACCGCGAGATAGGTCTTGCCGGTCCCAGCCGGGCCGAGGCCGAACGTCATGTCGCTGGACTCGATCGCCTCCACATACTTGCGTTGGTTCGGCGAGCGTGGCTGCACCATGCGCTTCACCCCCGCCGACCGCTGCCTGCCGGCCTCGACCAGAGACTTGAGCGTCACGTTTGGGTCAGACACGACCAGCTTCAGCATCCCGTGAAGCTCACCATTGTGGAGGTTGATGCCGGCCTTACGCAGGGTTTCGAAATCAGAAAAGATGCATTGAACGCGGGTGACGGCATCAGGCTCTCCGCACACATGAATCCCGTCCGAGCGGAGATCGATCGTGACCTTCAGTTGATCTTCCATCAGCCGCAGGTTTTCATCATGCGTTCCGTACAGGGGCTCGATACCGTTCGTGATCGCAATCGTTTTTTTGATCAAAGAGGGGTCTGACCTCCATCAGAGACAGCGGTTTGCCCGCCACGGATTTGACGCCGCGGGGGGCTGGTTGGACACAGACTTTTCAGGGGCGGGAGAGGCGCTGAGGCCCGAAACGCACTGCTGGCGGGGGAAGCAGCGATGGGGGGAAGAACGGATTGCCGGGCGTACCAGACGAGGACCAAAGATGGGCACAGACTAGACCGCTCGTGGGCCGCCGTCAAGCGCGAGGATCTCGGAAAACGAGACAGAATGACAGCTCTGGACACGGACGAAACTCTTGACCGCAGCGCATCCGTGCCGTATCCTCAGAGGATTGCGTCAGGCCGGCTCGCACGCCTGCGGCTCCGGGCAAGCGCAAAACACATCCCTCACCTGCACCAAGGCAGGTTCCGAAAGAGCTTACAAGATGGCGAACCATGTTTCCTCGTTGAAGCGCGCACGTCAGACCGAGACAAGAACTGCGGTAAACCGGTCGAATCGCTCCAAGCTGCGCGGTACGCTGCGCGCCTTGCGGGAGGCGATTGGCAAGGGTGATGCCAAAGTTGCCGGTGAGCAGTTTCGCGCGACCGTTTCTTTGCTGGATAAGAGCGTGCAAAAGGGCGTGCTGCACAAGAACACCGCCAGCCGCTACAAGAGCCGGCTCAATGCTCGGGTGAAGGCCATCAGCGTGAAGGCTGCCTAGGACCAGTTTTCTTTTCATCGGTTTAAGGCCGGAGACGAACATCGTCTCCGGCCTTTCCGTTTGCATCTCCTCGCAGGATCTACTGCGGATTCGCCACGGCCGCCGGGGCTCCCTCGCCGGGGGTACTGTAAAGCGTTGGCCGCTGACGTGGAGTGGGACTGTCGGGGTCTGGGTCGCCTTCTTCGTTAGGCCGAGTGGGAACCGGCGCCGCTCGATCCGCCGCAGGCGGCTTCGCCGATGCGGAAGCCGGCGCCTCCGCCGCACCGACGCTTGCGGTCGAGGGCTGCGGCGGGCTGACGACAGAAGCCGGTTGCGGAACGGCCGCCCCGGCCACGGCCGGGACCGTTGCTTCAGCCGAGGCGCTTGTCGCGACGGACGTCATCCGCACCGGACCGTCGTACGCCGGCGGTGCCATAGCGATGGCCCTTTTCACGGCCTCGCGATCCTTGCCGCCCAACTCCGGAAGCGTATAAATCTCGAGTACTCCGTCGCGCAGCACAGCGAGCCGCAGGCCATCGTCCGACAGGGCAAAGTTGTCGCCCGCTCGCGCAACCGGCGTGATGTCAACCGTCAGCAGCTGCTTGCCGCTATCAATCTGGTAAACGGTGATGGTCTGTGCGTCGATCTGCTCCGGCCCGAGCGACGCTGCCGCCGTGCTGATGTTGGTCATCATGCGGCTCAGGGCGAAGCGGCCCGCGCCCTCGGCATAGTCAAAGTGCGGGAACGCGTACGTGCGATAAAACTGCTGCTGCCACATCTCGTCGCCGGCAAGGTTGAAGGCGGCCAGCAGTTGCCGATCAGTTCCGCCATGGCAGGCGAGCGCCACGAACTCACTGGGGCTGACCAGCGTGGTGTGTGGCGGGCAGGAGGAGTCGAACAGCGCGAGCTCGTGGGTTTTGCCGGTGTACTCGTGAAAGTCAAAGGCCCACCGGCCGCCGCCCTGGTCCAATGCGCTGACGTACCCTATGCTGTCGTTCGGCAGAATCACGCCGGTGCGCGCGCGCGCGGTTCCGGCCGGAACCAGGCGAACCGCGTCGCCGCCGCCTGCTGGCAGATGGACCCGCAGGAAATTCAGCTGGACAGGATGTTCGGCAGGCTCTGCTGTGGTTGCCTTCTGCTCACCGGCGGCATGGTCCCTGGTTTCAAGCGTCAGCAGGCCGTGATCGTGTGAAAGAACGACGGCTTCGATGGTGCGGTCGGTCGTGATCAGCGATCGGGTCAGAAACGGTTCGCCGCGGCCCAAGTTCGCCACGGGCGCAAAGGCTGAAAGGTGCTCGCCCGAACGGAGCAGAAAGACGCCTCGGCCCAGCGCCCAGAGGTATTGGCCGTGGTCGTGCACCCGCCACTCGGTGTGCGCGACCGCGGACGAAGTGCGGGTATCGACGAGGAGGGCCTCGATCAGGTGATCCTGGTGCTCCGGCGGATCACTTGGAAGACGCGGCATCAACCGATGCACGGCAAAGGTGACCAGCACGTGGGTGTCATCGACGAAGTGAACCGTGAGCAGGGAACTGCCTTCGGCAAGAAAGCGCTTCGACACGTTTTCATAGCCCAGCGGCGCAAGCGGGATGCGTTTGGGTTCGGCAGGTTTGGCGCCCCACGCGGCGCCGGACGCGACCAGCACCGTGAGCGCAGCCACAATCAATCGGCGGCGCGTCCGGCGGCTTCGCTTGTCGGCGGCGGGAACCATCATGAAGGAAAATGCGCGTAGGTTCTCGCGTCACTTTACTGTTTCATAGACGGGCGATCCGCCGCAAAGATGCGGGGCAGGCGGAAAGAGTTAAGCTGAAGCAAGGAGATTTCTGGAGATGACGAAGGTGCACTCGAACAAGCTGCGGTGGGGACAGGTGGGTTTGATGGCGGCGATGTCGGCCGGGGCTATGGCGCAAAGCGGGAGGACGGCTCCCACGGGGAACAGCACGCCGCCGCAGCAGGTGTACAAACCGGTTCCGGCGTTCGATACGACCTCGATCAATCGAGGTGCCGATCCTTGCACGGACTTCTACAAGTTCGCCTGTGGCAACTTCGCGGCGAACCACCCGATCCCTTCGGACCAGACGGGTGTCGATCAATTTTATGCGCTCTACAACGTCAACACGCAGTCGCTGCAGGCGATTCTCGAAAAGGACGCCTCTGCCGGTGCGGGGCGCAGCGGTGATGAGCAGAAGATCGGCGACTTCTACCGCGCATGCATGGATACGAACGCAATCGAGGCAAAGGGACTGGCGCCGGCGCAGCCGCTGCTTGGCCTGGTCGACGGCCTGGGCACCGGAATGCGGGCGAAGCTGGGGCTGACGCCGGTTATCGCCCGGCTGCAGCGCGACGGGGTGGACGTCTTCTTCTCCTACGGCGAGCAGCAGGACTTCCACGACGCGACCAAGCAGATCGCGTACGCGGCGCAGGGCGGTCTCGGGCTGCCAGAGAAGGACTACTACCTGCGCACCGGACCGAAGGATGAGGAGATCCGCAGGCAGTATGTCGCGCATGTCGCGAAGATGCTGACCCTCGCAGGAAGTTCGCCGGAGGAGGCCCAAAAATACGCAGAAGGCATCCTGAAGTTTGAGACGTCGCTCGCCAAGGGCAGCATGGGCGTGGTGGACATGCGGGATCCGGATAAGACTTACCACCTGGAGCCGATCGCGAGCTTTGAGGCCAAGCTGCCGGGGGTAAACTTCGGGCAGTATGAGCAGGAGGTGCGCTCGCCGTCGCTCACCGAGATCAACAACATGACGCCGACGTACTTTCCGGCGCTGATCCTGGCAGTGCGCGATACCGACGTGACAGTGCTGAAGGCGTACATGCGCTACCAGGTGTTGACGGCGATGGCGTCGCAGCTGCCGAAGCGCTTTGATGACGAGAACTTCGACTTCTACGCACGTAAGCTGGAAGGTCAGCCGGAGCAGCGGCCGCGCTGGAAGCGATGCTCGGCGGCGACCGATGGAGCTCTGGGTGAAGCGCTCGGCAAGCTGTACGTGGCGCAGTATTTTGCCGGCGACAGCAAGACCAAGATGCTCGAGATGGTCGCCGATATCGAGGCGGCGATGGATCACGACATCGACCAGCTTGACTGGATGAGCGCGCCGACCAAGGTGCGGGCCAAGGAAAAGCTGCATGCGGTGGCCAACAAGATTGGCTATCCAGATAAATGGCGGGACTATAGTGCGCTCGAGGTGAAAGCGGACGATCCGCTGGGCAACCGCGTGCGTGCAGCAATCTTCGAACACGACCGCGAGATGAGCAAGATCGGCAAGCCGGTGGACAAGGGCGAGTGGCTGATGACGCCTCCGACGGTGAACGCCTACTACGACCCCAGCATGAACAACATCAACTTTCCCGCGGGTATTCTGCAGCCAGCGTTCTACGACCCGAAGCAGGACGACGCGGTCAATTACGGCCACATTGGCGCGGTAATCGGCCATGAGTTGACGCACGGCTTTGACGACGAGGGCCGAAAGTTTGACGCGAAGGGCAATCTTTCGGACTGGTGGACCGCGGACGACGTGAAGAAGTTTGAGACGCGCACCGACTGCCTCATAAACGAGTACGGTGGGTTTGTGGCGGTCGACGATGTGCACGTAAACGGCAAGTTAACGCTGGGCGAGAACACGGCGGACAACGGCGGTCTGGTCTTGGCATATCTGGCGTACCTCGACCGGGCGAAGAAGAACGGCGCGGATTTGCAGAGCAAGCAGGACGGGTTCACGAAACCCCAGCAGTTCTACATCGCCTATGCGCAGAACTGGTGCGAGAACTCTCGTCCAGAGGCGGTGCGGTCGCAGGTGCTGCAGGATCCTCACTCGCCGGACCACTTCCGGGCAAATGGGGCAATCGTGAATCAGCCCGGCTTCGCGGAAGCATTCGGCTGCAAGAAGGGCTCGCCGATGGTGCCCGCGACGAGTTGCCGGGTCTGGTAGGAGAAGCAGCTGTTAGCTCCTGGCTTCTAGATCTGTGCGAGATTGGAACCATGGGTCAGGAACGAAAGCGGCAGCTTCTGGGGTTTGGTGCGTGTGCGCTGGCCAGCTCGTTCTGGGGCTGCGGGTTCTTCTTCGGCAAGATCGCGCTTGCGCAGATGAACTCGTCGCACATGGTCCTGTACCGCTTCCTGTTTGCCGTTTTGCCGTTGCTTCCGCTGGCTGTGACGCAGCGTCCGCGCTTCAGCCGGCGTGACTGGGGAGTGCTGTGCCTCGCGTCGTTCTTGGGCGTTCCGTTGCAGTTCCTAATCCAGTTTCATGCGCTGTCGATCACGACGGTGAGTCATGCCTCCCTGATGGTGGGAACCATGCCAGTGATCCTCGCGGTCGGCGCTGTGCTGTTTGCCGGTGAGCGGATGGATGCGATTGGCTGGTCGGCGCTTGCGGGATCCACCACCGGCGCGGCGCTGATCGCGTTGAGCGGTCGACACAGCGCGGCTGCGGGCGGTGGACCGTCTCTGGTTGGGGATCTGCTGGTGGTGGTTTCGCTCTCCATTGCGTTGTTCTGGATTCTGCTGAACAAGCGGTTGATGGATCGGCACAGCCACATTGTGGTCACTGTGTATGGTCTGCTGCTCGGGACGGCGATGCTGATTCCGTGGGTGGTGCTGCGGGATGGTTGGCCGCCGGTCCGTGGGGTGCCGGCGGGGGCGTGGTGGGCGCTGGTTGCGAGTGGCGTGCTGTGTACGGCGACGACGACGCTGCTGTGGAACTGGGGCATGACGCAGGTTCCGGCGTCGCAGGCAGGCGTGCTGCTGAACATGGAGCCGCTGATCGGCAGCCTACTGGGGGTGTTCGCGTTGGGCGAGCGACTGGGACCGAGTGCTGGGCGGAGCGCTGATCATGGGTGCGGCGGTGACGCTGACGACACGGGGTGAGGCGCGGGCAGAGACAGGCGTTGAGGTGCTGAGCTAAGGGCTGGACGCGAGCGGGAGGAGCTCCAGGCGACGGCTGACGATGTGCCAGCGCAGCAGAAGCACGGCTCCGGCGAGGACGAGGGCAACGGAGAGGCCGGTCCAGAGGCCGAGCGCGCCCCAGCGACGGTGAAGGCCGAGCCAGATGCCGATGGGCAGGCCGATGAGCCAGTAGGTGCAGGAGTGGACGAGGAGTCCGGAGTGCGTGTCGCCGGCTCCGCGGAGCGCTCCCATGGCGGTAACCTGGAGGCCGTCGCAGATCTGGAAGATGGCAGCGATGGCGAAGAGGGGAACGGCGGCGGCGATGATGCTGGCGTCGGGCGTGAAGATCCGGGCGAGCCGGTGCGGCACGAGCAGGTACACGGCGG
>CAXUCK010000007.1:32647-33414 GCA_964249375.1 uncultured Acidobacteriaceae bacterium
ACGAGGTCGCGGCGGCCGATGGCCTGGCCGACGCGGACGCCGGCGGCGGAGGAGAGGCCCATCGGGATCATGAAGGTGAAGGAGATGCAGTTGAGGGCGATCTCGTGGCCGGCGAGCGGGACGGCGCCGAAGGTGCTGATGAGGAAGGTGACGACCGCGAAGATGAGGATCTCAACCAGGATGGTTGCGCCGGCGGGAACGCCGAGCCGGAGGAGGCGGATGAAGGAGGCGAGGTCGGGGCGGCGAGCGGTTTGGGCGAGACCGTAGCTGTGCTTGCGGTTGTACCAGGCGACGGCGAGGACAAGGCCGAGAGCCATGTAGAGCCGGGCGAGCGAGGTGGCGATGCCGGAGCCGACGACGCCGCGACCGTGCCAGCCGAAAGCAATGCTGTGGAGGCCGAGGCGAAGGACGTGGCTGTGGCTGTAGATGAGAAGCCAGTTGAAGAGGATGTTGACGAGGTTGGCGGAGACGAGGATGACCGCGATCACGCGGCCGTGATTGAAGGCCTGCAAATAGCGGCGGAGCGTGAAGTAGAGCAGGAGTGGGAGGACGCCGGCGGTGAGGGCGCCGAGTGTGGGAATGGCCTGGTCGAGGACCTCGGGCGGTGTGCCGAGGCGGTGCATGGCGTGCGCGGCGCCGAGGAAGACGGCGGTGAGCAGGGCGGCAAGGGCGGCGGCAAGCGCGAGGCCGTTGAGGAGCCAGCGGTTGGCGGTGGGAATCTCGCCGGCGCCGTGGGCTTGCGAGTGGGTGGTGTCGAGGCCGAGGAG